>CAJVXR010000020.1 GCA_913009535.1 uncultured Flavobacteriales bacterium | reverse complement strand
AAGTATTAGCTGATGCAGGTTATTCTGAAGCAAGATCATTTGATCAAATTGATAATGCTCCAGAAGAAAAAGAAAGAGGTATTACAATTAACACATCTCACGTTGAGTACATGACAGCTAATCGTCATTACGCACACGTTGACTGTCCTGGTCACGCGGATTACGTTAAAAATATGGTAACTGGTGCAGCTCAAATGGATGGTGCAATTCTTGTAGTTGCTGCCTCTGATGGGCCTATGCCACAAACTAGAGAACACATACTTTTAGGGAGACAAGTTGGTATTCCTCGTATTGTAGTTTTTCTTAATAAAGCAGATCAAGTCGACGATGAAGAATTGTTAGAACTTGTTGAAATGGAAGTTAGAGACTTATTAAATTTCTATGAATATGATGGTGATAATGGACCTGTTATTTTAGGATCAGCTCTTGGAGCTTTAAATGGTGAACAAAAATGGGTTGATACTGTAATGGAGCTGATGAAAAATGTTGACACATGGATTGAGCTTCCTAAAAGAGATATTGAAAAAGATTTCTTAATGCCTGTTGAAGATGTGTTTTCAATTACTGGTAGAGGAACTGTAGCAACTGGTAGAATTGAAACTGGTGTTGCAAATACCGGTGATTCGGTTGATATTATAGGGATGGGAGCTGAAAAGCTTACTTCTACTGTAACTGGAGTTGAAATGTTTAGAAAAATTCTTGATAGAGGTGAAGCTGGTGATAATGTAGGTATCCTTTTGAGAGGAATCGAAAAAACGGATATAACTAGAGGAATGGTTATATGTAAACCAGGATCTGTTAAACCACATGGTAAATTTAAAGCTGAAGTTTATATTTTAAAGAAAGAAGAGGGTGGAAGACACACTCCATTTCACAATAATTATAGACCACAGTTTTATGTTAGAACAACTGACGTAACTGGAAATATTGAACTTCCGAAAGGTGTAGAAATGGTAATGCCAGGCGACAACCTTACCATTACAGTAGACTTAATTTCTCCAATTGCTTGTAGTGTTGGATTAAGGTTTGCTATTAGAGAAGGTGGAAGAACAGTTGGTGCTGGTCAGGTTACTGAAATTTTAGAATAAATAAATTAATAAATACCATAAAAGGTATCTGCAATTTTGCGGATACCTTTTATGGCTAAATATCTAGGGTGTAATAAACGACACCATTTAGAGACGGGTTTAGCTCAGTTGGTAGAGCACTGGTCTCCAAAACCAGGTGTCGGGAGTTCGAGTCTCTCAACCCGTGCAAAATTTGAAAATGAATATAGTTTCTTACATTAAAGAGTCTTTTTCAGAGTTGAAAGAACACGTGTCTTGGACTCCTACAAATGAACTTTCTCGACTTACAATGGTCGTGTTGGTTTTTTCTATAATTTTTGCATTACTTATTTGGGTTGCTGACACTATTTTATCAAGAATTATAAAAGTTTATTTCGATTTTATTAATTAATATATATGACAGATACAGATATTAAAAAGTGGTATGTTGTCAGGGCTGTAAGCGGTCAAGAAAACAAAATACGTTCTTACATGGAATCAGAAATTAATAGACTTGGTTTTTCTGACCTTGTTGAAGAAATACTTGTTCCTACTCAAAAAGTAGTACAAATTAGAAAGGGTAAAAAAGTAAATAAAGAAAAAGTTTATTTTCCTGGCTATATTATGATAAAAGCTAATTTGTCTGGTGAAATCCCTCATGTTATAAAATCTCTTCCCAATGTAATTGGGTTTTTAGGAGAAACAAAAGGTGGTGACCCTATTCCATTAAGAGCTGTTGAAGTCAATAGAATGTTAGGTAAAGTTGATGAGCTATCATCTGAAATAGAAAATATCTCAATTCCTTTTGTTAATGGTGAAAACATTAAAGTTATAGATGGGCCTTTCAATGGTTTTAATGGAACTGTTGAAAAAGTTAATGAAGAGAAGAGAAAATTAGAAGTTATGGTAAAAATATTTGGTAGAAAGACTCCTTTGGAGCTATCATATATGCAAGTTGAGAAGGTATAAATGTTACAATATAAATCGTTTTTTAAATAGCTTCCAATTATTTAAAAGATAATAAATATTAATAATGGCTAAAGAAATAGAAAAAGTACTGAAGTTACAAATAAGAGGAGGTGCTGCCAATCCTTCACCACCTGTTGGACCTGCGTTGGGTGCAGCTGGTGTTAATATAATGGAGTTTTGTAAGCAGTTTAACTCGAGAACTCAAGATAAACCTGGTAAAGTTTTACCTGTAACCATTACAGTTTACAAGGATAAATCTTTTGAATTTGTTGTTAAAACTCCACCAGCAGCAGTACAGTTATTGGAAGCAGCTAAGATTAAAAAAGGATCTGGCGAACCTAACCGTAGTAAAGTAGCTACTGTTTCTTGGGATCAAATTAAATCGATCTCAGAAGATAAAATGGTTGACTTAAATTCATTTACAGTTGAGTCTGCTATGAAGATGATTGCAGGAACAGCTAGATCCATGGGTATCAAAGTCAAAGGTCAAGCTCCTTTTTAATTTTTAATTTAAGATTATGACAAAAATTTCAAAAAAGCGAAAAATTGCTTTAACTAAAATTGATAATACTAAGACTTATACATTAAAAGAGGCTTCTTCAGTTGTTAAAGAAGCTACTAATTTCAACTTTGATGCTTCCGTTGATTTAGCCATTCGTTTAGGAGTTGATCCTAAAAAAGCTGATCAAAATGTTAGAGGTGTTGTTACACTTCCTAATGGAACTGGAAAAGATGTTAAAGTTCTAGCCTTAGTAACACCTGATAAAGAAAAAGAAGCTACTGATGCTGGAGCTGACTATGTTGGTTTGGATGAATATCTACAGAAAATAAAGGATGGTTGGACAAATGTCGATGTTATTGTAACTATGCCAAGTGTTATGGGTAAATTAGGTCCTCTGGGTAAAGTATTAGGTCCAAGAGGTTTAATGCCTAATCCTAAAACAGGAACGGTTACAATGGACATAGCCAAAGCTGTATCAGATGTTAAAGCTGGTAAAATTGATTTTAGAGTTGATAAAACTGGTATTATTCACGCATCTATTGGTAAAGTATCATTTGATGCTGATAAAATATATGTCAATTCACTTGAATTAATTCAGAACATAATAAAGCTTAAACCTAATTCATCAAAAGGAACTTATTTGAAGAGTATTTCTATGTCTAGTACAATGAGCCCAGGTATTAATATTGACACTAATATTAGTTAAAAAAAATAAAATGACAAGAGAAGAAAAATCTAAAGTAATTAAGAGGTTGACTGCTGAACTAGGCGAAAACACCAATATTTACATGACAGATGCTTCAGGTCTAAATGCTGTTGAAACAAGTAAGTTAAGAAGAGCTTGTTTCAAAGCAAATATTAAACTTTCGGTTGTTAAAAATACTTTGCTCGCAAAAGCAATGGAGGCTTCTGAAAAAGACTTTGGAGAATTAAATCAGGTATTAGTTGGAAATACTGCGCTTATGTATTCAGAAGTTGGTAATACACCTGCTAAATTGATTAAAGAGTTTAGAAAAAAATCTGAAAAGCCAATTTTAAAAGGTGCAGCTATCGAAGATGCTGTTTATCTTGGTGATGATCAGGTTGGTATTTTAGCTAATATCAAGTCAAGAGAGGAATTAATTGGAGAGGTTATATCGCTATTACAATCTCCAACAAAAAACCTTATCTCCGCATTACAATCAGGAGGTTCAATAATTTCAGGAGTTTTAAAAACTCTTGGAGATAGAAAAGAGTAAATAATAATAATAATAATAATAATAATAAATATTTATAAAATGGCAGATTTAAAAGACTTTGCAGAACAATTAGTTAATCTAACCGTTAAAGAAGTTAATGAGTTAGCAGAAATTCTTAAAAGTGAGTATGGTATTGAACCAGCAGCAGCAGCAGTAGTTTCAGCTGGTCCTGCAGCAGGTGGTGATGCTGAAGCAGCTGAAGAAAAATCAGAATTTGATGTAGTTTTAACTGCAGCAGGTGGTTCGAAATTAGCAGTTGTAAAACTCGTTAAAGAATTAACAGGTTTAGGCTTAAAAGAAGCAAAAGAACTTGTTGATAACGCACCAAGTAACATTAAAGAAGCAGTTTCAAAAGATGAAGCTGAAGGATTTAAAAAGTCACTTGAAGAAGCTGGAGCCGAAGTGGAATTAAAATAATTCTCTCTTAGCCTTAGTTTTTTAAAATTCCCTTGGTATAGGACTAACGTTCTGTACCAATAATTTTCGTTCTTTTAATTTAAATTGATTTTAATGCACAATATTACAAATAGATTAAACTTTGCTTCAGCTACTGACATCCCTAATTATCCTGACTTTCTAGATGTTCAGGTTAAATCTTTTAGAGATTTTTTTCAACTCGAAACTAAATCAGATGAAAGAACTGATGAAGGGCTTTTTAATACTTTTTTAGAAAACTTTCCTATTTCAGACTCTAGAAATCAATTTGTTTTAGAGTTTTTGGATTATTTTGTAGATCCACCTAGATATTCTATTCAAGAATGTATCGAACGAGGACTTACCTACAGTGTTCCATTGAAAGCAAGGTTAAAACTTTTCTGTAACGATGAAGAACATGAAGATTTTGAAACTATAGTTCAAGATGTTTATTTAGGTGTGATTCCTTACATGACACCAAGTGGGACATTTATTATTAATGGAGCCGAGCGTGTTGTAGTATCTCAATTACATAGATCTCCTGGTGTATTTTTCGGTCAATCTTTCCATGCTAATGGAACTAAACTATATTCTGCCAGAGTTATTCCTTTTAAGGGATCTTGGATCGAATTCGCAACTGACATTAATAGTGTAATGTATGCATATATTGATAGAAAAAAGAAATTACCTGTTACAACTTTGTTAAGAGCTATTGGATACGAAAGAGATAAGGATATATTAGAAATATTTGATTTAGCTGAAGAAGTTAAGGTTTCAAAATCTGGATTAAAAAAATATATTGGAAGAAAATTAGCAGCCAGAGTGTTAAACTCATGGTTTGAAGACTTTGTTGATGAAGATACAGGAGAGGTTGTTTCTATTGAAAGAAATGAAATTATTCTAGATAGAGAAGTTATAATAGATAAAGAGAATATTGCAGAAATTTTAGATACTAATGCGAAAACCATTCTTTTACACAAAGTTGATGGTCAATTTTCAGATTATGCAATTATTCACAATACTTTACAAAAAGATCCAACTAACTCTGAAAAAGAAGCAGTTGAGCATATATATAGACAATTAAGAAATGCTGAACCGCCAGATGAAGAAACAGCTAGAGGAATTATCGATAAGTTATTTTTCTCCGATCAAAGATATAACTTGGGAGAAGTTGGAAGGTATAGAATGAATAAAAAGTTAGGACTTAACATTGAAATGGATAAGTTAGTTTTAACTAAACAAGATATAATTACAATAATTAAATACTTAATTGAACTAATCAATTCTAAAGCTGAGATTGATGACATAGATCACCTTTCGAACAGAAGAGTAAGGACAGTAGGTGAACAGCTTTCTTCTCAATTTGGAGTTGGTTTGTCCAGAATGGCTAGAACTATTAGGGAAAGAATGAACGTTAGAGATAATGAGGTATTTACCCCTATCGATCTTATTAATGCTAAAACATTATCTTCTGTAATTAATTCTTTTTTTGGAACAAATCAATTATCTCAATTTATGGATCAAACAAATCCTTTAGCTGAGTTAACTCATAAACGTAGACTTTCTGCTTTAGGTCCTGGTGGTCTATCTAGAGAAAGAGCAGGCTTCGAAGTTAGGGATGTTCATTATACTCATTATGGGAGATTATGTCCAATTGAAACACCAGAGGGTCCAAATATTGGTTTAATATCTTCATTAGGAGTTTTTGCAAAAGTTAATAGCCTTGGATTTATAGAAACACCATATAGAAAAGTTGAAAATGGAGTGGTTGATCTTAAAAATCATTCGTATTTAAGTGCAGAAGAAGAAGAAGGTAAATTGATTGCACAAGCCAATATTCCAAAAGATAAAAATGGAAAAATACTTTCTGAAAAAGTTATTGCTAGACAAGAAGCAGATTATCCTGTAATTGATCCAACGCAAGTTGATTATACAGATGTTGCTCCAAATCAAATTGCATCAATATCAGCGTCTTTAATTCCCTTTTTAGAACATGATGATGCTAATAGAGCTCTAATGGGCTCTAACATGATGAGACAGTCTGTCCCATTACTTAGACCAGAATCTCCCATCGTCGGAACTGGTCTTGAAAGGCAAGTTGCTTCAGATTCAAGAGTATTAATTAATGCTGATCATGACGGGAAAGTTACCTACGTTGATTCTCAGAAAATAACACTTAAGTATAAACTTACAAGTGAGCAAAAATTAACGAGTTTTGATATTGATGAAAAAACTTATTCTTTGGTAAAATTTAGAAAAACCAATCAAGGTTCATGTATTAATTTAAAGCCTATTGTAAAAAAAGGAGATGATGTTTTAAAAGGCCAAGTTTTATGTGAAGGATATGCAACTCAAAAAGGTGAATTAGCTTTAGGTAGAAATTTAAAAGTTGCTTTTATGCCTTGGAAAGGATATAATTTTGAAGATGCTATAGTTATTTCAGAAAAAGTTGTTAGAGAAGATGTTTTTACTTCGCTTCACATTGATGAGTATTCATTAGATGTAAGAGACACCAAGCTTGGTATGGAAGAGCTTACTAACGATATTCCAAACGTTAGTGAAGAAGCTACAGCCAATCTGGATGAAAATGGAATGATTAGAGTTGGAGCAGAAGTTCATCCTGGAGACATTCTTATAGGAAAAATTACTCCTAAAGGTGAATCGGATCCAACTCCAGAAGAAAAATTACTTAGAGCTATATTTGGAGATAAAGCAGGAGATGTTAAAGATGCTTCCTTAAAAGCACCACCTTCATTAAATGGAATAGTTATTAATAAGAAATTATTTACAAGACCTATTAAAGATAAAAGGAAAAGATCTGAAGATAAAGATTTATTAAGTGATCTTGAGGTTCAATATGACAATAAGTTTAAAGAATTAAAAAATAAATTAGTTGAAAAACTTTACGTTATTTTAAGTGGCAAAACTTGCCAAGGAATATTTAATGATTTAGGTGAAGAAATTCTTCCTAAAGGAAAAAAATATTCTTTAAAAATGCTTAACCAAGTTGAAGAGTATACTCACATTGCGTCTGGTCAGTGGGCAGTTGATAAAAGCACTAATGCTTTAGTAGTTACTTTATTGCACAATTACAAGATTAAAGAGAATGATATTCAAGGTATGCATAGACGTGAAAAGTTTACTATTTCTGTTGGTGACGAACTTCCACCAGGAATTTTAAAATTGGCTAAGATATATATTGCTAAGAAAAGAAAACTTAAGGTCGGAGATAAAATGGCAGGAAGACATGGTAACAAGGGTATTGTTGCTAGAATTGTAAGGCAAGAAGATATGCCTTTCCTTGAAGACGGAACACCTGTAGATATAGTTTTAAATCCTTTAGGAGTTCCCTCAAGAATGAACATTGGTCAAATATATGAAACAGTGCTAGGTTGGGCAGGACTTAAGTTAGGAAGGAAGTTTTCTACTCCAATTTTTGATGGAGCTACTTTAGATCAAATAAATGAATTAACTGAAGAAGCAGGCTTACCTAAATTCGGTCACACTTATCTTTATGATGGTGGAACCGGAAAAAGATTTGATCAGCCAGCTACTGTTGGAGTTATTTATATGTTGAAATTAGGTCACATGGTTGATGATAAAATGCATTCGAGATCAATTGGTCCATATTCGTTAATTACTCAGCAGCCGTTGGGTGGAAAAGCACAATTTGGTGGACAAAGATTTGGGGAAATGGAGGTATGGGCTCTTGAAGCTTACGGAGCATCAAGTACTTTGCAAGAAATTTTAACAATAAAATCTGATGATGTCCAAGGAAGAGCAAAGGCTTATGAAGCAATTGTTAAAGGTGAATCAATGCCTAACCCGGGTTTACCAGAATCATTTAATGTATTAATGCACGAACTTAAAGGTCTAGGTCTAGATATTAGACTAGAAGAATAAAAACACAGTTAATTATGTCAAGAAAAATTGAAATTAATAAATCTCAGAAATTTTCAAAAATTTCGATAGGACTTGCTTCTCCCGAAACTATTTTAGCTTCATCAAGAGGTGAGATTCTTAAACCAGAAACAATTAATTATAGAACTCACAAACCTGAAAGAGATGGTTTGTTTTGTGAAAGAATTTTTGGACCTATAAAAGATTTTGAATGTGCATGCGGTAAGTACAAAAGAATCAGATATAAAGGTATTATCTGTGATAGATGTGGTGTTGAGGTTACAGAAAAAAAAGTTAGAAGAGACAGGGTTGGACACATTAATCTAGTGGTTCCAGTAGCTCACATATGGTACTTTCGTTCTTTACCAAATAAGATAGGTTATTTATTAGGTTTACCTTCTAAAAAACTTGATATGATTATTTATTACGAAAGATACGTAGTCATTCAGGCAGGATTAGCTGTAAATATTGAAGGAGAGCCTATTAATAAAATGGACTTTCTAACTGAAGAAGAATACATGAATATTGTTGATAATCTTCCTCAAGAAAATCAATTTTTAGATGATGAAGATCCAAACAAGTTTATAGCTAAAATGGGTGCTGAATGCTTAATTGAGCTTCTATCTAGAATTGATCTAAATGAACTTTCATATGAGTTAAGACATAAAGCAAACACTGAGTCTTCTAAACAAAGAAAAATGGAGGCCTTAAAAAGACTTCAAGTTGTAGAATCTTTTAAAGATTCCAATATCAATAGAGAAAATAAACCAGAATGGATGGTTTTAAAGGCTATCCCTGTTATTCCACCTGAACTTCGTCCTTTAGTTCCGTTAGATGGAGGTAGATTTGCAACATCAGATTTAAATGACTTATACAGAAGAGTAATAATAAGAAACAATAGATTAAAAAGATTAGTTGAAATAAAAGCTCCTGAAGTAATTTTAAGAAATGAAAAAAGAATGCTACAAGAATCTGTAGATTCTCTTTTTGATAATACTAGAAAATCTTCAGCTGTTAAGACTGATGCAAATCGTCCGTTAAAATCCTTGTCAGACTCTCTAAAAGGAAAACAAGGAAGGTTCCGTCAAAACCTTTTGGGTAAAAGAGTTGATTATTCAGCTAGATCAGTTATTGTTGGAGGACCTGAATTAAAACTTTATGAATGTGGTCTACCCAAAGATATGGCAGCGGAACTGTACAAACCTTTTATTATTAGAAAGTTAATTGAAAGGGGTATTGTAAAAACAGTAAAGTCAGCTAAAAAAATTATCGACAGAAGAGAACCTTTGGTTTGGGATATTCTTGAAAATGTTTTAAAAGGGCATCCTGTACTGTTGAACAGAGCCCCAACCCTTCACAGACTTGGTATACAAGCCTTTCAACCTAGTTTGATAGAAGGTAAGGCTATCCAGGTACATCCTTTAGTTTGTACCGCTTTTAACGCAGATTTTGATGGTGATCAAATGGCTGTTCATTTACCTTTGGGGCCAGAAGCAATTCTTGAGGCACAGTTATTAATGTTAGCTTCACATAATATTCTAAATCCTGCTAATGGTTCTCCGATAACTGTACCTTCTCAAGATATGGTTTTAGGATTATATTATATGACTAAATTATTAAAATCTACTGAAAAATATAAAGTAAAAGGTGAAGGTTTGACTTTTTATTCCTCTGAAGAAGTTAATATAGCTTATAATGAAGAAATAGTCGAACTAAACGCTATGATAAAAATTAGAGCAAAAGACTTTAATGAATCAGGTGAATTAGTTAATAAAATTATTGAAACAACTGTTGGAAGAGTATTATTTAATCAAGTAGTTCCAGAAAAGGCAGGTTTTATTAACGAGGTCTTAACTAAAAAATCACTTCGTGATATTATTGGAAATATTCTAAAAGTAACTAGCGTACCAGAGACTGCTGAATTCTTAGATAAAATTAAAGATATGGGATTCTCTTTTGCGTTTAAAGGAGGATTGTCATTTAGTCTTGGAGATATTATTATCCCACCAGAAAAACATGAAATGATAGCAGAAGCTAACGTCGAAGTTGACTCAATTAAAGCTAACTACAACATGGGTTTAATTACAAATAACGAAAGATACAATCAAGTAATTGATGTTTGGACATCTGCAAATGCTACTTTAACCGAGTTAGCTATGAAAAGAATTAGCCAAGATCAACAAGGATTTAATTCTGTATTTATGATGCTTGATTCAGGAGCTCGTGGATCAAAAGAACAAATACGACAGCTTACAGGAATGAGAGGTTTGATGGCAAAACCTAAAAAAGCTAGTTCTAGTGGAGGAGAAATTATAGAGAACCCTATTCTCTCAAATTTTAAGGAAGGATTATCAATTTTAGAGTATTTTATTTCTACTCACGGAGCTAGAAAAGGTTTAGCAGATACAGCCTTAAAAACAGCTGATGCTGGATACCTAACTAGAAGACTAGTTGATGTTGCTCAGGACGTTATTGTTAATTTTGAGGATTGTAATACTTTAAGAGGCATTTCAGTCGAATCTCTTAAGAAGAATGAAGAAGAAGTTGAATCTCTTGGCGAAAGAATATTAGGACGTGTATCATTACATGATATATACCACCCAGTTACAAATGAAATTATTGTTAATTCCGGAGTTGAAATTTCTGATAAAATAGTTAAACAAATAGAAAATACATCAATAGATACCGTTGAAGTTAGATCTCCTTTAACTTGTGAATCTCCTAAAGGAATTTGCGCTAAATGTTACGGAAGAAATCTTGCAACCGGTAAAATGGTTCAAAATGGAGAGGCAGTTGGAGTAGTAGCTGCCCAGTCAATTGGTGAGCCTGGTACTCAGTTAACGTTGAGAACATTCCACGTAGGTGGTATTGCTGGAAATATTTCTGAAGAAAATAATTTGATTGTTAAATTTGATGGTCTTGCGGAAATAGATGATTTAAAGACAGTTAAAAGTAAAGATGCTGATGGTAATGTTACTAACGTTGTTATTTCTAGAACATGTGAATTAAAGTTACTAGATAATAAGACTGGTATTGTACTTAGTACTAATATTATCCCTTATGGATCTACCATTCTCATCAAGAATGGACAAAAATTAAAAAAAGATGATGTTGTTTGTCAGTGGGATCCATATAACGGAGTAATCATTTCTGAATTTGGAGGAGTTATTGAATATGAAAATATTGAACAGGGAGTAACTTATCAGGTAGAAATTGATGAACAAACAGGATTTAAAGAAAAAGTCATTTCAGAATCTAGAAATAAAAAAGTGGTTCCCACTTTATTAATTAACGATAAGAAGGGTAAAAACTTAAGAACTTATAATCTTCCTCTAGGTGCCCATTTAATGATTAATGATGGAGATAAAGTTGAAGAAGGTAAGATATTAGTTAAAATTCCAAGAAAATCTGCAAAATCCGGTGATATTACTGGGGGTCTTCCTAGAATCACTGAGTTATTTGAAGCTAGAAATCCATCCAATCCTGCTGTTGTTAGTGAAATTGATGGAGTAGTTAGTTTTGGTAAAATTAAAAGAGGAAATAGAGAAATAATTGTTGAATCTAAAACAGAACAAATAAAGAAATATTTAGTAAAATTATCTAATCAAATTTTAGTTCAAGAAAACGATTTTGTTAAAGCTGGAATGCCATTGTCCGATGGTTCTATTACGCCTAATGACATTTTAAATATAAAAGGACCTTCAGCTGTGCAACAATATTTAGTAAATGAAGTTCAAGAGGTTTACAGATTACAAGGCGTTAAAATTAATGACAAACATTTTGAAGTTTTAATAAGACAAATGATGCAAAAAGTTAAAATTCAAGATTCAGGTGATACTACTTTTCTTGAAGGTCAGTTAATTCATAAAAATGATTTTATTAAAGAAAATGACAATCTGTTTAGTAAAAAAATTGTAGAATCTGTTGGAGCGTCTGAAAATTTCAAAGAAGGTCAAATTGTTAGTGCTAGAGAATTAAGAGACGAAAATTCTCTTATTAAACGAGAAGATAAAGAACTTGTAATTGCAAGAGATGCTGTAAATGCTACTGCTACACCTATTTTACAAGGAATAACTAGAGCCTCATTACAAACTAAATCATTTATATCTGCTGCTTCTTTTCAGGAAACTACCAAAGTACTTAACGAGGCTGCCGTTGCTGGTAAGATAGACGGTTTAGAGGGGTTAAAAGAAAATGTTATTGTAGGGCATAAAATTCCTGCCGGTACAGGAAATAGAAAATTTAATGATATAATTGTAGGTTATGCTGATGAGTACGAAGAATTACTTGCTGCTAAAAAAATAGATCTATAATGAAAAATATGAATGAGAAGAAAGGAAATATAAACCTTGAGTTAGATGAAAATTTAGCTCAAGGAACTTATTCTAATTTAGCATTAATAAATCACTCTGTTTCCGAGTTTGTAGTTGATTTTATTAATATTATGCCTGGAGTACCAAAGGCTAAGGTAAAGTCGAGAATAATTTTGACTCCACAACATGCAAAAAGATTTTCAAAGGCATTAAATGAAAATATTTCAAGATTTGAAAAGTCCCATGGAGAGATTAAAGATTATGATAAACAACAATCTGTTAATTTAAACTTTGGTCCTACCGCGGAAGCCTAGTTAAAATTCAGATTTATAATGAAATTTTATTGATTTAAATTTTTGTTTCGTCATCTCTAATGAGAAAGATGAGTCAGCTAAAAAAACTAAATTTTTACTTTTATCTTTAGCTAAAAATTTATTTTTTAATTTTTTAAATTCAATAAAATCACTACTAATTTTTTCAGTACTTTCTACCCAACATGCTTTATGAATATTGATATTTTCATAAGAACATTTTGCTCCATATTCGTGTTCTAATCTATACTGTATAACTTCAAATTGAAGTGCACCAACAGTTCCAATTATTTTTCTTCCGTTTAATTCAAGTATAAATAATTGGGCAACTCCTTCATCCATTAATTGGTCAATCCCTTTCGCTAATTGTTTAGATTTCATAGGGTCTTGGTTGTTTATAAATCTAAAATGTTCAGGCGAAAAACTTGGTATTCCTTTAAAATTAATTTTTTCTCCTTCTGTAAAGGAATCTCCTATTTTAAAGTTTCCAGAATCATGTACGCCAACAATATCACCAGGATATGACTCATTTACAATTTCTTTTTTTTCTGCAAAAAATGCATTTGGACTACTAAACTTAAAATTTTTATTTATTCGTACATGATGATACGGTTTATTTCTTTTAAATATTCCAGAAACTATTTTAATAAAGGCTAATCTATCTCTGTGTTTAGGATCCATATTTGCATGTATTTTAAATACAAAACCTGAAAATTTTAATTCATTTGGATTAATAATCCTCTCAATACTTTCCTTAGGCAAAGGGGAAGGTGCTATTGATATAAAGCAATCAAGTAGTTCTTTTACTCCAAAATTATTTAAAGCTGATCCGAAAAATACAGGTTGTTGTTTACAACTTAAATAATCACATTGATTAAATTTTGGATAAACTTCTTTAATTATATTAACTTCTTCTTTTAATTTTTTAGATGGCTTTTCTCCTATAAATTCATTTAAACTTTTGTCTTCTAAATCAGTGATGTTTACTGTTTTTGATATCCTTTGTTTATTGTCTTGATTAAAAAGCATTAAATTTTTCTCCCAAATATTATAAATTCCTTGAAAATCGTATCCCATTCCAATAGGAAAACTAAGAGGGCAAACATTGAATTTCAATTTTTTTTCTAATTCATCTAATAAGTCAAAAGCATCTTTACCTTCTCTGTCCAGTTTATTTATAAATACTATGACAGGAATCTGTCTCATTCTACAAACTTCAACTAGCTTTTCAGTTTGTTCTTCTACTCCTTTGGCTACATCAATGACTACAATTACACTATCTACGGCTGTAAGAGTTCTAAAAGTGTCTTCTGCGAAATCCTTATGCCCTGGTGTATCTAAAATATTAATTTTTCTTTCATTATAATTGAAAGCTAGAACTGAAGTTGACACAGAAATCCCTCGTTGTCTTTCAATTTCCATAAAGTCACTAGTCGCTCCTCTTTTAATTTTATGAGATTTTACAGCTCCAGCCTCATTTATAGCACCTCCAAATAAAAGTAGTTTCTCGGTTAAAGTAGTCTTACCTGCATCCGGATGAGAAATAATTCCGAATGTTCTTCTCTTATTAATTTCTTCTTTGAATCTCATATTAATTTTAATATTCAAAAATAGCGTTGTTTTTTTAATTTATAATATTTAATATTTCAAATTTTGTAACTTTGATAAATGGTTAATGAAATGGTGATATTAGTTGATGATAATGATAATCAATTAGGTTTAATGGAAAAAATTGAGGCTCATGAAAAAGCTTTGCTTCACAGAGCTTTTTCTGTTTTTATTCTTAATGATAATAAACAGCTACTTCTCCAAAAAAGAGCATTAAATAAATATCACTCACCTGGGTTATGGACTAATACTTGCTGTAGCCATCCCAGAGACGGAGAATCGGTAATAGATGCTGGAATAAGGAGACTTGATGAAGAAATGGGTTTTAAAACACAACTTAATAATTTATTTTCTTTTGTCTACAAAGCTAGATTGGATAACGGTTTAACAGAACATGAATATGACCATGTCCTTTTGGGTAAATATAATAAGGATCCTTTAATTAATGAATTAGAGGTTTGTGATTGGAAGTGGGTTGATTTAGATGCTTTAAGCAATGATTTAGTTATTAACCCCAAATCATATACAGTATGGTTTAAAATAATTTTTGAAAAATTTTATAAAAATATTAATTAAATGAAAGTAACCGTAAGCAGAAAAGCGCATTTTAATGCAGCTCATAGATTGTTTGTTGAGAATTGGAGTGACAAGAAAAACATGGAAATATTTGGAATTTGTAGTAACACAAATTATCATGGGCACAATTATGAAATAATAGTGGATATTACCGGAGATGTTGATCCGTTAACTGGAATGGTTATTGATTTAAAAGATTTAAAAGATATTATTAAAAACAAAATAGAAAATATTTTAGATCACAAAAATCTAAATTTAGATATAGATTATTTCAAGAAAGTAGTTCCTACAGCTGAAAATATTTGTATTTTTATATGGAATATTTTAAGAAAAGAAATTGAGATGGCTAAAGGGTTAGAAGTGACATTATACGAAACTCCTAGAAATTTTGTTAAATACAATGGTAATTAAATAATAAAAAATGGCTAGTATAAAAAATTTAAAAAAAGATTTGAATAATGTAATTGGTGAAATCATTCAAAACATTAATTTATGGGAGCTAGAGAGTTCAGAAAAAGATCTTAAAAAAAGCGAAAAATTAACAGATGAATGTTTTGTAGTATTTGATTTGTTAATTAAAAAAATACATCAAAAAGACGTAAAAAATAAAAATACACATTACAAGTCTATCAGTTTAGAATTAACCCAAAAAGCTAGTGAGTTGGTTAAATCTTTTAATGAGTTATAGATTATTTTAGACTAATAGTCTTTTCTAGTAATTTCCCGTATTTTGAATTCAAAACATCTTTATTTAAAGAATTCTTTATTGTATCTAATATTATTTTACTTCCTTGAGAAAATTCATTTAAAGCAATAAATGGAGCTACATGACTGTTTCCATTAGTAACAGAATAATTAAGACTGTAGAGATACTGTCTTTTGTCTAAATTTTGTATTTTATTCTCAATTAACTTAACGCTATCTAATTGTTTTTTTTGAGATTTTACCAAAGATAATTTGATTAAATCTAGTCTTTTGAAGTTAAATTGTTTAATGATTTTTAAATATCCTCTGTAAATAGAGTCATTATAAGATCCAGAAATATCAAATTCAGAATTAAATTTTTTGAGACTAGTCTTTATAAAAATATCTCCTTTTTCACCAAAAAATTCTATTCTATTATCATTTTTAGAAACATCAAGGTTTAAATAAAAAATTTCAGGAGAACTAATTTCATAATTTAAAACAATTGCCCCTTTTTCATCAACAAAAACCGAATCAATATTTATTAAAGTTGAGTCTTGTATTTTTTGAAGATAGATATTTCCTTTTTTGAAACCGTCAATAGATACATTGACATTCATTTGCTTTTTTTTATTTGAACAACTAATAGTTAAAAAAAAAAGAAATAATAAAATAAATTTTTTCAAAGTTTTGTAATTTGGATTGTAAATATGATAAAATTTATTTTAGTTAAAAAATAAATCATTTACTTATTGGATTTATACTTTTCCAAGTCCAATAAATTAAACCAAATTGAACAATAATTCTAATAACTAATAAATAAACAGGAGCACCTAAACTGTAATTGGGAATTAACATATTAAAATGAACAGAAAGGAATATCAGTAACATTATTATGATTCCCCATAGGCAAAGATTTCTGTATTTTTTAAAGACTACTCCAATTCCTAAAATTACTTCAACAATACCACTTGCCAAAACTAATTCCCAATGATAGGGAAGGTAGCTTGGCATCATTTGTATATAAAACTCAGAATTAGTAAAATGAGCTATTCCAGCACATATATAAATCAATCCAATTATATATGCATTCAAATTTTTCAATACAATTATTTTATAAAATCTAGACTTCTTTTAATAAATGACGTTAAGTTTTCTCCTTTTAACAAGTTTTGAGATAATTTTGCAAGATCTAAAGATTGATTAATTAATCTTTTCTTTTTATCCTTGTTTTTTGATTTTAATATTTCAGAACAGATTGGATTATTTACATTAATTATTAAATTATACATCTCTGGCATATTTCCAAACATACTGTTACCTCCACTTTGTTGCATTTCCTTCATCCTTCTCATGAATTCTGGAAAGGTAATTGTAAATGGAGCTGCATCACTATCCATAGCTTCTAGTTGAACTGTATACTTTTCTTTTGGAACAAATTCTTCAATTACACCCTTTAATTTGTCTTTTTCTTTTTCATCAAGTTTTGAAATTTCTTCACTATCTTTTTTGATTAATTTATCTATTACATCTGCATCAACTCTTGAAAAAGCAACTTTATCATTACTTGATTCAATTTTTTGTATCAGATGACTTATTATTGGAGAATCTAGTAAAAGAACTTCATATCCTTTTTCTTTAGCCGCTTCGATGTATGGGTGTTGTTCATCTTTATTAGATGCATAAAGAATAATTAGTTTTTCATCTTTATCAGTTTGAGTTTTAGAAATTTTATCTTTTAACTCTTGAAAAGTGAAAAATTCATCATTCACCGTTGGATATAAAGCGAATTTTTGAGCTTTATCATAAAACTTTTCTTCGCTAAGCATTCCGTATTCTATAACAACTTTAATATCATTCCATTTTTTCTCAAATTCTTCACGATTTTTAGTAAAAAGAGAATTTAATTTATCTCCTACTTTTCTTGTTATGTAATTACTTATTTTTTTTACAGCTCCATCTGCTTGTAAATAACTTCTAGAAACATTTAAAGGTATATCAGGTGAATCTATAACACCTCTAAGAAGAGTTAGAAATTCTGGAACTATTCCCTCTACATTATCAGTAACAAAAACTTGGTTCTGATATAGCTGAATTTTATCTTTTTGAACATTTATATCATTTGAAATTTTAGGAAAGTATAATATTCCAGTTAGATTAAACGGGTAATCAACATTTAAATGAATATTAAAAAGAGGTTCTTCAAATTGCATTGGATATAGCTCTCTGTAAAATTCTTTGTATGAATTTTCATCTAAATCAGAGGGTGCTTTAGTCCATGCTGGATTAGAGTTGTTAATAATATCATCAACGGTTTCTTTGACTTCTTTTTCTTTATCTCCCTTTCCAATTTTATTAGTTATTTCTTTAGTTCCAAATTTGATTGGAACTGGCATGAACTTATTATACTTAGAAAGTAAGGTTCTTATTCTTGATTCTTCTAAGAATTCTTTAGAATCTTTATCAATGTGAAGAATTATTTCAGTTCCTCTATCTTTTTTGTCGCTTTTTGAAAGAGTATACTCAGGAGATCCATCACAAATCCAATGAGCTCCGCTATCATCCTTGTAAGATTTTGTGTTTATTTCTACTTTTTCAGCTACCATGAACGCTGAATAAAATCCAAGTCCAAAATGACCAATTATTCCGGTGTCTTTTGCCGAATCTTTATATTTTTCTAAAAACTCTTCTGCACCTGAAAATGCCACTTGGTTAATATATTTTTTAACCTCATCAATAGTCATACCTATACCTTGATCTATAATATGTAATTTTTTTCCCTTTTTATCAATTTTTATTTCAATAATAGGATTGTCTATTTTGATTTTATTTTCTCCAATACTACTTAAGTGTTTTAATTTAGAAGTAGCATCGGTTGCATTTGATATTAGTTCTCTAAGAAATATTTCGTGATCACTGTATAGAAACTTCTTAATTAGTGGAAATATATTTTCAACCGATACGTTAATTTTACCTTTTGCCATGATTATTTTTTTTTTAAATAAATCAAATCATATACCAAACAACTGTTAGTGACAAATTGACACTATTTAATGATTTTTTTTTATATTATTGATTGATTATTTTTTATTTAAATTGCACTAAACAACAACTATATATTTATGTTCAATTCAAAAATTAGTGGTCTTGGTTATTATGTTCCTGATAACATAGTAACTAACAATGATTTGTTAAAAATAATGGATACTACAGATGAATGGATTCAAGAAAGAACAGGAATTAAAGAAAGACGTTGGATTGATCCCAAAACTGATGATAACACGTCTACAATGGCTGTAAAAGCTTCAAAAATAGCAATTGAGAGGTCCGGTTTAAAAAAAAATGATATAGATTTTATCATATTTGCTACATTAAGTCCAGACATGTATTTTCCAGGAGGAGGAGTTCGTGTTCAGGACATGCTAGATATGCCTACAATTGGTGCTTTAGATGTTCGTAATCAATGTTCTGGTTTTATCTATGCAATTTCTGTTGCAGATCAGTTTATAAAAACGGGTATGTATAAGAATATTTTAGTTATAGGATCTGAAAATCATTCTGGAGCATTGGATAAGACTACAAGAGGAAGAGGGATTACTGTTATTTTTGGTGACGGAGCAGGTGCTGCAATTTTATCCAGAAGTGAAGTAAAAGGAAAAGGAATATTATCTTCTCATCTTTATTCTGAGGGTAAACATGCTAGAGAATTAATGATGGATGGTCCTCATACAGGGAGATGGGTTCCTGAAATATTAGCTGAAAATGATCCCGACGATCTATCGTTTTATCCATATATGAATGGACAATTTGTTTTTAAAAATGCAGTGACTCGTTTTTCTGAAGCTATAGTAGATGGTTTAGAAGCCAATAATTTGAAGAGTGAAAATATTGATTTGCTAATTCCCCATCAAGCTAATTTAAGAATTTCTCAATTTGTTCAGCGTAGATTTAAACTTTCAGATGATCAGGTTTATAACAATATAATGCGTTATGGCAATACTACGGCTGCTTCAGTTATAATTGCTCTTACAGAAGCTTGGGAACAAGGCAAAATAAAGGATAATGATTTGGTAGTTCTTGCTGCTTTTGGAGCAGGATTCACTTGGGGGTCTGTTATTATACGATGGTAAAAAAAACTTTAGTACTAGGTGCTTCTTTAAATCCTGATCGCTATTCAAATATGGCAGTAAAAAGACTGCTTTTAAACAATATTAATGTTAAGGCTATTGGTTCAAAAACTGGAACTATTGACAAAGCTTTAATAGAAAAAGATTTTATTAGTTTTAATAATATTCACACTGTCACATTATATCTAAATAGTGTAAGACAAAGAGATTATTATGATTATATTATCTCTTTAAACCCTAAAAGAGTAATTTTTAACCCCGGAACTGAAAACGAAGAGTTTTATTTATTATTAAAAAATGAATCTATCGATTATATTGAAGCTTGTACTTTAGTATTACTTTCTACGAATCAATATTAAGCCAATAAAAGTTAGTAGTCCATTTAAAGGAAGTAGTTCGTATCCTATTTTATATCCACCTAAATAAGAGGGGTCTAAGTTTCCAATAAAAATCATTATTAAAACAGATAGAGATGTAACAATCCAAACGTATTTATCATGAATTTTATAATTTGTGAAAATTCCAAAAGCAAATAAACCTAATAACGGACCATATGTGTAACCTGCTAAAATTAATAAACCATCTAACACACTTGTGGTTAAATAATTTTTGAAAATAATAATTACTATAATTAGGACAAAACTCATAACTATATGGGTCCTTTTTCTAACTTTAATTTGATATTCTATGCTTTTATTTTTTAAATCAATAAAATCAACACAGTACGAAGTTGTAAGCGAAGTTAAAGCGCTATCGGCACTACTATAAGCAGCGGCAATTAAACCTAGTAAAAATGTTATTCCAATTAAGCTGCCTAATCCACTATTTAGTGCAATTTCAGGAAATAGTAAATCAGTATTTACAGAGCCGTTAAGTTCAGGAATTATAATATCAAATCTTGAAGAATAAATAAATAATAATGCGCCTAATAATAAAAACAAAAAAGTTACAATAACCAAAACAATACTAAATATTATCATGTTTTTTTGCGCATCTTTTAAGGATTTACATGTTAGGTTTTTTTGCATCATATCTTGATCAAGAC
>CAJVXR010000019.1 GCA_913009535.1 uncultured Flavobacteriales bacterium | reverse complement strand
TAAAGAAATTATAGGAAACGAATCTCAAGAAAGAATGGGTCTTATAATAAACCCTAAAAAAGTAGACATTTTAAATAAGATTGCTAAAAGAGAAAGAGCCCCGATTTATGAAGTAGGAACAGTAACCAACAACAATAGATTTACTATTAAGTCAAAATCAAATGGAAATACCCCTTTGGACTTATCATTAGATAATTTTTTTGGCAGCTCTCCTGAAACTGTTATGATAGATAATAAAAAAATTATCAATTATAGTTCCATAGGTTATGATAAAAATGATTTTTATGACTACTTAAAACAGCTGTTTAAATTAGAGGCTGTAGGATGTAAAGATTGGCTAACAAATAAAGTTGATAGATGTGTTGGAGGAAAAGTAGCTAAACAACAATGTGTAGGTCCTTTACAACTACCATTAAATAATTGTGGTGTTATGGCTTTAGACTTTAATAGCTCAAATGGGGTTGCTACATCAATTGGCCACTCCCCTATTTCCGGCTTAATTGACCCAGTAGCTGGAAGTAGAAATAGTATAGCTGAAGCATTGAGTAATATAATATGGGCTCCACTTACAAAAGGGATAAAAGGAATATCATTATCTGCAAACTGGATGTGGCCTTGTAATAATAATGGAGAAGATAGTAGGCTTTATGATGCAGTAGAGTCAATATCTAAATTTGCTATTGAACTTGGAATTAATGTACCTACAGGAAAGGATTCTTTATCTATGAAGCAGAAATATTCTGATAAAGAAGTTCTAGCGCCTGGTACAGTTATAATCTCAGCAGCAGCAGAATGTAGTAATATAAATAATGTAGTAGAGCCACTATTTAAACTAAATAAAGGAAATATTTATTACTTAAATCTTTCTCAAGATGATTATAAACTTGGAGGAAGTTCATTCGCACAAACATTAAATAAAATTGGTTGTGAAACTCCCACAATTAAAGACTCAAATTATCTTTTGAAAGTCTTTAATGCAGTTCAAAATTTGATAACTAAAGACTTAATTGTTGCTGGTCATGATATTTCAGCAGGAGGCTTAATAACTACCTTATGTGAGATGTGCTTTTCAGATAATAATATTGGTGCTAATTTAAGCTTTGATGAGTTGAACGAAAAAGACTCTATAAAACTGTTATTTTCAGAAAATTCAGGCTTGATTATTCAATCTAAAGATAGTTCTTTAGAAAATTTATTTAACAGTGAGAATATAGAGTTTTTCAAAATTGGAGAAACTACAAAATCTAATAATTTGATTATTAAAAATTTTAATGATGATTTTAATATAGATATTGAAGAATATAGAGATCACTGGTACAATACTTCTTTGTTATTAGACAAAAAACAAACCTCTAACAATCTTGCTAAAGAAAGATTTGAAAATTATAAAAAACAACCATTAGAGTTTAATTTTCCAAGTAATTTTAATGGTCAAATACCTCACATAGACAAATCAATTAGTAGACCAAAAGCTGCTATAATTAGAGAAAAAGGAAGTAACAGTGAGAGAGAAATGGCTAATGCAATGTATTTGGCTGGTTTTGATGTAAAGGATATTCATATGACAGATTTAATATCTGGTAGAGAAAACTTAGAAGAAATTCAATTTATAGGAGCTGTAGGTGGATTTTCTAACTCTGACGTACTTGGATCTGCAAAAGGATGGGCAGGAGCATTTAAATACAATCAAAAAGCTAAATCTTCCTTAGAAAATTTCATAAAAAGAAAAGATACACTATCAGTTGGGATATGTAACGGCTGTCAGCTATTTATGGAATTAGATTTAATTAATCCTGAGCATAAGAATCATGGAAAAATGACTTTTAATGATTCTAATAAACATGAGAGTGCATTTACATCAGTATGTATTCAGAAAAATAATTCAATAATGCTTTCAAACTTAGAAGGAGCTAATTTAGGTGTATGGATTAGTCATGGAGAAGGTAAATTCAAATTACCCCACAGAGAAGAAGAATATAATATAGTAGCAAAATACACTTATAATAACTACCCTTCAAATCCAAACGGATCTGACTATAATACAGCAATGTTGTCTGATAAATCTGGAAGACATTTAGTTACAATGCCTCATATTGAGAGATCAATATTTCAATGGAACTGGGCAAATTATTTAGATGGCAGGAGCGATGAAATTTCCCCATGGATTAAGGCATTTACAAATGCTAAAAATTGGATAATCAATAACGAGTAATATTTACCATAAACTTATTTTTTAACACACATAAATGAAAAAAATTTTAGTTGTATTAATCGGCTTATATTTCACAAATTCATTCTCAAATAATAAAGAATTATATCATCGCGTTAAAATAGAATATAATAATTCTCTAGAATTTAATATGCTTATTAACTCTGGGATAAGTATAGATCATGGTATTCATAAAAAAAATGAGTATTTCGAGTCTGATTTTTCTGAATCCGAAATAGTTTTATTAAATGAGTTAAATTTTGATTATTCAATTGTAATTAATGATGTCTCTTCCTATTATAGAAATAGAAATAATCCAAACCATAAAGATTATGTCTCAGCTAGTGAATCAAAAAATTTTAATTGCGATACAGGAGAAAGCTTTTCATATACAACTCCTCAAAATTATAATATAAAAGATGGAAATGACTTTGGCGGCTTTTATACTTATTCAGAAATGCTAGATGAGCTAGATGAAATGAATCAGCTATTTCCAAACTTAATATCAATAAGGAGTGATTTGAAAGATGAAAGTATAAGTTCAGAACCACATCCCCACCAAACCTATGAAGAAAGATTTTTACAATGGGTGAAAATTTCAGATAACCCAAACACTAATGAAAGTGAACCTGAAGTTTTATATACAGCTGTTCATCACGCTAGAGAACCTGCCTCATTACAGCAACTTGTATTTTATATGTGGTACTTATTAGAAAACTATGAGACTGATCAAGAAATTAAAGATATAGTTGATAATACTGAATTATATTTCATCCCATGTGTTAACCCAGACGGTTATATTTATAACGAAACTGATGAACCACAAGGAGGTGGAATGTGGCGAAAAAACAGGTTTAATACCCACGGGGTAGATAACAATAGAAACTATTCGTACATAGATAATAATGGAAATGAAGTATGGAATACAGCTGGAACTTCCAATAATACCGGAAATGACACCTATGCAGGGTCAGAACCTTTTTCAGAATCTGAAAATAGTGCAATCAGGTATTTTGTTGAAAGCAATGATTTTAAGCTAGCTCTAAATAACCATTCTTACAGTAATTTACTATTATATCCTTTTGGGTATGATTATAACCAGCTTACTGAAGACAATGAAGTATTTGAAAATATATCTAGTTTACTAGTTCAGGAAAATGGTTATGAGAATATTCTTAGTTCCGAACTGTACCCCGCAGCTGGAGATAGTGATGATTTTATGTACGGAATGTTAACAACAGAAAGCGGGGAAACTAGAGATAAAATATTTGCAATGACCCCCGAAATAGGTTCTTCTTTTTGGCCAGCCGCATCATCAATTGAAGATCTGTGTAAAGAAATGATTTTTTTAAATCTAAATGCTGCAAGATTAGTCAATAACTATGCAATACTTAATGAAACCTCTTTATACACAATTGAAGGGCTGTCATTTAATAGTACTTATGATTTACAAAGGTTAGGTATTAGTGAGTCTGGAGATTTTAGTGTAAGTTTTGTTCCAGTTTCAGAAAATATCTCCTCAGTTGAGGCTATTAATTATCATAACCTGTTAGACCTTGGTGAAACAATTGAAGATTCATTTTTAATTACTTTAAACAGTGATATTAATGTTGGTGATGATATTTCCTATAAACTAGTTTTGAATAATGGATCATTTGATAAGGAGTATTTAGTAACAAAAATATTCGGAGAATACTCTGCTATATATACTGATTCGGAAAATGATTTTTCAAATAATTGGTCTACAAACTCTAACAATTGGGCTCTCACAAATGAAGACTACTTTAGCGCTAGCACATCCATCACAGATTCACCCGATAGTAATTACTATAATAATCAGAATTCTACTATAACTCTGAGTGAAGAAATTGATTTAAGTGGATATACTTATGCTGAAATAACATTCAATACCAAATGGGAAATTCAAAGTAATTTTGATTATGTACAGTTGGAAGTTTCAACAGACAATGGTGACTATTGGATACCTCAATGTGGGGTATATACTCAAAGTGGTGGTGGAAATCATCAAAATGCATACAATGAACCACTCTACTCAGGTAATCAAGATGATTGGGTTCAAGAAAAAATTTCTCTTACTGATTATTTAGAGGAAACAATCTTAATTAGATTTAAAATAGTTACAAATGGGTTTGGTAGAAGAGATGGATTTTATTTTGATGATTTAGAAATTAATGGAATTTCTAATCAGTTAAATTTAAACGGTAGTGTTAATAAATTAACGCACCTATACCCTAACCCAGTAAGTAACATCCTAAATATAAATACAGAGCTTATAGACTATACTGTTGAAATATATACTATTTCCGGACAATTAATAAAAACTGATGAAAATATCAAAACATTTGACTTTAGTAATTTTAGTTCTGGTTTATATATATTAAAGCTAATTACAAATACTGGTTATAAGGTGTTCAAAATAATTAAGTAACTAGTTTATTCTTAATTAATTAGTCCTTTAACTCACTGCAAAATACTATGCATGCATAATATTTACTATTTACTATGCATGCATAGTATGTTTTTGTTATATTTGATTTTATATAGACAATAAAATTTAAAATGAAAGATAAAACAATAGATTATGTGCTGAGAACCACATGGTTAGCTGTAAAGAAAATGTATAATGAAGATGCTACTAACTATGACTCAACAATGGCTACTGGTTTTACCTTACTGAGTATTGATCCAGGAAAAGGCACACCTTCAACCTCGTTAGGTCCAAAAATGGGGATTGGTGTTAACAGTTTGTCGAGAATATTATCATCAATGGAGCTTGAAGGGTTAATAAAAAGAAAACCTAATCCAGATGACGGAAGGGGAGTTCTAGTTCATCTGACTAAATTTGGGATAATTAGTAGAGAAAAAGCTAGAGAAAGAGTTTTAATGTTTAATAATGCTATATCAAATAATATTAACAAAGAAAAAATTGAATCTTTCTTTGAGGTTACAGAGTTAATCAACAACTTAATAGGAAATAAATTAATATTTACAGAAAATAAAGAAAATGCAAAATAGAAAAATAAATAAAATTGCAGTAATAGGATCTGGAATAATGGGAAGTGGTATAGCATGTCATTTCGCAAATATTGGAGTAGAAGTTCTTTTACTAGACATAGTTCCTAGAGAATTAAACGATAAAGAAAAAGCAAAAGGATTAACATTAGAAAATAAAGTAGTTCGTAATCGGCTAGTAAATGATGCATTAATAGCATCATTAAAGTCAAAACCTTCACCTATTTACAATCAAAAATTTTCAAATAGAATTACAACTGGAAATTTAGAGGATGATTTGCATTTAATTAAAGATGTTGATTGGGTTATGGAGGTAGTCGTAGAACGGTTAGATATTAAAAAAACTGTTTTTGAAAAAATTGAAAAATACAGAACACCAGGTACATTAATTACATCAAACACTTCTGGAATACCTATAAAATTCATGAATGAAGGTAGAAGTGAAGACTTTCAAAAGCACTTTGCTGTAACTCACTTTTTTAACCCTCCAAGATATTTAAAATTATTCGAAGTTGTACCAGGACCAAACTGTGATCAATCAGTTACGGATTTTTTAATGATGTACGGAGACAAATTCTTAGGTAAAACATCGGTATTAGCAAAAGATACTCCTGCATTTATCGGTAATAGAATTGGAATTTTTAGTATAATGAATCTATTTCATATTGTTAAAGAAATGGGATTAACAATTGAAGAAGTGGATAAGTTGTCTGGACCTGTTATTGGTCGACCGAAATCTGCAACTTTTAGAACAATTGATGTGGTTGGGTTAGATACACTAGTTCATACAGCAAACGGAGTAAAAGAGAATTGTCCTAACGATGAGATGAGAAGTCAATTTGAGATTCCTCATTTTGTAAATACAATGATTAAAAATAAATGGTTAGGTAGTAAAACAAAACAAGGCTTTTACAAAAGAATTATTAATAATGATGGTAAAAAAGAGATTTTATCTTTAGACTTAAACACTCTTGAGTACAGAACTAAAAAACGTGTAACATTTCCTACTTTAGAATTAACAAAAACTATAGATAATGTTGGTGATCGATTTAAAGTCTTAATACAAGGTAAGGATAAAGCTAGTGAGTTTTATAGAAAATGTTTCGCTGCTTTATTTGCATACGTACAAAATAGAATTCCAGAAATTTCAGATGAGTTATATAGAATTGATGATGGTTTAAGGGCTGGATTTGGTTGGGAGCATGGACCTTTTCAAATTTGGGATGAAATTGGTGTAGAAGTTGGAGTAGAGCTAATGAAATCAGAAGGAAAAGAACCAGCAGCATGGGTGGTAGAAATGTTAAAAAAAGGAGAAAACTCTTTTTATACGATAAAAGATGGAAGCTCTTATTATTATGATATCCCTACTAGAGCACAAGTTAAAAAGCCAGGACAAGATTCGTTTATAATATTAGATAATATTAGAAAAAACACTGAAGTATTTAAAAACTCTGGGGTTTCTTTACAAGATATTGGTGATGGAATTTTAAATTTAGAGTTTCGTTCTAAAATGAATACAATTGGTGAAGATGTTCTAATAGGCCTTAATAAGGCTATCGATATAGCAGAAAAAGATTTTCAAGGTTTAGTTGTAGGTAATCAAGCTCCGAATTTTTCTGTTGGAGCAAATATTGGAATGATATTTTTAATGGCTGGAGAACAAGAATATGATCAGCTAAATACAGCTATAAAATATTTTCAAGATTCTATGATGAGAATGCGTTATTCTTCAATCCCTACTATTGCTGCTCCTCACGGAATGGCTTTAGGTGGTGGTTGTGAAATTTCTTTACACGCAGATAAGGTTGTTGCAGCAGCAGAAACTTATATGGGATTAGTTGAGTTTGGTGTCGGAGTAATCCCTGGTGGTGGGGGGTCTAAAGAAATGGCATTAAGAGCTTCAGATTCATTTCACAAAGGAGATGTTGAGTTGAATATTTTACAGGAAAATTTTCTAACCATTGGCATGGCTAAAGTTTCTACTTCAGCTTATGAAGCATTTGATTTAGGGTTGCTCCAAAAAGGAAAAGATATTGTTGTTATAAACAAAGAACGTCAAATAGCAACTGCAAAAGCACATGCGAAATTAATGGCTGAGAGTGGTTATACTCAACCTGTTAGCCGAAAAGATGTTAAAGTATTAGGAAAACAAGCTTTAGGAATGTTCTTAGTAGGGACTGATTCTATGCAAGATTCGAAATACATTTCAGAACACGATAAAAAAATAGCCAATAAGTTAGCCTATGTAATGGCTGGAGGAGACTTATCTGAACCAACAATGGTTTCAGAACAATACTTGTTAGATATAGAAAGGGAAGCATTTTTATCTTTATGTACAGAGAGAAAAACACTAGAACGTATCGAACACATGTTAAAAACTGGTAAACCATTAAGAAACTAAAAGTTATGAAAACAGCATACATAGTAAAAGCATACAGAACAGCAGTTGGAAAAGCACCTAAAGGAGTTTTTCGATTTAAACGTGCAGATGAGTTGGGTGCAGAAACCATTCAACATATGATGAAAGAATTACCAAATCTTGATGTAAAACGCATAGATGATGTTATAGTCGGAAATGCTATGCCTGAGGGATCACAGGGTTTAAATATGGCCCGATTTATATCTTTAATAGGATTAAAATCAGTAGATGTGCCTGGAGTAACTGTGAATCGTTTTTGCTCTTCAGGATTAGAAACAATTGGTATGGCTGCTGCAAAAATTCAAGCAGGCATGGCAGAGTGTATTATTGCTGGTGGATCAGAAAGTATGAGCTCAGTTCCAATGACAGGCTATAAACCTGAATTGAATTATAACACTATTAAATCTGGTCATGCAGATTATTATTGGGGAATGGGAAACACTGCAGAAGCTGTTGCTAATCAGTTTAATATATCTAGAGAGGATCAAGATGAGTTTGCTTATAATTCTCATATGAAGGCGTTAAAAGCGCAAGCAGAAAATCGTTTTCAAGATCAAATAGCTCCAATAGATATAGAAGAAATCTATTTAGATCAAAATGGTGAAAAGTCCACTAGGAAATATACTGTAACTAAAGATCAAGGACCTAGAAAAGGGACTAGTATCGCTGCCTTAAACAAATTACGTGCAGTATTTGCAGCTGGAGGAAGTGTAACTGCTGGTAATTCGTCACAAATGAGTGATGGAGCTGCTTTTGTAATGGTTATGAGTGAAAAGATGGTAAAAGAGTTAAATATAGAACCTATAGCTAGAATGGTTAATTATGCAGCTGCAGGAGTCGAGCCACGAATAATGGGTATTGGACCTGTTGCCGCTATTCCAAAAGTTTTAAAACAAGCGGGATTACAACAGAAAGATATTGAGTTAATTGAGCTAAACGAAGCATTTGCATCCCAATCTTTAGCTGTAATGCGTGAATTAAACTTAAACCAAGAAATCGTGAATGTTAATGGTGGTGCGATAGCACTTGGTCATCCCTTAGGTTGTACAGGCGCAAAATTATCTGTCCAATTATTTGATGAAATGCGTAAAAGAGACATGAAAAATAAATATGGTATGGTAACAATGTGTGTAGGTACTGGTCAAGGTGCAGCAGGTATATTCGAATTTTTAAACTAAATAAATGAAGTCAAAAAACAACATAATTAAAGGTGGTGAATTCATCATTAAAGAAACGAATGCATCAATGGTCTTTACTCCAGAAGATTTTACTGAAGAACACATAATGATGCGTGATTCTGTGAGAGAATTTAATGAACGTGAGGTAATACCGTTTAGAAGTAGATTTGAAAAAAAAGATTATCAGTTAACAGAGTCTGTCATGAAGAAGGCTGGTGAAATGGGGTTTTTAGGTATAGCTGTTCCAGAAGAATATGGTGGAATGGGATTAGGTTTTGTTTCAACCATGCTTGTGTGTGATTATATATCAAGTGGTAGTGGATCTTTTAGCACTGCATTTGGTGCACATACTGGAATTGGAACAATGCCTATAACTTTATATGGAACAGAAGATCAAAAACTAAAATATGTACCAAAATTGGCTTCAGGTGAATGGTTTGGATCATATTGTCTAACTGAACCAGGTGCAGGAAGTGATGCTAACTCTGGTAAAACCAGTGCTACACTATCTAAAGATGGAAATTCTTACAAGATTAATGGACAAAAAATGTGGATTTCTAATGCAGGCTTCTGTAGCCTATTTATAGTTTTTGCAAGGATTGAAAATGATAAAAATATAACTGCTTTTATTGTTGAGAACAACAGTGAAAATGGAATAACTATGGGAGAAGAAGAGCAAAAGCTTGGAATAAGAGCCTCATCTACTAGACAAGTATTTTTTAATGACACTGTAGTTTTAAAAGAAAATATGCTTGCAAAACGTGGTGAAGGATTCAAAATCGCAATGAATTCTCTAAATGTTGGTAGAATTAAGTTAGGTGCAGCTGGAATAGATGCTCAAAAAAGGGTAATAACTTTTGCAGTAGAATATGCAAATAACCGAAAACAATTTAAAAAAAGTATTTCTGAATTTGGAGCAATAAAATATAAAATTGCTGAAATGGCTGCAAATACTTATGCGGGTGAATCTGCTTGTTATAGAGCTGCAAAAAATATAGAAGACAACATATCTAACTTAATAAGCAGAGGTAAATCTCACCAAGAGGCAGAACTTGAAGGAGTAGAAGATTTCGCAATTGAGTGTTCTATTTTAAAAGTAGCTGTTTCTGAAGATGTTCAAAATACTGCGGATGAAGGTCTTCAAATATTTGGTGGAATGGGATTTTCTGAGGATACTCCAATGGAATCAACATGGAGAGATGCAAGAATAGCTAGAATATACGAAGGAACAAATGAAATAAATCGAATGGTTTCAGTTGGGATGCTTCTTAAAAAAGCGTTTAAAAAAGAAATTGATCTAAAAAGTTCAATGGAGAAACTAAAATATGATTTTTTTGGTTTATCCTTTTTAAATAAAAAAAAATACTCTGGCCCGTTAAGTATTGAAAAAAAGAATATTGACAATTTAAAATCTGTTTTCTTAATGATACTTGGTAGTTCTTTAAAAGATAAAATAGATTTAGAAAAAAATCAACAACTTTTACTATGCCTGTCTAATATATTAATAGAAGTATACATGGCTGAATCAACTATTTTAAGAACAGAAAAAAATATAACTAATAAAAGCAGTAATTTAGAGACTAAGAAAGCACTAAGTGAAATTTATTTATATAATGCAAATGATATTATTTTAAAAAACGGGAAAGAGGCTATAAATCTTATTTCTAGTGGCTACAAAATGAATCAGATGCATAAAATATTAAACAAAAAGGTGAGTTTTAACAAAGGAGTAAATGTTATAAAGCTAAGAAATTATGTTTCTGACAAATTTAGTAATGAAAATAAATATTTTCTTTAAATGAGATTATTAAGTTATTGTTTAATATTAGTTTCAATTATATCATTTTCTCAAACAGATTCGGAAATTCATTTGTTAGAGATTGCGGTAACTAGCAATAAAGTTCAAGTTTTAAATTCAAAAATAATTTCAAGTTCAATTGGATATCACAATCAACCTAGTTTTACAAATAACAACAAGCTACTTTTTTCTAGTGAAAGAGATAAACAAAATGATATAGTTGAATACAACATAAAGAATAACGACAACAAACTTAAGTTCATAACATCAACATTTGGAAGTGAGTACTCCCCTATTCAATATAAAAAAAATAAAGTTACTGCAGTAAGTTTAGATAAAAATGGAGTTCAATATTTACGTATTTATGATATAAAAAAAAATACTTTTAAAATCCCTTTTAAGGATAAAGTTGTTGGGTATTATAATCATTCAAAAGAGACAAAAGACCTAATTGTTTCATCAGTACTTGAAAATAACGAGTTAGTGTTATATAGTTCAAATTTAAAAACAAGAGAACATGTTTTTATAGATAGCAATACTGGTAGATCAATTCACCCAATTCCAAATAATAAATTTGGAGAAGAAAAGTTCAGCTATATTTCAAAAAAGGATTCTGTATGGACTATAAACTATGTAAACCTGTCAAATTATAAAACAGAAATCATAACTAATACTCTAGAAAATAACGAGGATATTTGTCTACTTAAAAATGGTACAATCTTAACCTCAAAAGGAAATAAGTTATATATAGTTAACCCAACGACTGACAGTAAATGGGTTTTGCTATGCTCGCTAGAAGATTTTGGGATTACAAACATATCTAGAATGTCGATCAATCCTAATAATGATAAATTAGCATTAGTTAATTCTAAATAATATATTTATAGAAAATATTATTTAATCCTAAATCGGCATCATGAAATATCAGTTCCCTAAGTTATTTTTGTTCTTATTATTTACTTCTTTTATTTTTTCTCAAGACTTTTCTGTTGAATTATTAAAAGATATTAGCCCAAGAAATATAGGACCGGCTGGAATGTCTGGTAGAGTTACATCAATTGATGTAGTACTTAATAATACTGACATTATATATGCTGGAACAGCATCAGGAGGATTATGGAAATCTGAATCAGGTGGAATAAAATGGGCTCCCATCTTTGATAACGAGTTAACAGCTTCTATTGGAGCAGTAAAGGTTCAACAATCTAACCCTAGTGTTATTTGGGTTGGAACAGGAGAAGGAAATCCTAGAAATAGTTTAAACGGAGGATTTGGAATTTACAAATCAATTAACGGTGGAAAAACTTGGATTGAAAAAGGATTAAAAGAAACAAGGCATATTCATAGAATTATAATTGATCCCACAAATTCAGATGTAATTTATGTTGGTGCAATTGGATCTCCATGGGGAGAACACAAAGAAAGAGGAGTATACAAATCTATTGATGGAGGAGATAATTGGAAAAAAATACTATTTACAAATAATAAATCTGGAGCAGCAGACCTTGTAATGGATCCTGAAAATCCAAATAAACTAATAGCTGCAATGTGGGAACACAAAAGAGAACCGTGGTATTTTAATTCCGGTGGTAAGGGGTCAGGTTTACATATTACTTACGATGGAGGAGAAAATTGGAAGAAACTTTCTACTAAAGAAGGATTGCCCAAAGGAGATTTAGGAAGGATTGGAATTGCTATAGCTCCCAGTAGTCCTAATATTATTTACGCGTTAATAGAATCTAAAAAAAATGCACTTTATAAGAGTAAAGATGGAGGAGAAAACTGGAAGAAAATAAATGACAAAAGTGATATTGGTGGAAGGCCTTTTTATTACTCAGAGATTTATGTTGATCCACAAAATGAAAATAGGGTATATTCAATTTTTACCTACGTAAATGTTAGTGAAGATGGTGGGAAAAATTTTAAACAATTAATGCCTGCATATAGAGTTTCAAATGGAGTTCACCCAGATCATCACGCTTGGTGGATTCATCCTGAGAATGGAAAGTTTATGATTGACGGTAACGATGGAGGTCTAAATATAACTAAGGATGGTGGTAAATCATGGAGGTTTGTTGAAAACTTACCTGTAGCGCAATTTTATCATATTAACGTTGATAACGAGTATCCTTATAATGTGTATGGAGGGATGCAAGATAATGGATCATGGAGAGGCCCAGCATATGTTTGGAAAGATCAAGGTATAAGAAATTCTTATTGGCAAGAGATCTCATTTGGAGATGGTTTTGATGTAGTTCCAGATAAAGACGACTCTAGGTATGGATGGACTATGAGCCAACAAGGTTATGTGAGTAGATATGATTGGAAAACAGGTAATAATTATAGTGTTCAACCTACGCATCCTGATGGAGTTACAGATTTAAGGTTTAATTGGAATTCAGCAATAAACATAGATCCATTTAATAATAGTACAATATATTTCGGAAGTCAATTTGTTCATAAGTCCAATGATAAAGGCTTAACATGGAAAATTATATCAAGTGACCTTACAACAAATGACCCAGAAAAATTAAAGCAAGCTGAAAGTGGTGGTTTAACCATGGATGCTACAGGAGCAGAAAACCATTGTACAATCTTAGTTATTGAACCTTCCGAGGTAGAAGAAAATATGCTGTGGGTTGGAACTGATGACGGTAAGGTTCACTACACTTTAGACGCTGGTAAAACATGGATTGATGTTAGTGAAAATATTAAAGGACTACCAAAAGGTAGTTGGATTCCTCAAATTAAAGCTTCTAAAATAAATAAAGGAGAAGCTATTTTAGTTGCGAATGATTATAGAAGATTTAATTATGAGCCCTACGTATATAGAACTTTAAACTATGGTAAGAAATGGTCAAGAATTGTAGATGTAGATGATGTAGAAAGCTATGCACTATCAATCATACAAGACAAAAAATCACCAAACCTATTATTTCTAGGTACTGATGATGGTTTATATTTATCTATTGACAATGCAGATAGCTGGATGAAATGGACTAAAGGCTTTCCAACAGTTCCTGTAAAAGATTTGGTAATTCAAGAAAGAGAAAATGATTTAGTAATTGGAACTTTTGGTAGATCGGCATGGGTGATTGATAATATAAATCCTTTAAGAGAATTAGCCCAAAACAGTTCATTATTAGAAAGTAAGATTGAATTATTTGACCCTTCTACAGCAGTGTTAGCCTCTTATCAACAACCAACGGGAACAAGGTTTGGTGGAGATGCTATGTATAATGGTGAAAACAGAAAATCTGGAGCATTAATTTCCTATTATTTTAATGCCGAGAAAAGTAATGATACTTTGAATAAGGAATTTAAAGACAGTTTATATTTAAATATTTATGATGGAGATAAACTAATTAGAACATTGAAGAAAAAAAGTCCTAAAGAAAGTGGATTTTATAAATGGAACTGGAGAATGGATGAAAAAGGAAAAGATCGACCCTCCAGAACAATTAGAAAAACTAAATTTGAATCTAGTGGGGTAACTGTTAAAGCTGGTAGTTATAAAGTTGAACTTATTTATAATAATGAAAAATCCTACTCTAATATTAATGTTATAAATGATCCTAGAGTAAATATTAATACTAATATTGATCAACAATATAATTCTTTAAAAGACCTTGACCTGATGCTACAAAAATCAGCAGATATAGTTAGACAATTAATTGAAAGTAAAAATACTGCTAATAGCCTTAAATCTAAATTGAGCAAGTTAAACAAAGAAAGATTTAAAGATCAAATAACTTTATCTTCTGAATTGGTTATTCATATAGATAGTTTAGTTGGACTCTTTTTAGGCAATATTGATAAAAGACAAGGAATTACTAGAAATAAAGAAAGTAATGTTCAACAAAATGTTTACAAAGCGTATTCTTATATTAGTTCAAGACCTAACGGAAATACAATAACTGAAAATAATTTATTTAATCATGCAGAGAATTCACTAACAGATGCTGTTAAAGAAATTAATGCTTTTTTTAGAGATAAATGGGAAGACTATAAAAATCAAATCGATAAATTAGAGTATTCTGAATTTAAAGAAATAAAACAATTTTAATAAAAATGAAAAATAAAAAATACTCAGACAAAGTAGTCGTTCCTTTTATAATTGGTGTTATAGCTGTTGTTTATAGTTGTATATCTCCAGTAAAAAAAGATGTTACTACAAATTCATCCAATGAATTAACTATAAAATTAGATCAAAAAAATAGTAGTGGGGTTACTGGTGAAGTTAATTTTAGTGAGGTAAATAATATTACTACAATGACCTCAACAATCTCAGGACTTACGCCAGGAACTCATGCAATACATATACATATGAAAAGTGACTGCTCTTCTGATGATGGGAAGTCAGCTGGAGGGCATTGGAACCCAACTTCTGAAAAACATGGTAAATGGGGTGATCTAGAAGGTTATCACAAAGGAGATATAGGTAATTTTTTAGCGGATGAAAATGGAAATGCAACTGTTTCTTTCAAAACAGATAAATGGTGCATTGGTTGTGATGACGAAAAAAGCAACATTCTGGGTAAAGCGGTAATTATACATCAGGGAGAAGATGATATGATTTCTCAACCAAGTGGAGCTGCAGGTTCGAGAATTAGTTGTGCAGGTATAATAAAATAAGATATGGGATTAACAAATAATGATGTCTTTAAAAAATTAAGAGTAGCTCATAAATTAAGAGATGATGATATTATAAAAATATTTACACTTGTAGATTTTAAAGTATCTAAAAGTGAATTAAATGCATTTTTTAGAAATGAGAATCATCCTAAATATATGGAATGTGGGGATCAAATGCTGCGAAATTTTCTAAATGCTTTGATAATACATTTAAGGGGACCTATGCCACCTAAAAAATAATTACCAACGTCTCTTTTTATCTAATTCATTAATATTATTTATTTCTTTTTCTGAAATAACTTTTAAAAATGATGGATGTTGTTCTATAGCAAATTCAATTTTTTTAACAATGTCTTCAGTAGAATCATTCTCATAATCTATATCTAGTGGCTCTTTAATTTCCATGGACTGAAGAATGTTTTTCTTCTTTATCCTTAACCCCTTCTTGTCAAAAGATCTTCTAAAGCCATCTATTACAATTGGTATAACAATAGGCTTGTATTTTTTAATAATAAAAGCCGTTCCTTTTCTGATTGGTTTAAATGGAGTAGTAGTTCCTTGAGGGAAAGTTATTACCCATCCATCATTTAAGGCAGTACCTATTTTAGAAATATCACTCATTTTAACTTGTCTTTTAACATCTTCGCCTTTGCTTCTCCAAGTCCTTTCAATACTAATAGAACCTGCATAAGCTAAAATTTTAGGTAGAATGCCTGCTGTCATAGTTTCTTTGGCGGCTATGAAATATATATTAAGTTTAGGGTTCCATATATAACCAACATTTTTAATAGAGTCTACCCTACCTTTTAAACTAGCATTAAACACATGGAACATAGAAACTACATCTGCAAAATAGGTTTGATGATTAGAGATAAATAAAACATTTTTATCGGGTAAGTTTTTTATGATTTCAGAACCTTCAATCTTTAACTCATTAAAACCTCTAAACCTTCTGTGTGATAAAGTACCAAAAATACGGATTAACCATTTCTTTACGTATAAAATATGACCAAAAGGATTTCTTTTAAAAAGACCCATTTATTTATTCATTAAATTTAAAACGAGCTAAGTTAACGAAAGTTAGATGACATTTTTAAATAAATCTCTAATTTCGGAAAGCATCATAGCAGTAGCTCCCCATACATTATGACCACCTAATAAAAAAGATGGCACTAATTTATTATTAGTTTTAGTTGAATCATTCAAATTAGCAGGAAATTTAACAGATAATTCATTGATTTTAGATGTAATTAAAGAGTCTAGATCGATAGAAAATACTTCTTTCACCTCTATATCATCTTTTATAAAATCAGGGGTAAAATCAACGGAAACTAAAAATGGAGATACACTAAAATTACTAGGAGGAATATAAAGGGGATGTAATTCTTTGATAATTGATTTTTTAAAAAGTCTAATTCCTATTTCTTCAAAAGTTTCTCTGGCTGCTGTATCAAACATAGTTTTATCACCAACTTCTACTCTACCCCCAGGAAAACCTATCTGATTAGAATGCACACCTTTATAGGTGTTTCTTAAAATTAATACCAATCTCATTAACTTATTATCGTCAGGATACAGCAAAGCTATAACAGCAGCCTTCTTTGAATTTAAATTGAGATTTTTATTTAGCTTTATGTAGTCCTTCCTGAAACTCGGCGCGAGTTTAAGTTGAGATACTTTTGAATTTAAATTAGTTAACTTTAACTTTGGTATTATTAGTTTAAACTCTGCATAATTCATATTAAATGAAATTAATTTACACAATAATAATTATTATATTAATATATAGCTGTAATAAAAAAGATGAGGTAAATATAGACACTATTTCACAAAAGAATATTATTATAAAAATTGACAAAGAAAAAAAAGAAATTAAAAATGTAAAACCTAAATTTAAATTAACAGAAAAAAATTCAATGGATTTTTTTTTAGAGTACGATAAAATTCATAAAGAAAACATTGTTGAGCTAGATACCGATAAAGGCAAAATTGAAATAACTTTGTTTAATGAAACAAAATTTCATAGATCAAATTTTTTATATTTAACCAAACAAAATTATTTTAAAAGCACCCAGTTTTATAGAGTTATAAATAATTTTATTATTCAAGGAGGAAATAGTGATAATAGAAAAATAGCTAAAAAAAGAAAAAAAATCGGAAAATACTTACTTCCTGTAGACAATAATCATGGTTTTAAACACTCTAGGGGGATGGTTAGTATGCCAAGTAGTATTATAAAAAATCCTCATAAACTAGCTTCACCATATGAGTTTTTTATAGTTCAAAGTGAAACAGGAGCTCACTTTTTGGATGGTGATTATACAATTTTCGGCCAGGTTACTAAAGGGATGGATGTAGTAGATGAAATAGCGTCAGTTGAAACAGATGATTTAGATTGGCCTGTGAGTAATATTTTCATTAATAATGTAACAGTGATTAAATGACAATTATCCAATTAAATTATATAATAGCGTTAGAGGAAACTAGAAACTTCACAAAAGCAGCAAATCTATGTGGGATATCACAACCAACATTAAGTATGCAAATTAAAAAATTAGAAGAGGAATTGAAAATTATAATTTTTGATAGATCAAAAAAACCAATTGAATTAACTAAAATCGGAAGTTCTATTATAAAACAAGCTAAAAAAATACTTTTAGAGGTTAATAAAATTGATGATTTAATAAATACTAAAAAAGAAGTACTAAGGGGACAGTTTATATTTAAGAATTTTAACAGCTAAGCTCTAACTTTCAAAGACCAAGTAAAACTAAACTCAGAAACTTTAACATGATTAGAATCAAATCCAACAGATTTTAATTCAATAACCCCCTTATCATTATCTTTATTTAAGGATTTAAACAAGTCTTGTAATTCTTTGCCTTGGTTACACTCAAAAATTATTTTTCCAGTAGCTTTTTTATAAAAAAAAGATTTATTCTTTATTACTAGCATAGAAACGTTGAGACCACTTTGATTAATATTATTTTTCAATAATGAACCAGTTGTTAATTCAGCAGCCATGCCTTGGGCAGCCCAAAAAATAGATTTATATGGGTTTTTATTAAACCAAGAATGTTTAATAGATACTATAGCTTTTGAAGAACCTAAATACTTAAGTCTTACCCCACAAAAAAATGCAGAAGGAAGCTGAAAAAATAAATAAAAATTATACTTAATAGAATTCATACTGAATTATAATGATGATAAATATTTTTCTGCATCTAACGCAGCCATACAGCCTGTTCCAGCAGCAGTAATTGCCTGTCTATATACATGATCAGCAGCATCTCCAGAAACAAATACTCCTTGGACATTTGTTTTACTAGTACCAGGTTCATTTACTATATAACCAGTTTCGTCCATATTTAAGTATGGCTTAAATATATCTGTGTTCGGCTTATGTCCAATAGCAACAAAAAATCCAGTAACAGGAATTGTAGACTCCTCCATTGATTTATTATTCCTAACTAAAACAGAGTGAACAACTTGATTATCGCCTAAGACTTCTACGGTTTCTGTATTAAAAAGAATATCAATATTATCAGTTTTTTTAACTCTCTCTTGCATGATTTGTGAAGCTCTGAATTCATCTTTTCTAACCAGCATAGTTACTTTATTACATAACTTAGATAAATAATGTGCCTCTTCACAAGCAGAATCGCCAGCACCAACGATAACTACATCTTGATTTTTATAAAAAAAGCCATCACATACAGCACACGCAGAAACACCACCACCTAATTTCAAATATTTTTGTTCAGATTCTAAGCCTAAATACTTTGCAGATGCACCAGTTGAAATAACTATAGTTTCACAGTGAATCTCTTCATTATCATTAACCCATACTTTTAAACTATCTTCAAACTCAACTTTTGTAACCCAACCATTTCTAACATCTGTACCAAATCTTTCAGCTTGTTTCTGTAATTGAATCATCATTTCTGGACCAGTGATTCCATCAGGGTAACCTGGAAAATTTTCAACATCATTTGTGGTAGTCAGCTGACCACCAGGTTGAATACCTTGGTATAAAACTGGGCTCATATTTGCTCTAGCAGCATAAATAGCAGCAGTATATCCAGCAGGACCAGAACCTATAATCAAACATTTTATTTTTTGAGGTTTAGATTTCATAGTAAAAAAGTTAAATATGAATTATTTTATAATTTAGTCGGGGTGGCAGGATTCGAACCTGCGACCTCCGCGTCCCAAACGCGGCGCGATAACCGGGCTACGCTACACCCCGAAAAATTATAGAAGCCAAATATATAATTTTCTTTTAATATCTCTCTGATTTTTTTGTAATTTAAAGCAAAAAAAAAAGTGAAAAAAATACTGTCTACTATAATAATATTCCTTCTTACTTTACATACATTCTCTAATGGATTAAATCTTGAAAAAAATTATGAATTAGTTGTTTCTGACTTAAACAACCCTTGGTCATTTGTCTTTTTAAGTGAAAAATCAATGTTAATTACTGAAAAAGAAGGAAAATTAATTCATTTTGAAAATGGAGTTAAAACTATTATAAATGGATTACCAGAAATTGTTGATATAGGTCAAGGTGGATTACTAGACATTGAACTTCACCCGGAGTATAAAGATAACGGATGGATCTATATCACTTACGCTTCTTCAAATGATGATAAAAATGGAGCTAACACCTCATTAATGAGGTTCAAAATCATTGGAACTAAAATTACAAATAAAGAACTTCTGTATAGTGCTACTCCTAATAGTAGAAAAGGACAACACTTTGGTAGTAGAATAATTTTTGATAATGATAATAATCTTTACTTCTCGATTGGAGATAGAGGAAATAGGAATGTAAATCCTCAAAATATTAAAAGAGATGGAGGAAAAATTTATAAGCTACAAGATGATGGGTCAATTCCAATCGATAATCCATTTGTAATGGATAGGTACTCAAAAAAAGCAATATTTTCTTATGGGCATAGAAATCCACAAGGAATGGCTATTAATCCTTTGACTAATGACATATGGATTCATGAACACGGACCAAAAGGAGGAGATGAAATAAATATTATAAAATCAGGTAAAAATTATGGTTGGCCCTTAGCCAGTTATGGAGTAAATTATATAGGTACTAAGTTTACGGACAAGACTAGTATAAAAGGAAGTGAGGATCCTATACATTATTGGGTTCCTTCGATAGCTCCAAGTGGGATGATCTTTGTTGATAGCGATAAGTATCCGGATTGGAAAAATAATATTTTAATAGGCTCTTTGAAATTTGAATATTTACACATGTGTATTGTTAAAGGAAATACGATAACCAAAGAAGAAAAATTATATGAAGGAATTGGAAGGGTAAGATCTTTGGAAATTAGTCCAGAAGGTTATATTTATGTAGGAGTTGAAAATCTTGGAATTATTAAAATTTTACCAAATTAGCCTTAACTTTGTTTGAAAATTTTAATAAATGTATTTAATAGGAATAACTGGTGGAACAGGCTGTGGAAAGTCCACAATAGTAAAGAAAATAATTGACTCAATCCCTGAGAAAGACATTTGTTACCTTTCCCAGGATTCTTACTATAAGGACAACTCAGATCTTACTTTTGAACAAAGGGATAAATTAAACTATGATATTCCAGATGCCTTAGATTTTGATTTATTTTATAAACATCTACAATTACTAAAAAGCGGAAAGGAAATTAATAGACCAAATTATTCTTTCAGCAATCATTTAAGGACAACTAGCACAACAGTGATAAGACCAAAAAAAATCTTAATCATTGAAGGTATATTAATTTTAAGTGACGAAAATGTACGAAATATTTTAAATCATAAAATATATATTGACGCCGATAAAAAAACTCGTGAAAACAGAAGAGTAGATAGAGATTTAATTGAAAGAGGAAGAAAAAAAGAAAATACA
>CAJVXR010000018.1 GCA_913009535.1 uncultured Flavobacteriales bacterium | reverse complement strand
TTAGAGAGATTGCAGATAGTGTAAATGCTTTATTATTAGGAGATATTTCTCATCCCTCCGGTTTGATAGCCAAAGGAGTTTTGAATGACCCTGTTCCTTTTTGTCACATAGTAACTACTACAACTCATAAGACATTAAGAGGTCCAAGAGGTGGTTTAATATTGATGGGTGAAGATTTTGAAAATCCTTTTGGAATTAAATTTAAAAGTGGGAAGTTGAAAAAAATGTCTTCATTGCTTGATTTAGCTATTTTCCCAGGCAATCAAGGTGGTCCACTTGAACATGTTATTGCGGCTAAAGCAATAGCTTTTGAGGAGGCTTTACAAGATGATTTTATGTATTATATTTTAAATGTTAAAAAAAATGCCCAGGTAATGGCGAATGAATTCATAAAAAAAGGCTACAATATTATTTCTAATGGAACAGATAATCATATGATGTTAATAGATCTTAGAAATAAAGGTATTGATGGAAAGTCTGCAGAATATGCTCTTGGTGTCGCTGATATTACAGTAAACAAAAATATGGTACCTTTTGATGATAAATCCCCATTTGTTACTTCTGGTATAAGAGTAGGTACTGCTGCTGTTACAACTAGAGGTTTAGATACTGATGATATGGCTAAAATTGTAAACTTTATTGATGAGGCTATAATGAATCATGATAATGAAGATAAGCTTAAGGAAATTGGTTCGAATGTCAATTCAATGATGAGTAAATTTCCGCTTTTTTCAATTTAAACTAATCATTAATTATAATATGTTGATATGCACCCAAATCAGGTGCATTAACTCTGCTAATGTTCAGCAAATCTAATGGGAATTCTATAGACAGTTGTTGGTCTCCAAGATTAATTAGTTCAGACTCCTGAAGAATAAATAATTCATTGTTATAAGGGTTTTTAAAATCAGGATCTAAATTTAAATATAAACTTTGATATTTATCAGTATTTGTAAAATCAAAATTATTTTCGTTTGAAAAACTATCATTAATATCGTTGAATTTAATCATACAATTTTTAAACATAAAATTTAAATTTGAGTCATCGTATTGTTCTACTAAAAACTCAATATTTTCATTTCCGCTTATAATGCTGTTACTTATATTAAAATTTAAGTTTGTGTTATTTATTATTTCTCCTTCATTATCAATCAAATAGTTATTAATTAATAAGCTAGGGAATTGCCTAAAACTACTATTCCAATAATTAGTTATAGTGCAATGGGTTAAATTATAATCTCCACCATAAGTAGCAGCGAATGATGATTGCCCACTTCTGTTAATGATTAAATTACTTGCGTCTATAGATGATGACTTTGCTAAAACCCCAAAATTACTAGAATTATAAATTTTAGAATTAGTAATAACTAATTGGTTGCTAGAATTCAAAATATCTTCAGCATAGATTCCTATTGTCGAATTTTTTATTGTCGAGTAATTTACAATATTGTTAACACTCCCTTTAAATAGCCAAATAGTACCCCATTGTCCTGGGGTATTTTCAAAACTAGTTTCTAATCTATCTCCTTCAAAAACAACTTCATTCTCTAGGGTTTCTTGATTTTCACTAAATTCACCATTTACATGAATTGAGGCGCCACTAGTCACTATTAGTCCTGAGTTAGCATGAAAATGAATTCTTGCTCCTTTGTCTATGGTAAGAGTGCTATTTTCTGGTACAGCTGCATACCCATATATGACATAGGGTTTTTCATTTGTAAAATTCAATTCGTTTTCTAATAAAAACCGTCCTTGTAAATTAGTTTCTTCTAAGTTACCATCATTATCTGTGTCAAAACTCAATGTTTCAGTAATACTTTCACCAGTGTTTTCATCAATGTATTTATGTGGGTAGATAAATACCGCATCTTTTACTAATGTAATTAACTCTACTTTTTGAGAATTAAAACCAGTCTCAAAATTGATTTGATCATTGTACAAAAATTGATTAGACTCATTTGTTAAATTTGTAATATCTATTGTGGTCTCTATAAAAATAAACAAACTGTCTTTTGCTAATAATTCAACATTTTCAAAGTATTTCCCAGAATTACTTTGACCTCCATACATACCATCCACATTTAATCTGTAATAGGAATCCTCACCGTTTTCAAGGCTTATACTAGGGATTAAAATGTTGTTGTTTGAGTTGTTATATATTTTTAAATTGTAAGTACTAGAACCAATATTAGTAAAGACAGTATCTAAGTAGACTGAATCTTTTGAGAAGCTTAGTTGTGTTTCAGTAATATTAAAATTAAAATCTTCTCTACATGAGCTCCAAAAGATGATAATAATAATATTTAATACTAATGAAAATAACTTTCTCATAATCAGATTCTTATTTTTTTATTATCTCAATTTCAAATATCTTATCCCACATTTTTCCTGTAACAAATAATGTTTGACTCTCTTTGTTGAATGCTATACCATTTAAAACATCTAAATTATTATGATTTGTAACTCTTTGTTTTAGCCCAGAAAGATCAATTACACCTTCAACTGCACCATTAGTCGGATCAATAATTGCTACTCCGTTTTTTAAGTATCTATTTGCGTATATTTTACCATTTACCCACTCTAACTCATTTAGACCATTAACCTTGCCTTTATTAGTATAAACTTCAAAATTATCAATTTCTTTATATGTGTTTGGGTCTAGTATCCAAATTTTTTCAGTGCCATCACTTTTGAATATTTTAGTTGAATCATTACATAGTCCCCAACCTTCTAAACTTTTATTGTAATAGAACTTGTCTATTAATTCTAAGTTCTCTAAATTATATACTAATCCAATCTTTTCCCTCCATGTTAATTGAATTATTTTATCATTCATGATTGTTAATCCTTCAGCAAAGTATTTATTAGAAATATTAATTTCTGATAAAGTTTTACCAGTTTTATATTCAGTTTTTCTTAATTTTGATTTACCGTATTTTCCAGTGCTTTCGTATAAAAAACCTTTACTAAATTCTAGCCCTTGAGTATAAGAATTTATATCATGGGGGTAAGTATTAATTATTTTGTAAGAATAAATTTTCGGTTTTTCATCATTTAGAACAATAAAACTATATTTTTTTGATTTATTTTTATTATTAAAAAACGAAACAATATTAATATTATTTTGACCAAGTCTTAAATTTTCAAGCTCAAATTCTAAATTATTTATTGAGTTGTCTATAAAGTTGTAAATTAATTTACTTGAGCTATAAATCTTAATCGAATCAAATTTTTCATTGACAGTTAATTTAATGGTTTCGTTGCGCTGTAGTTTTTCTTTAATATTTGATGTGATATTTAAATTAGCATCAAGATTATTGCTGCATCCAAATAAAAAGATGGATAAAATTATTTTTAATATTTTGAAGCTCATAAGCATAAGTATATTGGCAATTTATTTATTTAAATTAACTTAAAAAAATCTTAGCGTATTATAAATCATTTGTATATTTACATTGGCAAGTCCTACACAACTAGCTCCTGTTTAATCCTCCAGAGTGGGAACACAGCAAAGGTATACGGTTGTAGCGGTGTGATGTAGGTAGCTTGCCTTTTTTTTATTATATTTCCTTTATAATATTCCAACCACATGTCAAAAGTAATTTTAATCACAGGAGCTTCTTCTGGTATAGGTAAGGCTTTAGGAGATTTTTTAACTATTAAAGGTTTCAAAGTTTATGGAACAAGTAGAAATTCTTCTAATTATATAAATTCTAATTTTACATTATTAGATTTAGATGTGCAAAAATCCTCAAGTATAGATCTCTGTGTTGGCGAAATAATCAAGATTGAAGGTAGAGTTGATGTTTTAATTAATAATGCAGGAGTAGGTATTACAGGACCTTTGGAAGAGTTGCCAGAAAACGAAATAGAAAATAATTTTAAAACAAACTTATTTGGTCCTATAAATATTATTAAAAAGGTTTTACCTGTAATGCGAGAAAATAAACAAGGTTTAATTATCAATGTTACATCAGTTTCTGCTTATGTAGGTACTCCATATAGATCTATTTACAGCGCAAGTAAAGCTGCTTTAGATTTAGTTTCTGAAACCTTAAACATGGAAACTAAGCCATTTAATATTAATGTTGTGACTATAGCTCCTGGTGAGTTTGCAACAAACATCGCTTCTAGAAGATACCATGCGTTAATTAAAAAGAACTCTGTATACTTCTCTAGTTATTCTAAAGCTCTTAAATTGATGAACGAGCATGTTGATAGCGGTTCAGACCCTAAATTAATTGCTAAACTAGTTTTTAAGATAATCAACACTAATAATCCCAAAAAGAAATATACAGTTGGCTCTTTTTTAGAAACAGTTGCCCCATATCTAAAACTCCTTCTTCCTCAGAAATTATTTGAATATATAGTGATGAGAAGTTATTAAAACTATTCACCAATTTGTTAATATGTTTATATGTATTTCAATTTTTATTTTTTTTATTTATTGTAATTTTAAATATTAATTTTAATAAAATTAGTCTACTATGAAATTTTTTATTGATACAGCAAATTTAGATCAAATCAAAGAAGCACAAGACTTAGGTGTTTTGGATGGTGTTACCACTAATCCTTCCTTGATGGCTAAAGAAGGAATTACTGGAGCTAAAAATATTTTACAACATTATAAAGATATATGTGATATAGTAGATGGTGACGTTTCAGCAGAGGTCATTGCAACAGACTTTGAAAATATGATTTCTGAAGGAACTGAATTAGCAAATCTTCATAGTCAGATAGTTGTAAAGTTACCTATGATTAAAGATGGAATTAAAGCTGCAAAATATTTTAGTGATAACGATATTAAAACTAATGTAACATTAGTTTTTTCTGCTGGTCAAGCACTTTTAGCCGCTAAAGCTGGAGCAACTTATGTGTCACCATTTATAGGTAGGTTAGATGATATTTCAACAGATGGTTTAAATTTAATTGCAGAAATCAGATTAATTTATGACAACTATGGGTTTACAACACAAATTCTAGCAGCGTCTGTTAGACACACGATGCATGTAATAGATTGTGCTAAAATAGGTGCAGATGTAATGACTGGTCCACTAAGTTCAATTTCAGGACTGTTAAGACATCCTTTAACTGATATTGGTTTAGAGAAGTTTTTAAGTGATTATAAAAAAGGCAATTAATTTATTATATTATCTAGGTTGTCACTAAATAGATTTACGTTAGATTCAATTATATTCATTTTTGAGTCAACTATAATTGTTTTTCTTATATATTGAATTCCAAGTAGCCTTTTTGCTATCTCCGCGTTACGTAATTTAAACTCATTGATTGGTGTCTTGCTTTTACATTCAGAGCAGCTACAATAACTAGAGTTTATTTTTAGTTTATTAAGCCACTTATCGTTGCTGATCTTGTCTATGTTAATTGAAATGAAGTTGATGTTTGGGTATTTATTTTTTAATTCTTTAACTTTATTGTGGCTATACTTAAAAGAGTTTTTTGAGTTTTGACTCCAAAAATAAATTAAGGATTTATCGTTTATTAAATTATTAATGTTTATTGGTATTTTGTTTGTGTTAATAAGTTCAATTATTGGTAATTTTTTACCCTTTTTTAGCTTCTTTAGACTGTTAAATAGTGTTGTAATTCTTTTCTTTTGATAATTTTTAGAACTATCACTAGTTGTTTTGTTTATGTTTAAATAGTGATTGTATATTTTATTAGCCTCCACTTGAGTTTTGCTGAATGACAAAAACCTTCTGGTAATAAATGAAGTTAATCTAGATTTAATTTCTTGGTTAGTTACTAAGCTATCTATTAGGTTTAACTTTATTAAATTATAATAAGTATTGTCAATTTTAAATAATTTTTTATTATTTGTTTTTATAAATTCTTCATATGCTAAATTATCGAAGTGTGGAAATAAAAAATTATAATAATGATAAAATTCCTGCAGTAAAGTATTGTTATAATTTATGCTTTTTCTAAAGTCGTAAAAATCCTTTGGGTATACTACATCGTCACTATTATTTAGTTCAATAAATCGATAAGCTTCTTTTTTTGAATCAAATATATAGTCAATTGTGTTTAGGGCAACTCCTTTGAATAAAGTAGAAATAGGGTTTGAAGAAGTGAAACTTTTTAACAGCTTAATCTCATTTAGTTTAATAGAATCTAATTTATTTTTAAAACTTGTAGGGTCTAGTTTATATAAATTAGAGCTATTTTTTCTGGAATTCTCATATTTTGTAAATAAATTTATTAAGTAATTGTTCTTTTTTGATCCTAGTCCACTAAATGATAGTGATTCGTCAAAATCTAAAGTATTTACTCTTAGTGTAATACTGTCTTTCGGTTCTAGTAGTATTAGTTGGTATTCATTGCCATGAGTAAATCCATAGAATCCAGGAACAGTTGATTCTATTTTTGTAATAAATCTATTATTTGAATCTAAAAATAATGTATCAATTATGACATTCGACTTAAAAATAGTTATTTTTTTGTCCGTAGGGTTAATTATTTCTCCAGCTATATAACTATGGCTTATGTCCTTTTGATTTTGACAATCATAAAGTAATGTAAAAAATAATAAAACCCCAAAAATTTTTTTCATGTTATTAATTAATCTAACCAAAAATATATATGAATACGCTTAAATTGTGTTAATTACCTGTTAAATTAAATCTATTTAATTAATGCAGATTAAGTTTTTAGCAATTAGATTTTATATTTTTGCAGAAATTTTTAATTTTAATTTTATGTTATCTGTTTCAAATCTTTCAGTTCAGTTTGGTAAAAGAATTTTATTTGACGATGTAAATACATCCTTTAATAATGGCAATTGTTACGGGATAATTGGTGCGAACGGTTCGGGAAAGTCTACTTTTTTGAAAATATTGGCAGGAAAATTAGATCCTACATCTGGTAATGTCCACTTAGAACCTGGGAAAAGAATGTCTGTCCTAGAGCAAAATCATAATTTGTATGATAATAAAAATGTCTTGGATACTGTTATTATTGGTAATAAGCCCCTATATGATGTTAAATCAGAGATGGATACTCTGTATGCAGATTATAACGATGAAAATGCAGATAAAATTGGAGTACTCCAGCAAAAGTTTGAAGAAATGGATGGTTGGAATGCTGAAAGTGCTGCCGCGGCAATGCTATCAAATTTGGGGATTGAAGAGAGTCTGCATTATACTTTAATGAAAGATGTTGATGCTAAGCTGAAGGTTAGAATATTATTAGCACAGTCACTATTTGGTAATCCGGATGTTTTAATTATGGATGAGCCTACAAATGATTTAGATTATGAAACTATTTTATGGCTTGAAAATTTTCTTGCAAATTTTGATAACTGTATAATTGTAGTTTCTCATGATAGACATTTTCTAGATTCTGTATGTACACATATTTCTGATATTGATTTTAATAAAATATTACATTATTCGGGCAATTATACTTTTTGGTATGAGTCTTCGCAATTAGCATTACGTCAGCGTACCCAGCAAAATAAGAAAGCTGAAGAAAAGAAGAAAGAATTGCAAGAGTTTATTGCTAGATTTAGTGCAAATGTTGCTAAAAGTAAGCAGGCTACAAGTAGAAAAAAAATGATCGATAAGTTAAATATTGAAGAAATAAAGCCCTCTAGTAGAAGGTATCCAGCTATTATATTTGATAGAGATAGAGAAGCTGGAGATCAAATATTAAATATTGAAAATCTTTCATATTCTGTTGAAAAAAGCATTCTTTTTGACAAAATAGATTTAAATATTGCTAAAGGAGATAAGGTTGTGATTTTTTCTAAAGATTCTAGAGCTACTTCTGCATTTTATGAAATCATTAATTCAAACGAAAATAATTACTCAGGTAAATATAATTGGGGTATAACAACATCACAATCTTACTTACCTATTGACAATCATGAGTTTTTTAATAAAGATTTAAGTCTGGTAGAGTGGTTAAGAGAGTGGGCAACTACAGAAGAGGAAAGGGAAGAGGTTTATTTAAGAGGTTTTTTAGGAAAAATGGTTTTTAGTGGTGAAGAGGCCTTGAAGACTTGTAATGTTTTGTCAGGTGGTGAGAAGGTTAGGTGTATGTTGTCTAGAATGATGATGTTCAGAGCTAATGTTTTGATGCTTGATGAGCCAACTAATCATCTAGATTTAGAGAGTATAACCGCATTTAATAACTCTCTTAATAAATTTAAAGGCACTGTTTTATTTACGACCCATGACCATCAATTTGCTCAGTCTATAGCAAATAGGGTAGTTGAGCTTACGCCTAAAGGGATAATAGATAGGTATATGAAGTTTGATGAGTATATGCAGGATGATAAAATTAAAGATTTAAGAAATAGGATGTATAAAAATTAATTTCTTAATTCTGCACCAAAGTTTAGCTGTAAACTCTTTATTATTTTATTCATTAGATTATCTATTTCTTTATCAGATAATGTTTTTTCATTACTGGATATATTAAGGCTAATTCCGTAACTTTTTTTATTTGCTGGTAATTTGTCTCCTTGGTAAACATCAAATAAGCTTACCTCTTTGATTAACTTTTTATCTATCTTAATACATGATTTATAGATTGATTCGAAATCTACATTTTCATCTAAAAGCATCGATAAATCTCTTGTTACTTCAGGGTATTTAGGTATTTCATTCACATGAATAGCTTTGTTACTTGTTATTGATACGATTGTATCCCAATTAAATTCAGCATAAAACACATCTTGATCTATGTTAAAACTATTTAATATTTGATTTTTTACTGACCCGTAAGTTACAATCTCTTTATTTCCTAAAAATAAAGACTCTCCCTCGTTTAAGTTTAATAAAGTAGATGATTTTGAAATTGTATAGTTAATCCCTAATTTTTCTAATAGAGATATGACTATTCCTTTTGTGTAATAATAGTCAGTTTTAACTTCATTTGAATTCCAGTTTTTCTTTGTTACTTTACCCGTGATATAAAGTGCTAATTTTTTAGATTCAACCCTTTTCTCATCAGTATTCTTATAGGTTTTACCAAATTCAAATAATTTTAAATCAGACTGTTTCCTGTTTATATTATGTGATGTTACTTCTAATCCGGAAAATAGCATGCTTTGTCTTAAGACGGATAAGTCAAGACTTAATGAATTTATTATTTTAATATCATTTTCTTCTTGATTATCATCACTGATAATGCTAAACTCTGGAGAAGTTAATGAGTTAGTCATTATTTCATAATACCCATAAGAAACCAACATGTCACTAATTGAATTTTGAATATTGTGTTCTGAAAAGAGTTTAATACCATTTATAGATGAGTTAAGCTTGTGGTTTGACTTTATGTTGTTGTAACCGTAAACTCTTAGAATCTCTTCGATCACATCAGCTTCTCTTTGAACATCATTTCTATAATAAGGAATACTTAATCCAAGCCGAGTTTCGGTAATGCTGTTAATCTTTATGTCTAAAGATGTTAAAATTTCCTTTATAGTTTCATGATCTATTTTTTGACCAATTAGTCTATCTATTTGATCGTAATTTAAAAGAACTTCAAAGTCATCAAATTTTTGTGGGTATAAATCCTCTATTTCACTAGAGATTATTCCACCGCAGATTTCTTTAATTAAAATAGCAGCTCTTTTTAATGCATATTTTGTGATGTTAGGGTCTATTCCTCTTTCAAACCTATAAGATGCATCTGTATTAATTCCGTGATGTTTAGCTGACTTTCTTATTGTTATAGGATCAAAATAGGCGCTTTCTAGCAAGATTGATTTAGTTGAGTCTTTAACTCCTGAATTAATACCTCCATACAGACCTGCCATACACAGCGGCTTGTCTCCACTACATATCATTAGGTCTGAATCTGTTAGTTCTCTTTCAATTCCGTCTAGAGTTATAAACTTTGTTCCTTTTTTTAATGTTGCTACTTTTATTTTATCATCGACTATGCTATCGTAATCGAATGCATGTAAAGGCTGTCCTAAATCATGGAGGACATAATTAGTTATATCAACAATATTGTTAACAGGAGTTAAATCAATAGATTTTAGCCGATTTTTTAGCCAATCTGGGGACTGCTGAACTTTAATATTATTAATTACAATACCACAATATCTAGGTGCTTTTTTTGAATCTTGAACATCTAACTTTAAATTAATAGCTCTGTTATCTATGTTAAAATCACTGACTGAAGGCGTAATTAATTCTAGGTTAACTCCTTTTTGCATTAAACCTACCTTTAAGTCTCTAGCAACACCAAGATGACTCATAGCGTCAGCTCTGTTAGGGGTTAGCCCTATATCAAAAACATAATCATTTTCAATATTATAAATTTTATTAACTAAAGTTCCAGGTTTGTGTTCTTTTTTAAATACTATGATTCCATCATGGGAACTACCTAAACCAAGCTCATCTTCAGCGCAAATCATCCCTTGGCTATTTTCTCCTCTTATCTTACTTTTTTTAATAATTACTTCATCATCATTGAAGTAAAGTTTAGCACCTACCATTGCAACAGCAACCGTTTGTCCTAATTCAACGTTTGGAGCTCCACATACAATTTGAATATTATCATCTCCACCTACATCAACTGTTGTAACTTTTAATCTGTCAGCATTAGGGTGTTTTTCACATGATAAAATTTTTCCAACAATTATATTGTTCAATCCTCCCTTAATAGATTCAAATTTAGAGATACCTTCGACTTCAAGCCCTAGCTCTGTTAATAGCTGTGATGTATCTTCAGTATTGTCTTTTAGGTTAATAAATTGCTTTATCCAATTGTAAGATATTTTCATTATTTCTATTTAAGAATACAAATATAATAATACTAAGTTTGTAATGAAATTGAATAAGTTTTTTTTAATCACAAGTTTTTGATGATCTTTAAAATAAAAATAACAATGCGATATATTATTTTTGTAATTAGTTTAATTTTTATAACATCCTGTAATTCAGGTTTTAGCGAGCAACTAAATCTGGTTGATTATGTTGGTAAGCTTGAAGTTGATAAAGATAAATTCTTGCCATTTAATTTTTCTGTAATTAATGATAGTACACTTGTTGTTAAAAATTCATCAGAAATAGTTGAGTTTTCAATAAAGTATTCACGAGATTCAATTTTTATAAATTCAAAAGTTTTTGAGGGCTATATTAAAGGGGTTTTGACTGATGACAAAATTGATGGCGTTTTTGTTATTGAGAGTTTAGATAGGGTGGTTCCTTTTAATTCTTATGAAAGTACGAAGCGTTTTGATATTGATTTTGAAGAAAATAAAAAATTAATCACAAATAGATGGAAGTTTACTTTTAGTCCTGATAAGGATAATGAATCTTCTTCAATCGGTTTATTTAATTCTATCGGACAGAATGAAATTGGCGCTACATTTAGAACAAATACTGGAGATTATGGATTTATGCATGGTGGTTATAAAGCTGGTAATATTGTTTTGTCAACATTTAATGGGTCAAGAGCTTATCTTTTAGAAGCTGAGTTGAGTAATGATAGTGTAAAGGGCGTTTTGTACGCAGGAAACCACTCTAAAACGATAATAGAAGGTGTTTTAGATAATGATTTTGAACTAGCAGATGAATATAGTTTAACCTCTTTAAAAAACAATAGCCAAAAGTTTGATTTTTCTTATGAAAATACTGTGGGTAAATTAATCTCAATTGATGATGATTTTTATGACGGTAAATCTATGGTTATACAATTTATGGGTAGTTGGTGTCCTAATTGTCTTGATGAATCTAAATTTTATGTCGATTATATTAAAGAGAATGATTTAAAAGATATTGAGTTTGTTGCTCTTGCTTTTGAGTATGCAAAAACTAAAGGGAGGGCGTTGAAGAGTATATTGAAATTAAAAAACGAGCTTAAAATTAATTATCCGATTTTATTAGTGCAGTATGGAAGTTCTGATAAGGAAAAAGCATTAGAGAAATTTCCAATGCTTAATAATATAATTTCATACCCAACTACTATTTTTTTAGACAGAAATAAGGAAGTTATTAAAATCCATACTGGATTTAATGGACCTGCTACAGGTGAGAAGTATCTTGAATTTGTTAAAGAATTTGATAAAACGATTAAAAGTATGACTACTAACTAAAAAATTTATTAATTACCCTATATAGCTCCATAGGTCATTGTTTTTAGATATGTGGTTGTAGGTCTTCAATAATTTACTATTTTTTCCGTCTAAAAGATCTTTATCATCTGTAAGTATTTTTTTTGCACATTTTCGTGCATAAATTAGTATTTCTTGGTCCGATATTAAATCTGCAATTTTAAGAGTAATCACCCCGCTTTGCTGAGTTCCCATTATATCTCCAGGTCCTCTTATTTCTAAATCTTTTTCAGCAATTATGAAACCATTATTAGTCTCGGTCATAGTTTTGATTCTTAATCTACTTTCGTTACTAAGTTTACTTCCAGACATTAATATACAGTAGCTTTTGTGTATACCTCTTCCGACTCTTCCTCTTAATTGATGTAGTTGGGATAGACCAAACCTTTCTGAACTTTCAATTATCATTACTGAAGCATTGGGTATGTTAACCCCAACTTCAATGACAGTAGTGGCTATTAGTATTTGAGTTTCTTTATTTTCAAACCTTTTCATTTCAAACTCTTTGTCTTGGGCTTTCATTTTGCCATGTACTATAGATATTTGATACCTAGGTTGTTTAAACTCTCTAGAAAGACTTTCGTAACCGTCTATTAGATCTTTAAAATCCATGTTTTTACTTTCTTCAATCAATGGGTATACAACATAGACTTGTCTGCCTTCATTTATTTGATCTCTAATAAATGCGAATACACTCAGTCTGTTGTTGTCATATCTATGAACAGTAGTGATTTCTCGTCTACCTGGGGGTAATTCGTCAATTAAAGATATGTCGAGGTCTCCATAAGCACTCATAGCTAATGTTCTTGGAATCGGTGTGGCGGTCATTATTAGAATATGTGGAGGGGTTGTGCTTTTTGCCCATAATTTACTTCTTTGAGCTACTCCAAATTTATGTTGTTCATCAATTATGGCAAGGCCTAAATTTTTGAATTTTACTTTGTCTTGAATTAATGAATGTGTCCCAATTATGATATCTATTTCGCCACTTTCCAAGGACCTGTATATTGTTTTTTTTATTGAAGCTTTAGTTGATCCTGTAAGTAATACTATATTGATATTCAGTAATTTAGACATGGATAAAAACCCTTCATAGTGTTGTACTGACAAAATTTCAGTAGGAGCCATTAAGCAAGTTTGATACCCATTATCTAATGCTATTAAAATTGTCATGAACGCTATTATGGTTTTACCAGAGCCCACATCACCTTGAAGTAACCTATTCATTTGGGCTTTACTACCTAAATCATTTCTAATTTCTTTTAAGACTTTCTTTTGAGCGTTAGTTAATTCAAAGCTTAAAACATCATTATAAAACTTATTAAAATTATTTCCTACAATATTAAAATTATATCCTTTGATTTTGTCTTTTCTATATATGTTTTTTTTTAACAATTGTAACTGTAGAAAAAGTAATTCTTCAAATTTCAATCTTCTTATTGACTCTGATAATAGCTCGTTATTTTCAGGAAAATGAACATTATAAATAGCACTGTTTTTATCTAATAGTTTTAATTCATCTATTAAGTAATCAGGAACAGTTTCTTTAAATTTTATTTTTACATCAAAGAGCAGGATTTTAACTAAGTTAGAAATCACTTTATTACTAATCCCTTTTTTAATTAAAGCTTCTGTTGAGGGATATATAGGCTGTAGTTTAGCTCTTAACTTAAGGTTTTCAGATTTAAATAGTTCTAGTTCTGGATGTGGAATAGATACTTTATTTGCAAAGAAGCTAAGTTTACCAAATATTATGTATTTAGTATTTAAGCTTAAGCTTTTTTTTAACCACTTTATAGATTTAAACCATATCAATTCAATTTCATCTTCTCCATCAAAAAAATATGCAACCAATCTTTTTTTTCTTCCAATGCCAATTTCAGTAATATTTGAAATTTCACCAATTATTTGTACGTCGCAACTGAATTTGGGTAAGTCTTTTATCTTATAATATTTTGATTTATCTAAGTATCTTTTAGGAAAAAAATTTGCTAAGTCTTTATAATCAAAGATGTTTAATTCTTTTTTTATTATTTGAGACCTGCTGGCTCCAAGACCTTTTAGGTAATCAATTGGTGTATTTAGTAAATTAGAATTCATTGAAATAAAAATAATATTTTTTTATCTTATTTACATTAATTACAATATTAAATATTGATATTAAATTGTTCATAATTAATAGTTATAAATTATTATAATATCCCATACATTATCTAAATTCACTTTTAAAAATTTTATCATTGAATAATCTACTAAAGAATTTAAATAAATCTCAATTAGAGCCGACTCTACAGACTGATGGACCAATGATTGTTATAGCTGGTGCAGGTTCAGGTAAAACTAGAGTACTAACTTACAAGATTGCTTACTTGATGAGTAAAGGAGTCGATGCATTTAATATTTTAGCTCTAACCTTTACCAACAAAGCGGCTAAAGAAATGAAAGAAAGAATTTCTTCAATGTTAGAAGATAATGAATCGAAAAATTTATGGATCGGTACTTTTCATTCTGTTTTTGCTAAAATACTAAGAATTGAAGCTGATAAACTTGGTTACCCTACAAACTTTACAATTTATGACACTCAAGATTCTCAGAGATTAGTTTCATCAATTATAACTGAATTAAATCTTGATAAAGAAATATATAAATATAAACAGATTTATTCTAGAATTTCAAGTTATAAGAACAACCTTATTACTGTGAAGGCTTATAATTCAAATAATGAATTAATCGAAGGAGATAGACAGGCTAGAAGACCTAAGCTTATAGATATTTATACAGAGTATGTAAATAGATGTTTTAAATCTGGAGCAATGGATTTTGACGATTTATTACTAAAAACAAATGAATTATTAACTAGGTTTCCTGAAGTTTTATCAAAGTATCAGAATATGTTTAAGTATGTTCTTGTTGATGAATATCAAGATACAAATCACTCTCAATACTTAATTGTAAAAGCTCTATCTGATAAGTTTCAAAACATATGTGTAGTAGGGGATGATGCCCAGAGCATATACGGATTTAGAGGAGCTAATATTAATAATATTTTAAATTTTCAAAAAGATTATGATGATGTAAAAACCTTCAAACTTGAGCAAAACTATAGATCTACAAAAAATATAGTTAAAGCTGCAAATAGTTTAATTGAAAAGAATCAAAAAAGATTAGATAAGGTTGTTTGGACAGATAATGCTGAGGGAAATAAAATTAAAGTCAACAGGTTGTTAACTGATGGTGATGAGGGTAGGTTTGTTGCTAGTTCAATTTTTGAAAACAAGAACTCTAAGCAACTTCAAAATAAAGATTTTGCTATTTTATATAGAACAAACGCGCAATCAAGATCTTTTGAGGATTCATTAAGAAAAAGAAATATTCCATATAGAGTTTATGGTGGATTATCATTTTATCAGAGAAAAGAAATAAAGGACGTACTAGCTTATTTACGCTTAATTATCAATGAAAATGATGAGGAGGCTTTTAAGAGAGTTATTAATTTTCCAGCAAGAGGTATTGGTCAAACAACAATTAATAAATTGTTAATTGAGGCTAATAATTTAAATATCTCTTTGTATGATTTGTGTAAAAGATCACAAGATTTACATTTAAACATTAGTTCTGGCATAAAATTAAAAATAATTAATTTCATTAACCTAATTGAGTCTTTCAAAATTTCAGCAAAAAATAAGAATGCTTTTGATATCGCTAATGATGTAGTTAATGATACAGGAATAATTAAAACCTATAGCTCATTAACATCAATCGAAGATCAGGCAAAAATTCAAAATATTGAAGAAATGCTTAATGGTATCAAGGATTTTGTTGAGGTTCAAAGAGAAGTTCCTGAGTCAACTGGCTCAATTAGCGAGTTTTTAGAGGATGTGGCATTAGCTACAGATTTAGATAAGGATGATCAGGATACAAACAAGGTAGCTTTAATGACAATACATCTTGCTAAAGGTTTAGAGTTTCCAGTTGTCTATATTGTTGGTTTAGAAGAAAATCTATTTCCAAGTGCTATGAATTTAAATTCTAGAAATGATTTAGAAGAAGAAAGAAGATTATTCTACGTAGCTTTAACAAGGGCAGAAAAAGAAGCTTATTTATCTTATGCTCTTTCAAGATATAGATGGGGGAAATTAACAGATTCTGAACCTAGCAGGTTTATTGAAGAAATAAATGAAGAATATTTAGAGATTTTAACTTCTGTTAATGAAAATAAATTTAAACCCTTAATCCATAGTAAATCAAGCAACGAACCAAGTTTTAATAAATTAAGGTTTAAGAAAGTAACTCCAAAGCCTAGTCCTAAAGGGAATTTTAAGAAAGTTCAACAAAGTCCTGCTAATATTAATTTATTTGACAACAAACTTACTGTCGGAAATATTGTTGAACACATTAGATTCGGAAAAGGAGAGGTTATTAATATTGAGGGTAGAGCAGCTGATATTAAAGCTGAAATTAATTTTGAAAATGGAGGTATGAAAAAGTTATTATTAAGGTTTGCTAAACTTAAAATTATAGCATAAAAAAAGAGGTTTAATAAAAATTAAACCTCTTTTTTTATAATAAATAATACAGCTTATTCAGTCATATTTTTCATTTCTTTCTCAATCATATCATAAAACTGATCAATTCTTGGCATAATAACAATTCTCGTTCTTCTGTTTATTGATCTATTTGTAGCGGTTTCGTTATCAACTAAAGGTACGTGAAAACTTCTTCCTGCTGCAATTAATTTTTGTGGATTGACGTCTAAAGTTTCTAATACTCTCACTATAGATGTTGATCTTTTAACACTTAAGTCCCAGTTGTCTAACAGTACACCTTTTTGAAAAGATTGACTATCAGTATGACCTTCAACCATGCATTCAAAATCAGGTTTGCTATTGACAACAGTAGCTACTTTAGCAAGAATTTCTTTTGCTCTATCAGTAACTTCATAGCTTCCACTCTTGAATAAAAGCTTATCAGATAGAGAAATAAATACAACCCCCTTTTCAACATTCACTTCAATGTCAGGATCGTTTATCCCAATTTCTTTTTTAAGACTTGTTACAATTGCAAGTGTTACACTATCTTTTTTGTTAACAGCATCTTGAAGTCTTGTAATTTTTAAATCTTTTTCTTTCATACTTTCCAAAGATCTTTCTAGGTTATCAGCTCCCTTGGAAGTTAATATAGTTAAGTCCTTGGTACTGATCATTAAATCTCTAGTAGTCCTTCTTAAGTCATCCACTTGATCTTTGTAAGCGGTAGATAATGCTACTGCTGATACTTTCTCTTCAATACAAGCATTTAATTTTACAGTTGCTGTATTTAATAAATCTTGAGTGTTTCGTTGTTTGTTTTCTAATGAAGTGTATTCTTTTTTAGTAACACAACTACTTAAAATTAAAACAGTTAATAAACTTAATAAAATTGATTTTTTCATCTGATATTTTTAAAAATTATTATAATAATGTAAAAGTAAATAAAAGCTAAACTTAATTACTAAAAAACTTAAAATATTTTAACTTAATATATTTTGACAACAAAAACGTTTTGTTCAAGTTGTTTAAGTTAGAATTAGTCCTTTGTCTTTTTTTAATTAATTCAGGTATTTTAAGATAAAACGCAAAATGAGCTTTAATTATTGCAAAAAAGTGAGAAAATTTAAAATTCACTAAATAATAAATTCCAATTAAACCATCTATTATCATTTTAAATACAAGTGTTATTAATAAATTTTTATCTCTATTTTTTGTTATTGTAAAGAGACTATTTCTAAAATTTAAAAATGTTTTTCTTGGATTATTATATTTTAAAGTAGCTCCTCCAATATGGTACACAGTAGAATTATGAATATATCTAACTTTAGAGTTTTGTTTTAATATTCTCCAACATAAATCAATTTCTTCCATATGGCTAAAAAAGGTTTCGTCAAATCCATTTAAAGAATTAAAAATATCTTTTCTAATGAAGAAACATGCACCAGATGCCCAAAATATATCTTTATTATAGTTATACTGACCATTATCTTTCTCTATGATGTTATGTATCCTACCATCACAATAAGGATATCCTAAGCTATCTAGGAAGCCGCCTGCTGCACCTGCATAGTCAAAATAAGCTTTGTTATTATAGTTTAAAATTTTTGGCTGAGCGGCCGCTGTATTAGTATTTAATAAAAACTCATTGATTAATGGCCTGAGCCAATTTTCCGTTACTTCTACATCACTATTTAATAAACAAAATACATCTGCATTAATTTCTTTTAAACCTTCATTGTATCCTTTAGCATAGCCGTAATTCTCTTTATTTTTAATAATACTTATTATTGGGTAATTAGATGAAATATAATCTACAGATTTGTCTGTTGAGTTATTATCTATTATGTATATTTCAGCATCATTTTTACTATAACGAATTAAAGGATCTAAAAATTTTTTTAATAGTTTTAATCCATTCCAGTTTATTATAACTACAGCTAATTTCATTTATTCTAGATGTCTTTTATAAAATCATAACATTGTTTCTTATAATCAATTTTACAGTAATAATGATTAATCCCATTTGTAATCATAAGTAGTTCTGATTTTAAGCTCATATTATATATTGCAATTTGATCAAAGGTTTTTTGAGTTATTTTAATTTCTGGAGATTTACATTCTACAAGTAGCTTAATGCTTCCATCTTTACTGAAAACAACTATATCATACCTTTTACTTAAATTATTAACTTTTAATGTTTTTTCAATATTAATCAAAACATTAGAAAAATTCTTTTCATTTATAAGAAATTTAACACAATTTTGCCTAACCCATTCTTCTTTTGTAAGCTTAACATATTTTTTTCTGATTTCATCAAAAATATAATCTCCATTTTCTTTATTTTTGATTTTAAATGTATAATTTGGAAAATTCAAGTTTAACATAATACAAATTTCGTTTTTTTTTATGACATTAATTAAACAAATAGAAAATGATATAAAAAACAATACTTTTTCTCCGATTTATTTATTAATGGGAGAGGAAGAGTATTATATTGATTATCTGACTAAATTAATTCAAAAGAGTTCTCTAAAAGATCACGAAAAAGATTTTAATTTAAATATTGTTTACGGAAAAGACACTACTGTAGCTGATATAATTTCTATTTCTAAGCAATACCCAGTTATGTCAGAAAAAAAACTGGTAATAGTAAAAGAGGCTCAAGATCTTGTGAAAAAAGATATTGATGGAAACTCTTTTGATGATCTTATCAGTTACATAAACAGCCCTTTAAATTCTACAATACTAGTTTTAAATTTTAAACATAAATCTCTTGATAAAAGAAAGGCTATTTATAAGGCAATTTTAAAAAATGGTTTAGTTTTTGAAAGCAAGAAGCTATACGAAAACCAGGCTCAAGACTGGATTATTTCATATTTACAATCTTTTGACTTTACTATTGATAAAAAATCCTCCTTTTTAATTACTGAGTTGTTAGGAACGGATATTAACAAAATAGCTAATGAATTAGATAAGTTAATAGTTTTAAAGTCTAAAGTTAAAACTATTAATAGCGATGATGTTGAAAAATTTATAGGTATATCAAAAGAGTTTAACGTTTTTGAACTAAGAAAAGCGATAGGAGAAAAAAATTTATTTAAATGTATGAAGATTATAGATTACTTTTCGAAAAATCCAAAATCTAATCCTATAGTTGTTATAGTATCTTTAATCTTTGATTTTTTTGTCAAGTTGTTTATATATCATAGTCTTTCTGATAAGTCAGATAGATCTGTTGCATCTGCATTAAAAGTTAATCCATATTTTGTAAAAGATTATTCTTCTTCTGCTAAAAATTATTCTATGAAGAGTATTTCTTCTAAGATATCAATTTTAAGGGAGTTTGATTTAAAATCAAAAGGTTTGGGGGCAACTAATATTACTAATTCAGATCTCTTAAAAGAATTAATATTTAAGCTATTACATTAACTTAGGGAATTCCTGAGGATTTGATTCACTCATAATACTATAAGCCATCTCAAATATATCATCTTTAGAAGGTTTAGAAAAGTAATCACCATCAGTGCCGTATGCAGGTCTATGATCTTTTGCGCTAAGTAGCTTTGGTTCACTGTCTAGAAAATTATAAATACTTTGTTTAGAAATTAATTCACTTAAAATATAACCGGTACCACCTCCAGGGACATCTTCATCAACAATTAATAATCTATTTGTTTTTGAAACGCTTTTACTTATTTCTTTTTCTAAATCAAAAGGAATTAAGCTCTGTACGTCTATTAATTCAATTGATATATTAAAATTAGAAAGCTCTTGAATTACTTCTTGTATTAAGTTTAGCGTAGACCCATAGGAAACTACTGTTAAATCAGATCCTTCGCTGACTATTTCTACTTTACCAACAGGAGTTCTTATCTCAGAAAGATTTGAAGGTTCTTTTTCTTTCACCCTATATGCATTTAAACACTCAATAATCAGTGAAGGCTGATCGCTTTCTAGCATAGTATTGTAAAAACCTGCAGCCTTAGTCATATTTCTAGGAACTAATATATAGATACCTCTTAAAAAATTAACAATTCCACCTAGAGGAGAGCCTGAATGCCAAATTCCTTCTAGTCTATGACCTCTGGTTCTTATTATAAGCGGAGCCTTTTGTTTGCCTTTAGTTCTGTAGTGTAGTGTAGCTAAATCATCGCTCATTATTTGAATAGCATACAGTAGGTAATCTAAATATTGAATTTCAGCTATGGGTCGTAGACCTCTTAGGGAAAGACCGATTCCTTGTCCGATTATAGTAGCCTCCCTAATTCCAGTATCGGAAACTCTAGCTTCTCCATATTTATCTTGAAGTCCTTCTAGACCCTGATTTACATCACCAATTTTTCCAGAGTCTTGACCAAAAATGATCACATTTTCTTTTTTTTCTAAAATATTATCAAAATTATTTCTTAGAATAACTCTTGCATCAATCTCTTTGCAATTATTGTCATAAATTGGTTTGACTTCAGTAATTTTAAGTGGACTGTATTTGGACTCACTGTACAGATGTGAGCTGTAGTCTAACCTGTTTTGATTTTGTTTTGAATTCAACCAATTAATAAGCTCCTTTTTAAAATTTAAATCAACTTTATTTAAGCTATATAAAACCTTCCTTGCAGTAGAAACTATATCTTTTTTATTTGGCTCGCTTGAATTTTTAAATGAATTAATTAATGGAATTATTTTATTGTTTAAGAATTTATGATCTATTTTATTTAAAATTGTTAACAGTTCTTCTTTTTGGTTTTGTGTAATTGATATTACAGATTCCCAAGCCTTAGTCTTGTCCTCTTTTACTTTCTTTTTTAAAGACCGTTCTATCTCAATTAATTCTTCATTTGTACTAATCTTGTTTGAAATAATCCATTCTCTCATTTTAGTATTACAGTCGAACTTCTTTTCCCAATCTAATCGATTAGTATTTTTATACCTTTCGTGAGATCCAGATGAGGAGTGTCCAAGAGGTTGAGTCAAATCTGTAACATGTATTATAATTGGAATATGTTTTTCTCTACAAATATTTTCTGCTTTTTCATACGCCTTAATAAGGTTAACATAATCCCATCCTTTAACTTCAATAATTTCATATCCGTCTTTATTTGATGTTCTTTGAAAACCTTTTAATACTTCAGAAATATTCTCTTTAGTAGTATGATGTTTTGCATGAACTGAAATTCCATATTCATCATCCCAGACGCTGGTTATCATAGGAACTTGTAATACTCCAGCTGCATTTATTGTTTCAAAGAATAGTCCTTCGCTAGTGCTAGCGTTTCCAATAGTTCCCCATGCAATTTCATTGCCATTTTTAGAGAATCTTACAGAATTAGTTTTTTTATTATGTCTATAAACTTTTGATGCTTGAGCTAGACCTAAAAGCCTAGGCATTTGACTTGCTGTTGGTGAAATGTCAGCACTCGAATTTTTTTGTGCAGTTAAGTCTTTCCAATCGTAGTTATCATCTAAGCTATGCGTAGTGAAATGACCCCCCATTTGTCTACCTCCACTCATTGGGTCATGATCTAAGTCTGTGTGAGCATATAAGCCAGCAAAAAACTCTAGTGAAGTAAGTTTTCCAATTGCCATCATAAAAGTTTGATCACGATAGTAACCAGATCTAAAGTCACCATTTTTAAAGCTCTTAGCCATAGCTAGCTGAGGAATTTCTTTACCGTCTCCAAATATTCCAAATTTAGCTTTACCTGTTAAAACCTCTTTTCTTCCTAGTATACTACACTCTCTAC
>CAJVXR010000017.1 GCA_913009535.1 uncultured Flavobacteriales bacterium | reverse complement strand
CAAGAAAAATTGTTTTATTTAGATTTAATAAAAATATTATTTAAAATTAGTCTAAATAAATTTTGTTAAACAAATATCCTGTAATATATTTGCTGCTTTATAATTAACAAAAAAACACAAAACAATGAAAAATTATTTATTATTACTACCATTGGCTTTAATTTCATTCACTTTCACTTCTTGTGATGATGATGATAACAATGATCCAGTTGTACCAGCTCTTCAAGCTCCAGAAACATATTCTTTTGAAAGAAATAATGAGTCTACAGTTAGTTATTCTGGTCAAACAACCAGATTAGAACAAGCTGATGAATTATATGCAGCATTAAACTCTGAAGGATCAACTGCAACAGGATTAGACTTAATGTTTAATGGATCTGACGGTTCCTCAGCAGGGTTTACTAATGATTTATTAAATGGAACATCAAAAATTATCGGTAGCAAAACAGCTTCATCTACTTTAGCAGGAAGCGCTACTACCAAGGAAAGATTCAACCAGTATATTGCTGATTTTGCTTCAAACGTAGCTCCAAATTGGAATATGGATGCGGCTCCAGGAATGCCTGGTTCAATTACTTCACCTGACGGAGGTTCTACATACCAAATTAATGCTATGGGTCAAGAATTAGATCAGTTATTCTTCAAAGGATTAATTGGTGCATTTACTTTAGACCAAATCGTTAACAATTATATTCATCCAAATCAATTAGATTCTGGATCAAGAATTGATGACAATGATAATGGTGTATTATCTGATGGGAAACCTTATACAGATATGGAACACAAATGGGATGAAGGATTTGGATATTTATATGGACAAGAAGGTGATTTAGATGACGTAGGTTCTACTATAGGAAGTGCGCCAGCAGGTTCAGGTAACTTACTTATGAAATATTTTAAAAAAGTAAATGCTGAAGGTGGTTATGAGCCAGGCATTGGTCAAACAGTATATGATGCATTTATTATGGGAAGAACTGCAATTGTTAATAGAGATTATGATCTTAGAGAAGCACAAGCTGATATTATTCAAGTTGAATTATCAAAAGTAATTGGATACTATGCAATACACTATTTAAATGATTACTTGGCTAAAGTTGAAGAAGGAAATGTAGCAAAAGCTCATCACTCTTTATCTGAAGCATATGGATTCATTTTAAGCTTACAATTTACCAATAATGGTAATGATGAGCCATACATGTCTAAAGGAGATGTTGAGTATTTCTTAGATACATACTTTGCTGATTTTCATAACATCAACCCAATCTACATTACGGCTTCAGGTCAAGGTATGATTGATGTTATTAAAGCTGCTTACGGAAATACTTTAATGATTGACTAATTTTAACTTTTTTTTAGAACTCAGCATCATTATTTAGATGCTGAGTTCTTTATATTTGCGAGCTATGATAAAAAAAATATTCTCATTTTCATTCATATTAACCTTACTAATTTTTTCCTGTAGTTCTGACAGTGATGACAATTCCAGTGAAGTATGGGAACAAAAATCTGAAATGCTTACAAATTGGGCCGATAATTTTATCAGCCCGTCTTATACAACATTAACAAACAAACTAGTATTATTAGAAGAATCTGGCAATACATTTGCTAATTTACCAGATCAACAAAATCTAGATATGCTAAGGACAAGTTTCATCAATGCATATATGTCATGGCAACATGTAGAAATGTTTGACATTGGACTTGCAGAAGTAAACTATTACAAATCTAAAATGAATATTTATCCAACTACTGTCTCTAGGATTGAGTTAAATATTCAAAATGGGAACACTGATTTTAACAATAGCAATAATTACTCAGCACAAGGTTTTCCTGCGCTTGATTACTTATTGTATGGAATTAATTCTAGTGATGAACTTATTCTTTCAAAATATAATACTGAACCTCAATATTTATCCTATTTATCACAGGTTATCAACCAAATGCTTCAAAATACTTCTCCTATTGTTGAAGATTGGCAAAGTTATAGAAATACCTTTATTAGTTCGGTTGAAAATACCGCTACATCTAGTGTAAATAAAATGACTAATGACTTTATCTACTATTACGAAAAAGGATTTAGAGCGAACAAATTTGGTATACCAGCTGGAGTATTTTCTGGAGGTGCTTTACCTGAGAAAGTTGAGGCTTTTTACAATCAAAATATTTCTAAAGCATTAGCCTTGGAAGGTTTTCAAGCAATTAAAAACTTTTACAATGGCAATGGAGGAGTTAGTTTAAGACAATACATTTCTGAAGTTTCAACTGATGAGTATTCTGATTTATCGACAGACATATTAGATCAGTTTAATATTGCTGAAAGTTTAATAAATGATCTTGACGATAATTTTTATAATCAAATTTCAACAAATAATATTCAAGTACTTGAAGCTTATGATGCAATTCAACAAGGAACTATTTTGTTGAAAACAGACATGCTTTCTGTTTTACAAATTCCAACTGATTACGTTGATGCTGATGGTGACTAAATTATTTTGAAATAATTAAATTTCTTTTAAGATTCTCTAACTATATTAGAGAATCTTTTTTTTATAAATATGAATTCAAAAATTAGTACATATATAAATTTAAAAACTAATTCTAGTCCTTTAGCTGTTTTTAGAATTGGGTTTGGTTTAATGATGCTATATAGTATTCTTAGATTTTGGAATAAAGGATGGATCTATACACTGTACATTGAACCTAAATTTCATTTTAAATACTATGGATTTGATTGGGTTAAAGATTTAGGTAATTACAACTACATAATATTTATTATCTGTATAATTAGCTCAATTTTTATAACAATTGGTTATAAATATAGAGCTTCAATGGTTTTGTTCTTTTTGTCCTTTACCTACATAGAATTAATTGATAAGACTACATATTTGAATCATTATTACTTTATAAGTATTCTAAGTTTTTTAATGATTTTTTTGCCTGCTAATGCATGTTTCTCAATAGATAATATTTTAAGAAAAAAAAGCTACAAAGAAATCCCAAAATGGTCAATTGATTGCATTAAACTATTACTTTCAATTGTATATTTTTACTCTGGTTTAGCAAAAATTAACTCAGACTGGCTTTTCAATGCCATGCCTTTAAAGTTATGGTTACCTTCAAAATATGATATCCCTTTAATTGGTGAGACATTCATGCAGCAAGAATGGGTTCATTATTTTATGAGCTGGGGTGGTATGTTTTATGATTTATCCATACCATTTTTATTGTTGTACAAAAAGACTAGAATAATTGGGTTTATTCTTGTAATATTTTTTCATCTCTTTACCGGAGTTCTCTTTCCTATAGGAATGTTTCCATACATTATGATTGTTGGTTCTCTTATATTCTTCGATTATAATGTTCATGAAAAAATAATTAAATGGATTAAAAAAATAATTGAGCCAATTAGAAAAAAGTTTATTATTAATAAAAAAATAAAAGAAGAAAGTATAACTATAAAAAATAGGAAAATTGTGTTGTCAATAATTTCTGTGTTTTTTGTAATTCAACTATTTTTGCCCTTTAGATATCTATTATATCCAAGTGAATTGTTTTGGAGCGAGGAAGGTTATAGGTTTTCCTGGAGAGTTATGTTGGTTGAGAAAATAGGTTACACAACTTTTAAAATAAAAAGTAAAAATAGCGAATCTTACTTTTATGTAAATAATGAAGAGTTTTTAACTTCCTTTCAAGAAAAGCAAATGAGTTTTCAGCCAGACTTTATTTTAGAATATGCTCACTATTTAGGGGATTATTATTTAAATAAAGGGTATGGGAGAGTTGAAGTTTATGCAGAAAGTTATGTGTCATTAAACGGAAGGTCTAATAAACGTTTTGTAAACTCGGAAGTAGATCTCTACAAAGAAAAAGAATCTTTTAAAAATAAAAAATGGATAATTCCAATAGACGATGAAATTAAGGGTTTTTAAAATATTTATTTTTATAAGTTTACTTTCAATGTTCTCCAATGCAAGTAATAAGGTTTTTGGAATTATTTTCGAAGAAGGTTCCAACACAAGAATTAGCAATGTAAGTATATATGATAATGATTCTGGTTTATTAGCCATCTCGGATTCAGAAGGTTATTATGAATTTTACTCTGATTCAGACTCCTTAAGTTTATTTTACTCTTTAGAGGGAAGACCTTTTATTGAAAAACAAATTTTATTATTAGATAAAGATTATAACATTGACATAGTATATCCTGTTTTGATTGAAGAGCTATCAGAAGTGATTGTCACTACAATAAATAGGAAAACTTTTGAATTAAAAAGATTAAATGACATTGTAGGAACATCTATTTATGCTGGAAAAAAATCTGAGGTGATACTCGTTAGCCAATCAATGGCAAATTTAGCTTCAAATAATTCTAGACAGATTTATAGTCAAATAGCAGGATTAAATATTTACCAGAATGATGATGCAGGCTTACAAATTCATATTGGAGGTAGAGGATTAGATCCAAACAGAACATCAAACTTCAATACACGTCAAAATGGATATGACATGAGTGCTGATGTTTTAGGCTATCCTGAAAGTTATTATTCACCTCCAGCTGAAGCTCTAGAAGAAATTCAAATTGTAAGAGGTGCAGCATCACTACAGTATGGAACACAATTTGGTGGTCTTGTAAATTTTATATTAAAAAAGCCAGTAAAAGATAAGTTTGTAGAGGTTATTTCTAGAAATACTTTAGGAAGTAATGGCTTATACACTAATTTCACAAGTCTAAGTGGTACGAACAAAAAACTTAGTTATTATGCATATGTAAATAGCAAAAAAGGAGATGGTTTTAGAGATAATTCAAGCTATGACTCAACAAACTCTCATTTGTTTTTAGCGTATGATTTTAATCAAAAAACAAAACTATCATCCGAGGTAAGTTATCTTACTTATTTGGCTCAGCAAGCAGGTGGTCTTTCAGACAATATGTTTAATCAAGATCCATTTCAGTCTAACAGAGCAAGGAATTGGTTTGAATTAAAATGGCTCTTATACAATTTAAAATTGGAGCACAAGATTTCAGATAAAACAAACTTTTCTCTCAATTTTTTCGGTTTAAATTCACAAAGGAATGCTCTAGGGATTAGATACAATAGAGTTGATCAAATAGATTCTGGAGAGGAAAGAGATTTAATAAAAGGAGATTTTAATAATTATGGTTTAGAATCTCGAATATTGCATAATTATAATTTTATGAACAGGAAATCTATAGTCTTGTTTGGCCTTAAATACTATAAATCTAATAATACATCTGTTCAAGGGCCTGGATCAAATGGAGATGGACCTAACTTTGACTTTCAATACCAAGATTATCCATACTACAATAATCAATCTAATTATAAATACCCCAATCAAAATATATCACTATTCACAGAAAATATATTTTATGTATCTGAAAGGTTTTCACTAACTCCAGGAATTAGATATGAAAACATAAGAACTGAAAGTGATGGATATTATAGTCAAATTAATTTTGACAATGCAGGCAATGTAATATTCGATAATACTGTTTTTGAAAATCAAATAAGAAAAAGGTCTTTTTTATTATTTGGTCTAGGTGGTAGCTATAAACCTAATAAGTACATAGAAATGTATGCTAATGCATCACAAAATTACAGATCTGTTACTTTCTCGGATATTAGTATTTTTAATCCTGCATTTGTTATAGATCCAAACATATCTGATGAAAAAGGGTATACAATTGATATAGGAGTAAGAGGAAATAATAAAAAATTAATTTCTTATGATATTAGTCTATTCCATTTATTTTACAACGATAGAATAGGTTTTACTCAAATCGTCTCCCCAGATGGAAACATTAAAAGTCAAAGAGGAAACGTAGGAGATGCTGTTATTTATGGAGTTGAATCAATAGTAGATTTTAATTTAAATAAATTATTTATTCGCGATAACAATTTCATCTTAAATTACTTTATTAATACATCTATTATTGATTCTAAATATGTTAAATCTGAAATTAATGGAATCACTGGAAAAAGATTAGAATTTGTTCCAAAAATAAATATTAAAACTGGAGCTAAGCTTGGCTATAAAAATATATTATTAAATATTCAGTACACCTATCTTTCTGACCAATTTACAGATTCGTCAAACTCTATTGAAAGTAATTTAAGTGGGGTTATAGGGCAAATACCAACTTATGATATTTTAGATTTTTCTTCTTCTTATAAATTTAAAAATTACAAATTAGAATTTGGAGTAAATAATATATTAAATAATAATTATTTCTTGAGAAGAGCGACTGGTTATCCTGGGCCAGGAATTATACCATCAGCTCCACGCAATTATTACTTGACGTTTGAAATTAAATTTTGAAATTCTTAATCTAATAGATGAACTAACTATATTTTAAAAATAGTTAAGACAATTGGGAGGGAAATAAATTAAATCTTCATCGTTAAAACTAACATATATAACATCATTTTTTTTGTAAGCAATAGAACTAAATAGGCTCCATACCTCATCTTCATATTTAGCTGTAATATTGTATTCTTTACCCTGAAAGAGTGATTTTTCAACAATAAGTTTGAGGTCGGATGTTTTCTCAATTTTAATTTTTTCTGGTCTAATGTAATATGGCTTATCGTCTTTAGTCAGCTTATTAATTCCACCTAAAATTCTAGCACAATAACAATTAGCAGGTTTACAGTACATCTCAACAGGATCATCATATTGTTGAAGTTTACCTGCTTTAAATACTAATATCTTATCAGCAATATTAAGTGAATCATTAATATCATGAGTGACTAAGATTGTAGTAGTTTTTGTAGCTTTAATTATTCTGTAGATCTCATCTCTTATAGAGTGTTTTATAGCTACATCTAGATTACTAAAAGGTTCATCTAGTAGTAATAAATCAGGCTCCCTTATTAGAGCTCTTGCAATGCATGCTCTTTGCTGTTCACCTCCAGAAAGTTCATGAGGAAATCTATCCACTAAATCGGTCAGATTAGTTAGAGATAGCATATAATTTAAATTAGACAAATACTTTTTATCTAAATTAAAAACAATATTATCTTTTAAATTTAAATGAGGAAAAAGTGGGTAATCCTGAAAAACAAAACCAATTTTTCTGTCTTGAGGTCGTACAAAAACATCTTTATTATTAAGAGTTTTGTTGTTTAAGACTATTGATCCTGAATTTATATTTTCTAGACCAGAAATACATTTTAAAAAAGTAGTTTTACCAACCCCGCTTTCACCAAGAAAAGACACAATCTCTCCTTTTTCAACGGAGAAATCTAGCGACTCAATAAGAGGCTGACTTTTATTATAAAACTTAACGAGGTTACTTACTTTAAGATGCATTGATTTGTTTATTAATAATATATTTTAAAAGTATTAACATCAAACTACCAATTAATATAATTGCTAATGAATAACTACTAGATTCAATTAACATTTCTTCAATAGCATACTCGTAGGTTTGAGTAGCTAAGGTGTCAAAGTTAAATGGTCTTAGAATTAACGTTATAGGTAATTCTTTTAATAAGTCAACAAAGGTAACAATAAAAGCAGTTATTAAAGCAAGTCTATTTATTGGGAAATGAATTTTTTGTAATATTTTAAATGGACCTAGACCTAATGTTTTAGCTGTTTCGTCATAAGATTCAGGTTGCTTTTCAAGGCTAGATTTAATTGGTGACTTTCCAACGGCTAAAAAACGAAAAACATACGCATAAATAAGTACATAAAAAGAACCTATTAATGAGAAAGATTTCAGCATTGGAATTTTTGTAAATAACAAGATAACAGCTAAACCAATAACTGCCCCTGGAATAACATAGCCGATAGATGTAACCTGACTTATAAAGGTATTGATTTTTAATTTTGATATTTTTTCAACATACAAAAACAGTAATGCTATTATTATTATTAAAATTGTAGAAATAGCAGAAACCGAAATAGAATTTAAACTTAAATCTAATAATTTATCAAAATCCGTATTACTATAGTTTAGTATACTATTATTCAAAATATAAATAAAGGGGATTAAGAAACCGATTATAAAAGGAACAGAACAAAGGGTGTAGATATAGAAATATTTCTTAGAGGTAGGTATATTTAATTTTTCAGTCTTAGTATTTGTAGAATAATAAAATTTAGATTTTTTATAACTGATTTTCTCTAAAAATAGTATGGTAAATACAATAAAAATTAGAAGGCAAGCAAGCTGAATAGCAGCATTTTCATTACCCATAGAAAACCATGCTCTAAATATTCCAGTAGTATAAGTATTAACCCCAAAATATTTTACAGCGCCATACTCGTTTAAAACCTCCATAATAACTAAAAATAGACCTGAAAATATAGCAGGTTTAGATAACGGAATAATTACTTTAAAAAATAGTTTAGTAGAAGATAATCCAAGGTTTTTAGACATATTTATATACGTAGAGCCTATTAGGCTAAAAGAAACTCTAGAAGCAGTATAGACATAAGGGTACAATGCGAGTCCAAGAATAACACCAAGAATTTCAATTTGTAAGTAATCGTTATTGAAAATATCTGATAATTCAGGAAAGTTATTTCTTAAAAATGATTGCAGTGGTCCAGTAAAACTTAATATATCACTGTAGGTGAAGGCCATTATATAAGTTGGGATTGCTAAAGGTAGAAATAGTGCTATGTCAAAAAAAGTCCTGAATTTAAAACTATAGTTACTCACGTACCATGCGGGAAATATTCCAAATAGTAATGCAAAAAAACTTGTTATTAAAATTAAGTATAGGGTATTAAGACTATAATCTAAAAGGAGGGTTTTCCATAAGTATACAAATGCACTTTGTTCAATTTCAAAAATATTACTAAAGAGGAATATTATCGGTAGTATAAGCACTAAAGCCACTAAACCACTACCTAAAACCCATCTTTTATGTTCTATCTGAACAATTTTCTTTATTATTTCCAAGCTGATTTATCAAATATTTCAATTGCTTTACCTCTGTAAACGCCTAATTGATTCAAATCTAGGTTATCTTTTTTGAAGGAACCCCATTTTTTCACTATTTCGTTTGGTTCTACAATTGGGTTTGCTGGATATTCATAACTAGTATTTACGTAAGTCTTTTGGGCTGACTCGCTAGTTAAAAATTCCATTAACTTAATAGCATTATCTTTATTAGGAGCATTTTTTGTTAACCCAATTCCAGAAACATTTATATGACTTCCTGATTCATTTACTCCTTGATTTGGGAAAAATACGCCTACAGAATTGCCTGCTTTTAATTCTTCTTCTTTTTCTGATGAAAGTAAAAGTCCAATATAATAAGAGTTTACTATCGCAAGGTCACCTTGACCAGCAGCAATGGCTTTTACTTGATCTCTATCACTACCTTTTGGATCTCTAGCAAAGTTTTTAACTAAATCAGTAGCCCATTTTGAAGCAGCATCTACTCCTTTATTAGCGATAATTGAAGATAATAGTGCTTGATTGTATGCATTGGAAGAAGATCTTACTAGAATTTTATTTTTCCACTCTTCACTAGTTAGATTAGCGTAAGTTGACAATTCATCTGCATTCACTCTATCTTTACTATAGACGATAATTCTAGCTCTGTAAGTTATAGGAATCCAATACCCATTAACATCTTTTAAAGCACTATCAACATTTTGATTAATGACTGGAGAAGATATTTTTTGCAATAAGTTTAAATCACTAGCTTTATGAAGTTTACCTGCATCTACTGTGATAAATAAATCAGCAGGACTATTTTCACCTTCATTTTTTAATCGTTCTATAAGTTCATCTGCATTAGCCTTAACTACATTAACTTTTATACCCGTTTGTTTTTCAAAGGCCGCATACTGCATTTCATCTACTTTATAGTGCCTTTGACTATATAGGTTAATTTCATTTGATTCTTTTGGAGTATCTAAACAGCTACCTAACATAAGAAACATTGATATATATATTGTAAAATTTTTCATAGAATTATTTTTTTTTAATCTGAAAATTATAGCTTTTTACTAAAGCAACAAAATTATGGTTATTTAGAACAAATCCAAATAAAAAAGGATAAATTTATATAAATGAAGTTAAAATAAAGTTTTCTTTATAAAACGTATTGGCCTTCCCTGCTAAGATAACTCTACTTCCTTTATCCTCACAAATGAGTAAACCTCCCCTATCAGATAATTGTAACGCTTTTAAGTTTTTTTTTTGTAAAATTCGAGACCAATATGGAACCAATGAGCAGTGAGCAGAACCAGTTACAGGATCTTCGAGAATTGAAGACTGAGGAGTAAAAAATCTTGAAACAAAGTCAGAGTCAATTCCTTTTGAGGTGACACATACACCACCAGGATCTAAATTAATTTTATCAAATTCAGATCGGTTAATACTAATGTTTTTAATATCAGATTCATTTTCATAAACTAAAATATAATCTCTTGATTTTAAAACATGTTTTGGCTGAATATTTATAGCTTTTTTAATTATTTCAGGCAATGTTTTTTCTATAGGATTTCTAGATGGAAAGTTCAAAAGATAAAGTTTATTCTTTGCAGAAACCTCCAAATCACCACTTAAGGTCTCAAATATAATTTGATCAGAATTAAATTTTAACTCACTTTTTAAGCAATGTGCAGCAGCTAAAGTAGCATGACCACATAAATCCATTTCAATATCTTGAGTAAACCAACGCAGTAAAACCTTGTCTTTTTTAATAATTACAAAAGCAGTTTCAGGAACAGAATTTCTTTTACTTATTTTCAAAAGAAGTTCATCTGGCAACCAACTATCTAGAGGGATAACACAAGCTGTACTTCCTTTACAGGAATCGCCAACAAAGGCATCAATATGAAATATGTTTAAATCCATATATAATTAGATTAATTAATTGTTAAATTAGACTATTCAACTAAAATAAAAAAATGAAAAAATTACTATCTATATTAATGCAAATATTAGCTATAGTTTGCTTTATTGTAGCTTCTGAAGTAGATTTAGAACTATTTAGTATTACTGTTATGACGATAGGGTCTGGAACAACTATATGGAAAACAATAGCTTATATATTTGCAGGGGTTCTTATATTAAAACTTAAAACAAAATTTAAAAATTATGATTTTCTTTAGTTGGCACAAAAAATTTACTTATAAATTATTAAGTAAATGGAAAATTAGTAAATACACTGCAATGTGGATATCATTTGTAGAAGGATTACTTATAGGAGCTCTTATTATTTATTATTTTTAACTAGTAGAATAATATATTTAAATCAAATATTAATCGTTAAAAAAATACAAAATATGATTTTCTTTACTTGGCATAAAAAATTGGTTGTAAAAAATTTAGAATATTGGAAAATGAGTAATTACACAGCAATGTGGGTCTCTTTTTTAAAAGGTCTAATTATAGGAGCTATTCTTTTTTATTATTTTACCAATTAGTATTATAACTTAGCACAAAATTAAGTCAGAAAATGAAAATTGAACAAATTTACACTAAATGTCTAGCTCAAGGAGCGTATTATATTGAAAGTGATGGTGAAGCGGCTGTAATAGATCCGTTAAGACAAGTTTCAGAATACATTGAATTGGCAAAAAAGTCTAACTCAAAAATTAAATATGTGTTTGAAACACATTTTCATGCAGACTTTGTTAGCGGTCATTTAACACTTGCCAAAAAAACTGGTGCTTCAATTGTTTATGGACCTAAGGCAGAGCCTGAATTTGAAGCTATAATAGCCGTAGACAATCAGGAATTTAAAATTGGGAAATTAACTTTAACTGCTATACATACTCCAGGCCATACTTTAGAGAGTACCTCTTTTTTATTGAAAAACGAATCTGGTGAAGACCATTGTATCTTCACAGGAGATACTCTATTTTTAGGAGATGTTGGTATTCCTGATGTCGCACAAAGATATATGGGAGTATCAAAAGAAGAATTAGCTGGGATTTTATATGAATCAGTTAATAATAGAATTAAACCGTTATCTGACAACTTAATAGTTTACCCTGGTCATGGAGCAGGATCTGCTTGTGGAAAAAATATGATGAAAGAAACAGTAGACTCTTTAAAAAATCAGAAAAAAGTTAATTATGCTCTAAACGGTTCCTTATCGAAAGATGATTTCGTTAAAGAACTTACCGATAATTTACCTGAGCCACCAGCTTATTTTCCATTAAATGTAAAGCTTAACCAACAGGGTTATATAGATTTTGAAACAGTACTAAATAAAAGTTCAAATGCATTAAATCTAAATGTCTTTGAGATGCTAGCAAAAGATAAAGAAAACATAATCCTAGATGTAAGAAATCAAAAGGATTTTATAGATGGCCATATTCCGAATTCAATATTTATAGGCTTAAATGGAACTTTTGCCCCTTGGGTTGGAACATTAATTAAAAATATTAATCAAAAAATTCTTTTAATTGCTCCAATCGGCAAAGAACTTGAAGCGATAGCACGACTTTCTAGAGTCGGATACGATAATTGCATAGGATATTTAGAAGGAAGTTTTAGCACTTGGGAAAAAAGTAAAAAAGAAGTGTTTACACTCAAATCAGTGTCTGCTAATTCTTTTGTTGAAACACTAAAATTGAATAAGGTTAAAGTTTTAGATGTAAGAAGAAGTGCTGAATTTGAAAATAAACATATTGAGGGTGTAGTTAGCTTACCATTAAGTGATTTATATGATAAAATAAATAATTTAAATTCTGATGACACCTATTACATTCATTGTGCAGGTGGATATAGATCAGTAATTGCAGCGTCAATATTTAAATCAAAAGGACTTAATAATGTTATTGATGTAGCTGGTGGATTCGGTGCAATACAAAAAACTGACTTAAATGAAAGTTGTTATAATTCACAACTACCTTGCTCAAATTAGTTACTGACTTTAGATAGTTTTAACGAAACCCAATCGTTTTCTTGTTTCGTTTCAATTAATTTTAAAGCAGAACTTCTTGCTTCTTGTTCGATTTTGTTAATGTCTTTTTTATAAAATCCACTTAAATAAAGTACTCCATTTTTGTTTAACATCTTAGCATATATGCAAATATCATTTAATAAAACATTTAAGTTAATATTAGCAAAAATATTATCATAATTAAAATGCATTAACTTCTCAACTTCACCTTCAAAAATATTAATATTTTTTGAATTATTTCTCTTAATATTTTCAAGTGAATTTAAATAACACCAATTATCAATATCTATAGCATCAATTCTATTAGCGCCTCTTTGCTCTGCTAAAATAGCTAAGACACCCGTCCCACTTCCAATATCACACACAGAAGAATTTGTGAACTCATTAGCTAAGATAAAGCTTATCATCATTGAAGTAGTTTCATGATGCCCTGTGCCAAAACTCATTTTTGGTTCGATCACTAAGTCATATTTGTAATCACTTTTTGGGTGGAAAGGAGCACGAACACAACAAATATTATCTACATAAATAGGGTCAAAATTACTTTCCCATTTAATATTCCAATTTTGCTTTTCAACAGAAGTAATTTCAAATGAGATTTTAAATTCTTCTGTATTAAAGATTTGAATATCTTTAAGATCAATTTCTGATGAAATCTTTGAATCCACATAGGCAGAAATTCCATTTTCATGTTCTTGAAAACTATCAAAACCTAATTGACTTAATTCAGCAATTAAAATCTCACAGCCAGGGATTGCAGGCTCTACATTGAAGTCATAACAAACAAATACAGTATCAGACATTAAAATGAATTTACAATTGAGAAGAAATCTTTAGAGTTCAAAGCGGCTCCACCTATTAAACCACCATCAACATCTTGCATAGAAAATATTTCTTTTGCGTTTCCAGGCTTAACACTACCACCATAAAGAATAGATACACTTTCCGCTAATTGAGTATTATATTTTTTAGCTACAAAAGTTCTAATAAAATTATGCATTTCTTGAACTTGATAAGAACTAGCAGTTTCTCCAGTACCAATAGCCCAAACTGGCTCATATGCTAAAACAATATTTTTCCAATCTGATTCCTTTAAATGAAATAGAGATTCAGATATTTGATTAGAAATAACAGAAAAATGATTTTCACTTTTTCTGTCTTTTAATTCTTCACCAAAACAGAAGATAATTCTCATAGAGTTCTCTAATGATGTATCAACTTTATGTTTTAAAATATCATGTGTTTCATTAAAATACTCTCTTCTTTCACTATGACCAATTATTGTAGTCTTAACTCCAATACTTGACAACATTTTTTCAGAAACCTCACCAGTATAAGCTCCACTACTCTTTTGATGAACATTTTGAGAAACTACTTCAATATCATTATCGATTAGTAAATCTATTGCAGTCTTTAAACATACAAATGAAGGAGCTATCATAACCTCACATCCACAACGGTTAGTTTCAGCTACTAATTCATTTATTAAAAGTTCCGTTTCTTGTAAATCATTATTCATTTTCCAATTTCCTGCTACAATTTTTTTTCTTAACATTTTTTTTATTTTTTAATTCAACTTAACTCGAGGATCTAGAACTCTATAAATTAGATCCACTAAAATATTTATTGTGATAAACATAAATGCTATCACCAAAACAGAACCCATAATTACAGGCAAATCTAATGTATTTAAAGCATTTACAATCTCTTTACCTAAGCCATTCCATCCAAATATATACTCAACAAATACTGCTCCAGCAAGCATGGATGCAAACCATCCTGATATAGCGGTAATAACAGGATTTAATGAATTTTTTATAGCATGGTTTTTAATTATCTCATACTCGGATAAACCTTTTGACCTAGCGGTTCTTATAAAATCTTGAGACATTACATCTAAAAGCTCATTTCTCATTAGCTGGCTTATAACGGCCAATGGACGGATACCTAAAACTATAGATGGTAGTATTAGGTTTTTTAAATTAAGCACATAATACTCTCCGAAGTCATCTAACTCATAGATGTTGCCAGTCATGTTAAGGTTTGTATATTCTTTAAGAAGGAATCCAAAAACCCAAGCAAATATAATTGCACTAAAAAAAGAAGGAACACTCATCCCAATAGTACTTGTGATTTGAATAAAATTATCAATAAATTTATCTTTATATATAGCTGATATAATTCCAAAAAATATACCAATAAATATTGCAATAGTTATAGAGGAAACGGCTAATACAAGCGTATTAGGAAGTGTATCTTTAATAATATCACTAACTTTTTTACCTTGTTTAGTAAACGAAGTCCTTAAATAGGGAAACTTGATTACCAAAAAAGATGATTTAGTTTCAAAAAGTTTGTAATGAGAATATTTATTGTCTTCTAAAAAAGTGTAGTCATTGTTTTTTTTGGAGTGAATTGAAACTGGAGATAAATCATTTAAGTATAACATATACTGTTTACTAATTGGTTTATCAAAAGCGTATTTTTTTTTGATATTCAAAAGCTGTTCTGAATTCTCGTTTTGACCTAACATCATTTGAGCTGGATCGCCGGGCAAAACACTAAATAAAAAAAAGATAACAGTTACAACCCCAAATAAAGTAATTATTGAGTATAAAAATTTATTTAATAAATACATTAAAGATTAATTAAATCAAGTGATTGAAAATCATTCCAATGAGCTTTTTGAATAATAGTTCCTTTGTGTAGTTTCAAAGCAGCAGGATTGGACCTCACTATTGTTTTAAGTGCAGTTTCATCACAAAAATAAAAATCAAGATCAACTAAAAATTTCGATTTAAAGTTATTTACATCTTCATTTCCTGATGCAGTTAGTCCAATGATTTTGTAATTATTATCCATTGCTATACTCAATGATTCTTTTAAATCGCCAATAGCTTCTAATTCCATTTTGGAGATGTTATAGAAAACAAAAATTAAAAGGTTTTCTTCTTGCATTAAATCATCCGTATAATCAATATCATCTAATTCCATAGAAAAATCATGAATAGGCGGCTCATAGCCTTCTTCTAAAAGTTCAGTCTCTACAGAAATAAAGTCTCCTTCTATAGACGGAAAGTTCCCAGATGTAGAAATTATTTTTTTCTCTCCCTCAACATTAAATAGCCAATCATATCTAAATATAGCTTTCTTTGAATCCTCTGGCGTTATCATATTTTCAATGATATTATTACCTATTTTATATGGACGAAAATCTATTAGTGGTAAATGTGATAGTACTTGATTTACAATTAAGATACATATTACTAAAGAAATTACTGGAATGGTATATAGTAATTTATTAGTAAAAAGTGGTTTAATATATTTTAAACCCATCATTAATATGATTATAAATACTAGTAATATTATATCTTTTGTAAAGGACTCCCACGGAGTTAATTTTATAGCATCTCCAAAACATCCGCAATCAGTAACTTTGTTAAAGTATGCAGAATACCAAGTTAAAAAGGTGAAGAATACTATCATTACAAAAAGACTATAAATAGTAAATTCTTTTTTTAATCCAATCAAAAGAAAAACTCCAAGTAAAACCTCAACAACAACAATAAAAATTGCAAGAGGTAACACATATGGCAACAAAAAATCGATATTAAATACAGTAGGACCAAAATACTCTTCTAATTTAAATGAAAAACCAACTGGGTCATTAATCTTAATTAAACCTGAAAATATAAATAGAAGACCAACAAATAGTCTAGAAAAATTAACTAAAAATTTCATATATTATTCTTTTAAATGTATTAACGCAAATACTGCATAGTTTACTATATCTTGATAATTAGCATCAATTCCTTCACTAACGAGTGTTTCTCCTTTATTATCTTCAATTTGCTTAACTCTTAATAACTTTTGTAAAATTAAATCAGTCAATGAACTAACTCTCATGTCTCTCCATGCCTCTCCATAGTCATGGTTTTTATCAATCATTAAAGATTTTGTTTGTTCACTATGAGCATTAAACAAATCCAATGATTCTTCTAAATTTAAATCAGGATGTTCAACTACCCCTTTTTCAATTTGTATTAAAGCCATGATTGAATAGTTAATAATACCTATGAATTCAGAATATTGACCTTCATCAACTTTCCTTGTATTATTTTGCTGCAGTCCTCTTATACGTTGTGCTTTTATAAATATTTGGTCTGTTAGTGAGGATAATCTCAAAATTCTCCAAGCTGAACCATAATCTTTCATTTTTTTGGAAAAGAGTTCACTACATTGATTAATTACATAATCATATTGTTTTATAGTATTTTGCATAACTAAGATGAATTTTACGTAAATTTCGCTTAAATTTTTATAAACTTCAAACATTCAATATTAAACTTTTAAAAGTTAGTAATTTTAAAATTATCAATAAATAAATATGAATATAAATTGTAAGGGAAAATTAATTGATATTTCATCTCCAAAGGTAATGGGTATTTTAAATCTTACCCCTGACTCATTTTATGATGGAAACATGTTTAATAATAAAAAAGCAATATTAAACCAGGTTGAAAAGATGATAGTTGATGGAGCTACCTTTATAGATGTTGGAGCTTATAGTTCTAAACCGGGAGCAACTCATGTTTCTGAAGATGAAGAAAAAAATAGAATCATTAAGACCGTTGAGTTATTGGTTAAGGAGTTTCCTTACATAGTCTTATCGATAGACACTTTTAGAAGTACCGTTGCTGAAGAGTGTTTAAGTGCTGGTGCTTCAATAATTAATGATATTACTGCTAGTGAATATGACTCTAATATTTTAAAAATAGCATTTAAACATAATGCCCCTTACATTATGATGCACATGAAAGGGATGCCAAAAGACATGATGAAAAAAAATAAGTATGATGATTTATTAAAAGATATTATATACTATTTTTCTGAAAAAGTTGCAGTCGCTAGGAGTAATAAAATCAATGATATAATTATCGATCCAGGTTTTGGTTTTTCTAAAGATCTTGATCAGAACTATACCCTGCTTAAAAATTTAGGTTTACTTAAATCTTTGAACCTACCAATTCTAGTTGGTCTTTCTAGAAAATCAATGATATACAAATTACTAGAAACAACTCCAAAAAATGCCTTAAATGGAAGTACTTGTTTAAACACAATAGCACTGATAAATGGAGCTTCTATATTAAGGGTTCATGATGTTAAAGAAGCAATGGAATGTATAAAGATTACAAACCAATTTAATAAACAATAATTATGTGTATATTTAGCTTATAATGGATGTTTTTAAAGAAATATTAAACTTTTCTATAGTAGATTTTGCAGACGTTTTTTTAGTTGCACTTTTACTATACTCTTCCTACAAACTACTTAAAGGAACAGTTGCCATAAATATTTTCATAGGAATAATACTAATTTATTTCACCTGGAGAATTACTGATTTCTTAAACATGAAGCTACTTAGTATTATTATAGATGGCTTTATGAGTGTTGGTATTATTGCTCTTATTGTAGTCTTTCAACCAGAAATTAGAAAGTTTTTATTAATGATTGGATCAACAAATATTTCAAAAAAAGGATCATTTATAAAAAAAATAAACTTCTTGAAAACTCAAGAAAATATTGCTACTGATATAAACGCTATTGTTAATGCTAGTCAAAACATGTCTGAATCTAAGACTGGAGCATTGATAATTATAGAAAGGAATAATAGTCTGAATTTTTTACTAGATACAGGAGATCAAATGAATATTTCTGTAACACAACCCATTCTTGAAAGTATATTTTTTAAAAATAGTCCTCTTCATGATGGAGCTATTATTATTGCTAATAATACTATAAAAGCAACTAGAGTTGTTTTACCAATTAACAACGATAATCAAATTCCTAATAGATTTGGGCTTAGACATAAAGCAGCAATAGGGATTACAGAAAAAACAGATGCACTTGCTATTGTTGTATCAGAAGAAACTGGGCATATATCTTATATTAAAAACGGAGAATTTGTTTCCTATGATAATCAAAATAAGTTAAGTGATCTAATACAAGAAGACTTGAACTAATTCGTCTTTTTTATATCAAACTGAACATCATATAATTTCTTATAGTATCCATCTATATTATTGATTAACTCTTTATGGGAACCCTGTTCAATAATATTTCCTGAATCCATTACAATAATATTATTGGCTTTTTTAACTGTTGCCAACCTATGTGCAATTATTAATGAAGTTCTGTTCTTAGTTATTTTTTCAATTGCTTTTTGAATGAGTAACTCAGAAGCAGAATCAATTGATGAAGTAGCTTCATCAAGAATTAGTATTTGAGGGTTAGAAACATATACCCTTAAAAAAGCAATTAATTGACGTTGACCAGAAGAGAGCATAATACCCCTTTCTTTTACATTATAGTAGTAGTTGTTAGGAAGACTCATAATAAAATCGTGAACACCAATTTGTTCTGCAGCAAGCTTCACTTCTTCAATTGAAATACTCTCATTTTTTAAAGTAATATTGTTTAATATTGTATCAGAAAATAAGAATACATCCTGCAGAACAATACCAATATTTTTCCTAAGAGATGAAAGTTTATATTCTTTGATATTGAGTCCATCAATTAATATTTCGCCAGAATCAATCTCATAAAAACGAGAAAGCAAATTAATTACAGATGTTTTTCCTGCTCCAGTTGACCCAACTAAAGCTACAGTAGAACCTTTTTCAATATTAAAAGAAATTTTATTTAAGACCTGAACTTCCTGATCGTATGAGAAATTCACATTATTGAAACAAACCTCACCTTTAAACGTACTAACCGAAACTTCTCCTTTATCAATTATACTCGATTTAGTATCAATGACTTTAAAGACTCTCTCGGCTGCAACCATACCCATAAGTAAAGTGTTAAACTTATTGGCTATTTGATTTAATGGTCTAAACATCATAGGGATCATCATTATAAACGCAGTTAACTCTCCAATTGAAGCAGTATTGTCTTTTATAATACTTATACCCCCATACCAAACAACTACACCTAAAGTTACAGATGATAAAATCTCAGCTATTGGAAAAAAAATTGAATTATACCAGACTGTTTTTAGCCATCCTTTTTTGTGACGAGTATTAATGTTTTTAAAATTTTCTAGTTCTATATCTTCACGAGTAAATAATTGTAAAATTTTCATGCCAGTAACTCTCTCTTGAACGAAAGAATTTAAATTGGATACTTCTGATCTAACTTCTTCAAAAGCTATTTTCATATACCTCTGAAATATCTTGGTTGCAAATAATATTAAAGGCAGAGTCAAGAATACAATTAAGCTTAATTCCCAATTCATGGTAGTCATTACTATTCCTACTATTAACATTTTTAAAATATCACTAAAAATCATAAAAAGACCTTGACCAAATATGTCAGAAATTCTTTCCATATCAGTTACAGATCTTGTTATTAGAACTCCAACAGAAGATTTATCATAATACTTCATTTTAAAGTTAATAATATGATTGTAAAGTAAGACCCTAATATCTTTAACTACAGATTGGCCTAACCAGCCTGCAAAATATATAAATAAATAGTTAGAAATCACCTCTAAAAGTAATAGCACACCCATTATAATAATTAGTTGTAAAAACCCATCACTAAGTCCTAATGAGATGTTTTCATCTAATATTTTCTCTAAAACTACTGGCCTAAGAGCACCAAATAATGCAAGTCCAAAAACAGCCATTAATGAAAAAATAAATATATAATTGTAAGGCCTAACATAATTTAAGAGCCTCTTGAATAAATAAGTATTTAATGTGTTTTCTTTTTTACTCATTGGATCTAATTTCTTTTGGATATTCAATATTTGATAAATATAAAGCATGAGCTGGAGCAGAAGGTCCAGCTTTAGTTCTGTCTTGAGAAATTAAAATTTCCTGAAAATAATCTAGGCTAATTTTTTTTAAACCAACCTGAATCATTGTTCCAACGATTGCCCTTACCATATTTCTTAAAAATCTATTTGCCTTGATTGTAAATACTAACTTACCATTTTTAAATATCCATAGGGCATCAAATATCTCACAATTATATGTTTTTACATCAGTTTTAGATTTAGAAAAACATTTAAAATTAGTATGTGATTTTAGGATAACACATGCCTGATTCATTAAATTTATATCCATTACATTATTAATAAAGTAGCTTCTATTAATGTTAAAAACATCTTTATTTAACGAAATTTTATAGTCATATACCCTGCTAATGGCATCAAACCTAGCGTGAGACTCTTCGTTAACCTTATAAATATCATTAATTGAAATGTCTTTTGGTAAAAATGAATTCAAATCATAAATTAACTTACTTAAATCTAGCAGAAGATTAGAATCAAAGTGAGCACACATTTTCATAGCATGAACTCCAGTGTCAGTTCTTCCTGCACCGAAAATTTGAGTCTCTGCCTTAATCAAAAGACTTAATGCTTTTTCAATGCAACTTTGAACTGAAATAGCATTGGGCTGATTTTGCCAGCCATGGTAATTAGTACCATCATATGAAAGATCCATGAAATATCTCAAAACAAATCAATATTTTTGTTAGCGTAACAAATATAGAGAGATTAACTTGATAAAATAAAAATGAAAAAGATTCTTTTAATATCAGACACACATGGGTTTATTGACCAAAAAATAATTCAATATGCAAGAGAATCTGATGAAGTCTGGCATGCGGGAGATATTGGAGATATAAAGGTTACAGATGAGTTAGAAAAGGCAACGAAACTAAGAGCCGTGTATGGAAACATAGACAACAATGGGATACGCGCGGAATATCCAGAAAACTTAAGGTTTGTCTGCGAAGGTGTAAGAGTATGGATAACACATATAGGAGGATACCCTAATAGATATTATCATAAAATTAAAGAAGAAATAAACAATAACCCCCCAGACATTTTTATCTGTGGGCATTCACATATATTAAAGATAATAAATGATAAAAAACTAAATCTATTGCATATAAATCCTGGAGCAATTGGAAAGCAAGGATTTCATCAGGTACGGACTATGGTAAGGTTTCAAGTGGATGAAAGTAAAATAAAAAACTTAGAGGTCATAGAATTTAAAAGATAATGAATTACCTAATTCTATCGAGTGAAGAAACTAGATCTTGGTCTTTTTTAATAAACTTCAAAGCTGAATAAATTAAATAATTACAAATAAAAGGATTAACTATTGCAGCATATAGTAAAATTTCAAAAATTAATGAAGGCATAATCTTAATCAAGCTGTTTAAAGTAAAACTAAAATAAACTACAGTATATATAGACATAAATAAACTTAAAAAAACAGATATCGCTGTAAGCTTAATTTGTATAGGCCTTTGTTTAAATAAAAATAAGGCAAGCAAACAAATCAATGATATTATTAGTGGAATAAATGAAGTAATAGACAAGAATAAATCTAAAAAACTTAATATATTTTTACTAGAAGTAAGTAATGGTTCAAAACTCATAATAATAGAATATCCTTCTTCGTACCATTTCAAACCAAAAAACCAATAAATAAAATAAAACAAACTAGCTACAAATAGATAAACTGACTGAATTCTTTGAATCATTGAAATGAATTAAATTAAAAATCAAAAATAATAGTTTATCTCCAAAAATAATCAATATTGAAAATAAAGTTGTATAATTGCATTGATATTACTTAATTCTTTCAAGTAATTATATCAATACTCCAAAAAATATTTCGAAAAAATACTTCCAAAATAATATTATTAATAAACATAAAAACAAAAAATGTTTGAAATTTCAAAATTAAAAGA
>CAJVXR010000016.1 GCA_913009535.1 uncultured Flavobacteriales bacterium | reverse complement strand
ATTATATTACATTTCTAAAAAATAAATATGGAATTATTAGTCATTGTAGTTTTTGTTCTTGGTTATTTAGCTATAACATTAGAACACACCTTAAAGGTAGATAAATTAGTGCCAGCACTTGTTATGATGGCTATTTCATGGGCAATAATTGCGTTAAATTTAGATACATTTACAAGTTGGTTTAGCCCAGCTATTCATGGATTAGTTGAAGGTTTTGGTGGTTTAGATATAGATGCTAAAGAACATCTAATGGAAGAGACATTACTACATCACCTAGGTAAAACTGCAGAAATTCTAGTTTTTCTACTAGGTGCAATGACAATTGTTGAAATTATAGATTATTTCAACGGCTTTTCTGTCATTAAAGATTTAATTAATTACAAAAAGAAAAAGACTATACTATGGATTTTTTGCGGTCTAGCATTTATACTTTCTGCAATTATTGATAACCTTACTGCTACTATTGTACTTATATCCATTTTACAAAAAGTGGTCTCTGATAAAAACATGCGACTATGGTATGCAGGGCTTATAATTATTGCAGCTAATGCAGGAGGTGCATGGTCTCCAATTGGTGATGTTACTACTACAATGCTTTGGATAGGAGATAAAGTTACTACACCTGAATTAATTTCATATCTGTTAATACCTTCTATAGTATGTATGGTAGTACCTACGGTTATAGCTTCTTTTTTACCTCAATTTAAAGGAGATATTGAACTTAATAAGTCAACAACTGATAGTGATAAATATAGCTCTAAGATGTTAATATTAGGTCTAAGTGCAATTGTTTTTGTTCCAATTTTTAAAGTGGTTACTCACCTTCCTCCATACATAGGGATGATGTTAAGTTTAGGAGTAGTTTCAGTATTTGCAGAAATTTTTAGTAATTCACAATATAGTTTATCTAAAATCACTTCTTCAGATTCCACTGCTCACTCTAGTCCAGTTCACAAAGCTTTAACTAAGATTGAAATGCCAAGTATATTATTTTTCTTAGGTATTTTAATGGCTGTTGGTGCATTAGAATCTTTGGGTATTCTTTTTGAGTTTGCTACTGATTTAAAACAAACTATTCCATTAGATGTTCTTGTTATTTTAATGGGTGTAGGATCGGCTATTATTGATAATGTTCCTTTAGTTGCGGCAAGTCTAGGGATGTTTACCGAGCCAATAGACCATCCATTATGGCACTTTATTGCTTATTCTGCTGGAACAGGTGGTAGTATGTTAATTATAGGGTCTGCTGCTGGAGTTGTAGCAATGGGTATGGAAAAAATTAATTTCTTCTGGTATTTAAAGAAAATATCTTGGCTTGCATTTATAGGGTTTGTTTCTGGAGCTGCAGCCTTTGTACTTATTAGAGATTTTATATAACATATAAATTGAAATATAATTCTACTATAGAATGGATGTTTAATAAGCTTCCTGTATATCAAAATTCAGGGACTTTCAAATATAAGATTGATTTACAAAATATTTACGACCTATCTAGTTACTTAGGCAATCCACATACTAAACTAAAGACTATTCATGTTGCCGGTACAAATGGTAAAGGTTCCACCTCGCATATACTTTCTTCAATTTTGCAAGAGGCGGGTTACAGAGTTGGATTATATACTTCTCCCCATTTAAAAGACTTTAGAGAAAGAATTAAAATTAATGGTGAATGCATTTCAAAAGACAATGTTGTAAATTTTATAGATACTCATAAAGATTATTTGGACGGAAATAAACTATCATTTTTTGAAATGACTGTAGGTATGGCTTTCGATTATTTTAATAATCAAAAAGTTGACATAGCAATTATTGAAGTAGGTATGGGAGGTCGATTGGATTCTACTAATATTATTAATCCTGAAATATCCGTAATTACAAATATTGGTTTAGACCATACTAAATTTCTTGGTGATTCCCTACAAGAAATAGCAAATGAAAAGGCAGGAATAATAAAAAGAGGTAAGACTGTAATTATTGGAGAAACTCAAAAAGAGTTAGTAGATTTATTTGTAAATAAAGCTAACCAACTTAACTCAAAAATTATTTTTGCTGATCAGCAAAAAAAACATAATTACACTTCAGATTTAAAAGGGTCTTTTCAAAGTAAAAATATCCAAACTGCTATATCTGCAATTCATGAGCTTACTATGTCAAATTGGAATGTTGATATTGATGCAATAAGGCTAGGTATTTCAAGAGTTCACACAAATACTGGTTTTACTGGAAGATGGACTGTGCTAAACCAAAGCCCTTTAATAATCTGTGACACAGCTCATAATAAAGAAGGGTTATCAATTGTTTTAAAAGACATTTCATTCATTAAGTATTCAAAACTACATTTTGTGATTGGATTTGTGGAGGATAAAGAGCTTGATTCTATAATTGAATTATTCCCTAAGGACGCTATTTATTATTTTTGTAAGCCTGATATAAAAAGAGGTCTAAGTGCAATTAAATTAGAATCTATATTTGAATCAAATTCAAGGTTTGGAAGCTCATTTAATTCGGTTAATGATGCTCTAGTATCGGCTAAAGAAAATTCTAAAGAGAGTGATTTGATTTATATAGGAGGAAGTACATTTGTGGTTTCTGAGGTAATTTAGTTTACCTTTTCAAATGAATTAAAATATTCAGATAATAAAAAAATAATTTATTTAGTAGATAGTTTATTTTTAGATTAAAAAATTTTATATTTGCCCACCCTGATATTTTAATTAGGGGCGCGTAGCTCAGTTGGTTCAGAGCACCTGGTTTACACCCAGGGGGTCGGGGGTTCGAATCCCTCCGCGCCCACGATTAAAACCTCAACTTATAAGTTGAGGTTTTTTTTATAAATTGTATTCCAAATTATATTTTTTATGATTCAAGTAATACCTAAAAAAGATCAAGTTAGTGGAGCTTTTAATAACGGTGAGATATTAGAGAAGAAACCAATTGGTTTTCCTCAAGATGGAGGAGAAACTAAACCATATTCAAATCTCTTTTATTGGGCTCATGCCTGGACAACTAATAAGTCAAGCACTATTGGATTACATCCACATCAAGGATTTGAAATATGTAGTTTTGTTTTAAAAGGATATATTAATCACTTTGACACAAAACTAAATTCTTGGATTAGGTTAGAAGAAGGAGATGTTCAAGTTATAAGATCTGGTAATGGAATTTCTCATTCAGAAGAAATAGGAGAAAATTCGGAAATATTTCAAATATGGTTTGATCCTGATATTTCAAAAACTCTTCTTAATGTTGCAACTTACGATGATTATAAGCTAGATGATTTTAAAATAATTGAATCTAATAATTGTATAAAAAAAATAATAAAAGGAGATAGTTCACCAATAGAGTTGATTTCAGAGAATATATTGATTAATGAATTTTCTTACAGTTCAGGAAATTTTGAACATAAGTTAAGTCTGGACTTAATTAGTTCAATATTTGTACTTGAAGGAGAAGGTCAATTTAATAATCAGTTAGTTAAAAAAGGAGATTTTATTATAATACACGATGAAGAGACATTAAACATAATGTGTAGTAGTTATGTCAAATTATTTGAAATCACTTCCCTCAAAAACTCGACTTACCCTACATATTTTCAGCGATTTGCATAATGTTTTTATCCATCCAATGAATCAAGATATTCATTTGCAATTTTGAAATGATTTATTCTTTTTTCGTCCGGCATTTTATCAAGCATGCTAACCATAAATTTCATTCTAATATTTTTCGCAAATAGTTCTCGATTTAAATCTATAAATCGCCAGTATAAGGCATCCCAAATTTGTTGCCAATCACCATTTGGAAAATCACTCATCTTTTTTAAATAATTACTACTAGATATATATGGTTTAGTAGACATTAGGCCTCCATCTGCAAACTGACTCATTCCATAGACATTTGGTACCATAACCCAGTCATATGCATCTATATAATGTTCCATAAACCATCTGTATATTTCATCTGGATCGAACTCACATAACATCATAAAATTCCCTAATACCATTAATCTCTCTATGTGATGGTTATATGCGGTTTTTTGAACTTTTTTAATGGTGATGTCAATAGGCAAAATACCTGTAGTTGCATCATAGAATGATTTTGGTATTTTTCTTTTAAAATTAAAGAAATTAGTAGTTCTTTCTTGACTACCTTTTACTTTATAAACACCTCTTATAAATTCCCTCCATCCAATTATTTGTCTTAAAAAGCCTTCAATTGAATTTATAGGGTAATCATCTTTATATTTTAAAGTTTCCTCAATAATGTTGATTGGAGTGATAAGACCTGAATTTAATAGCGGAGACAATACACTATGGTTTAAGAAAGACTCTTTTTGAACCATGGCATCTTCATATGGGCCGAATTCTTGCATCCTATCCTTTAAAAATAGATATAACCAACTTTTAGATAACTCATGTGTGTGAGGATATATTGGCTTTTCTGGAATATCCCCAGGATTATTTTTAAAATGTTTTTCTACATATTTTTTAGCCTCTAAAAATAAATTATCCGCTTTTAGTATTTCAATTTTAGGAGCTAATTTTGTTTTTGGATATTTTTTTCTGTTTTCTGTATCAAAACTCCATTTCCCTCCTTCGGCATTTCCTGAAGCGTCTAATAAGATACCGAGTTTTTTCCTTTGTTCAATATAAAAGGAGGTTTGGTAAAACTTTTTTTTATCCGATCGAAAGAAAGATTCTAAATCTAAAGAGGAGTTTAAAAACATGGGGTTTTCAAATGCATTTAATTCAATTTCATTTTTCTTCGCTTTACTAGTAAGGCGTCTTTCTAAATAGTTATCATTGGTAAGAATATAATTAATTGTATTATACCCTTCTTTTTTTAGATAAGGAATTAGTTCTCTAACATCAGATATACTTTCTTCTTGCTCAATGTATAATACCTCTTTATTATTTTCTTGTAAAAAGCTTTCATAATACTTCATTGAAGATCTATGTAATATTAGTTTCTGCACATGAAATTTAAAGTGTCGAAAAAACAAATTTTCTTCAATTAATAAAAAAACTCCATCCTTTTCTAGTAAAGGACTGTCTTCAAAGAGTTGGTTGGGAAATATCAGGTTTACAGTTTTCATTTATTTTTATTTTTTTTACAGCGTTGGCTGCAATATTTAACATTTTCCCATTCCTTAGCCCATTTTTTTCTCCAATTAAATGGGAGGCCACACACTAAACATATTTTAAATGGTAAATTTTTTGGCATGTGTTAAAATGAAATTTCTTTTTTTGCTTTATTCCAGAAACCAAAAAATGATGGATAATAACCATTTACACTACTTATCCAATCTCTACTATCTTCATTTCCTTTGTAATTATAATTAAGTGGATGTTCTTTGAAATACACAATGGAGTCCTTTTTAATTATTTCCTCAAACTCCCCAACATAGACCTTAATCGATGGTATATTTTTAGAAAGTGATATCATAAAATCCATCGCTTTATTTCCAATTGGGTATTCCTTAAAAACACTAGGCTCTAAAAGTAATATTCTATTGGCATCAATTTCTGTTCTCCATTTAGGATCGAGGTTATAATAATTATAAATACAAATTGGTTTACTGTGATCAATTGAAATCTCATCAGACTTAGGAAATTCAGTATTTGGCAACTCCTCACTTATTGGTTTAAAATGGGTAGGTTGCTCAATCCTCATTATATCTTCATAGGAGCAGTCTAAAAATGTGTTTCTTTGTTTGCTGTAAGTGTATTTATTTATATTTTCTTGGTTAGCGATGTATTTCTTATTGCTGTTTGCCCCACAAACCCATTGCCAACTTAATGCATTAGAAGCCCAGTCCCCATCTAAAAGATGGTAGTACATCCATTTTGCAGGTAATTTCCAATAGTTTTTGGCAATATTGGTAGAAATACTAGCAACATACATTCTTAAGTGATTGTGCATGTATCCAGTACTGTATAAATCTAGTATTGCTTTATCTATAGCTTCTATCCCTGTTTTAGCTTCAACAATAGATTGAGAAATTTCATTTTGATTTATATCTGTTTGCTTATTTCTAATATCAACATTAATATCTTTTTCTTTCCATATTAGTTGCCAATAGTCTCTCCAAGCTAGTTCTTGAATGAATTTTTCTATTTTTTTAGCTTCAAAACCTTTCTTTTGTAGATGTTCTAATACTTGTTTTGTAGATAATACTCCTCTTGAAATATAAGGAGATAGCATGCTTACCGAACCATCAATAAAGTTCCTGTTTTTCGCATATTGAACAGGCTTCAGTTGATCCAGTTTGTTTAGGATTTGTTTGTAATCAGTAACCATAATAAATAAATTATATTAAATAAATTCTACAATTTTCTCTAACTGCATTGCTCTTGACCCCTTTATTAAAATTGAATAATTACTAATATTTAATTTTGAAATATTATTTATTAATTCTTCAGTTGAAGGAAATGATTTAATTTTTTTTGAATGATTTGTTTTAGAAAAATCCTTTCCTACGATATAAATTTTAGTATCGCTTATACTCTCAAGAGAGTCTGTAATTTCTTGATGATATTTATTTGAATCTTTCCCTAATTCAAACATATCTCCTACGATTATCATCTTGTTGGTATAGCTTGTCTTGCAGAAGGATTCAATAGCTAGTTTCATACTAGTGGGATTGGCATTATAGGCATCTAAAACAACGGTGTTGCTGTCTGTTATAGTTATTTGAGATCTATTATTTTCTGGCAAATAACTTTCAATTCCTTTTTTTATTTGTTCAAAACCTACATCAAAGTACTCGCCAACAGCTATTGCAATACATATATTTTCAAAATTATAACCCCCATATATCGTTGATTTAATTAATTCATTTTTATACTCGACATCAACTGTATTTAAACTATTGCTATTATTTATAACGCAATTTGAATTAGTACTAAATCCATAAGAAAAGGTATTTGTGTAACTATTTATTAGATTAGATTGTTTTTTATTTTCTGAATTATAAAAAATTAACTTGTTATTAATTCTTAGATAATTATACAACTCACTCTTTCCTTTTATAACTCCATCTAGGGATTTAAAACCCTCTAAATGAGCATTTCCGAAATTAGTAATGTAGCCAAAGTCAGGCTCGGCTATTTCGCATAAAAAATCAATCTCTTTCAAATGATTTGCACCCATTTCAACTATTCCAATTTGAGTTTCTTTGCTCATTGAGAGTATTGTTAAAGGAACACCAAGGTGGTTGTTTAAATTCCCTTTTGTTGCTATTGTTTTATAGCGTTTACTTAAAACATTAAGCATAAGTTCTTTGCTTGTAGTTTTGCCATTACTACCAGTTATTGCTATTATTTTTGTGTTTATAAACTTTCTGTGAAAATTGGCAAGTTCTTGTAGTGTTTTGATAGTGTCATTAACATAAATTATCTTATCGGAAATTTTCGATATTTCCAAGTCATCTGATACTACAAGGGAAGCACCATTTTTAATTGCTTGATTTGCGAATTTATTACCATCAAAATTTAAACCCTTTATTGCGAAAAAAATATCGTTAGCCTTAATATTTCGAGTATCAATTGATACTGAATTATTAATAAGAAATAGTTTATGTATTTTTTGAATATTCATTACATAAATTTAACAAAAAAAAACCCTAATCAATGATTAGGGTTTTAGTTTATAATTAAATTTTTTTAGTTTCTTTTCTTACTTCCGTATCCATTTTTTGCCCCAAGCCTTGACATAGCGCATCTAAAACCAATAAAGTCAGTTGACATTTCTTCTGGGTAAAATCTCCTTTGAGCTGGGTCTAGCCAGTATGCTCTGTCTTTCCATGACCCACCTTTATATACTCTAGCCTGATCATTTATAAGAGAAGTTCTTTTGTCAGAATCATCATACATAAATTCATCCATATCATTTACAGCCCTTAGATTGGGAGAGTTATACATTGATCTAGTTTCATCTGGGTTTGACCCAGTAATTGAATCCGTAAACTCTTCTTGATCTAAAAAGCTTCTTGAAGATCTTTTGTCACCGTCTCTGAAATTTATATTATAGCTTTCGCTGTAGTTTGTTCTAAACCTAGTATCATTTTCGTCTACTTGGACTTTAGAAATTTCTCCAGGCAAAGTTACAGCAACTCTTTTTCCATTTAATAAAGTCTTGTAAACAACTTCATCATTTCCTACTATTTTAGATGTTCTGCCATCTTCACTAATTTCATTTTTGGTATAAACATTACCTCTATAATAATTAAAGTCGTTAAACTCGTCATCTACTATAGGTCTATAAACATCTGCCACCCATTCAGCTACATTACCAGCCATATCGAATAACCCAAAATCGTTAGGCGAGTAAGACTTAACCATATTTGTAATATCCGCACCATCATCAGACCATCCTGCAATACCACCATAATCACCATCACTATTTTTAAAATTGGCTAACTGATCTCCTAATATTTTCGTTTCACCTGATCTAGTGTATTGTCCACTCCAAGGATATTTTTTTCTACCTCTGTATACATTAAAATCTCTATTTTCTTGTAACGCAAGTGCTGCATACTCCCATTCAGACTCACTTGGTAATCTATACTTGGGAGAGATTAATCCGGTTTCTCTAGATGCAGATTTGAACTCTGTACTAATAGTGTCTTTTGAATTTCTTTGATTGATTCTACCATTTAGTCTATCTTCATTTCTGTCACCATAAGTTGAATTGGGATTTAAAACGTAAGTATCTATGCTGAAATTTGCATCTGCTCCTGTAGCTTTTTCTTTCTCTTCAATTTCTTCTTCATTATTTCTTTTCTTTTCATTTATCTCTCTATTAGTAGCTAAATAACCTTCATCCATTAATATTTTTTCATTATACCTATCTGATCTCCAGCTAGCAAATTCATTAGCCTGAACCCAGCTTACTCCAACAACAGGGTATTGCCCGTATGCAGGATTTCTTAAATAATTTTCTACTAGATCTTCAGTATTTCCTAATCTATTTCTCCAAACTAAAGTGTCTGGAAGAGCTCCGTTATAAATATCTGCATAATTAGTATTACTAGGAGGGAAATTAGATTTAACCCAATCTAGATATTCTAAGTACATCATATTTGTAACTTCTGTTGCGTCCATGTAAAAAGACATTACGTGTTGTTGATTTGGAGTGTTATTCCAATCATGCATAACGTCGTCTTGAACTTTACCCCTAGTGTAAGTACCACCTTCAATAAATACTAATCCAGGACCTGCTTCTTGCCCTTTATAGTTAGTGTTGTACTGAAAACCACCATCTCTTGAGTTGATATCCCAACCTGTGGCATTAGAAATGTTTTTTGAGGTTTTAGAATTATTACAACCAAAAAAAGTCAGCGAAATTACTATTATAAATAATTTATACATATTCATATTTTTCTTCTTGTTTTTTAATTAAAACCTTTTAAGTTAAAAATTTTAAGCAATGCAATATATGAATTTAAGCTCATATTGCAATCATTAATAATTATAAAAAAAGAGGATTATTAACCTTAAAACGACAATATTAATTTTTTATTATTGTAATTTTGAATATTATTTTAAATAGTAATATTCTTTTGTTTTAGTCGTTTGCAATATATGAGATTATATCTGTCAGTTGTTTTTTTATTTTTAACTAACCTCTTTTCAATTACTGCTCAAGAAAAGTTAATTGAAATCAACTGGGTAAATTATAAGAACTATGTTAGTGAGTTTAATAATTTCAATGTTCCATATTTTGATAACCATAGACATAATTTTGAGCCCACTACAGGTATTACTTTGACAACTCAATGGAATGAGAGTTTTCTTATTGATTCTAAATCTGCTAAAATTGATAAAATATCCTATGAAATCATTGATGTCAATGCACTTGGCGATTTAGATATAGATGGTATTCCAAGTGAGCCTAAATTTAAATTAAACAATAGCCTTTCGTTAAAAAGCAGAAAAGTCTACTTAGAGCTAAATCCATTTTTCAAAGAAAATGGCATTATAAAAAAAATAACCTCTTTATCTTTTTCCTACAATCAACAGCGTGCTCAAAATCTTCGTAATTCAAAAAACACAATTAATAGCTCTGTTTTAAGTCAAGGTGACTGGTTTAGATTTGAAATATCAAATACAGGTGTTTACAAATTAAGTAAAAGCTTTTTAAATACTCTTGGTGTAAATACTTCAAATGTTGACCCTAGAACTATTAAGATTTATGGAAACGGTGGCGAAATGCTGCCATTGACTAACTCGTCAGAATTCCCTTTTGATCCAGTTCAAAATGCTATCAAGTTTATTGGAGAAGAGGATGGTGTTTTTAATAATGACGATTATATTATTTTTTATGGTAAAGGTCAAGATTCTTTTAATGAAGAAAGTAATACTAATTTAAACTCTTTCACAGATAAAACTTACTATTTGTTAAATGTTAGTGCCGGTTTTGGTAAAAGAGTTGTTGAGTTAGTAGAACCAAGTGGGGATGAAAACTTTATTATTGATGAATATCAAGATTACAAATTTCATGAAGTTGATAATTATAATATTGCCAAAATAGGTAGAAGATGGTTTGGAGATAGGTTTGATTTTGAATCAAATAAGAATTTTGAATTTAATTTTGATAATTTAATTACCTCAAAGCCGGTTCAGTTAAAGGTTTATACAGCTGCAGTTTCTGAGATTCCAACTTCAATGAGCTTAAAAGTAAATAATTTAGAAGTTGACAATTTTTATTATCAATCTATAGGGGATCCAATATTAGCAAAAGAGGATTACTTTAACGATCAAATATTGGTATCGAATTCGTTAATTAATGTAAACTTAGATTATAACAACAATGGCAATCCAAGTTCCTATGCTTACCTTGATTATATATCTATTAAAGCTACTTGTGATTTAGTATTTAATGGTTCTCAATTAATTTATTATAATGATGAAGTTGAAAATTTAAATGGTATTGGTAAGTATGTCATTTCTAATTCCAGTTCTTTAGACGAGGTTTGGAATGTTTCGGATATTTCAAACATTTACTTTAAAGAAAATTCTAATTCAGAACCCAGTTTTAATATAAAATCTAATTTAGGTCTTAGCTCTAAATACATCGCTTTTTCTCTATCAGAGTTGTTGTCTCCATTGTCTAATAATTCTAATAGTTTAAATAATCAAAATTTAAAAAACAGCATATTTATTGGGGACAACAATAGTTTTGAAGCTGTTGATTATTTAATATTAACCAGTGAAGAAATGTTAAGTCAAGCCGAAAGATTAGCTCAGATTAATAGAGAAGTTAATGGACTGAATGTTAAGGTTGTAGATTTAAAATCTATTTATAACGAATTTAATTCCTCTAATCCCGATATAGCTGCGCTAAGAAATTTCGTAAAGTACGTTTACGATAATTCAGAGGGAAATCTAAAATATTTATGCTTATTTGGAGATGCTTCTTATGACTATAAAGACAGAATACCTAATAATACAAATATAGTCCCTTCATGGCATTCCTTATCAAGTTTTAGCCTTTCAAGTTCATTTATTTCTGATGATTTTTTTGGAATGATGGATTATAACGAAGGTACAATGAGTTCATCTGACAAACTTGATATTGCAGTTGGTAGAATCTTAGCAGACACTCCCCAAAGAGCAAAAGATTTAGTAGATAAAATTGAATCTTATTACAGTGAAGATTCTTATGGTAGTTGGAGAAATAACACGATTGTTATTGCGGATGATGTCGATGAATCATGGGAAGATATAATTCAGAGTACTTCAGATTCATTAGCTACAATAATTGAAAATAATAAATCTTCAATCAATGTAAAGAAAATATATGCAGATGCTTTTGTGCAAGAATCTACGTCTGGTGGTGAGAGGTATCCAGAAGTAAATAATGCTATTATAGAAAGTCTAGAAGTTGGAGCTTTAGTTGTAAATTATTTTGGGCATGGGGGTGAAGATGGAATAGCTAGGGAAAGAATTTTTGATAAAATTGATGCTCAAGAGTTATTAAACAAAGACAGACTTAATTGTTTTGTTTCAGTTACTTGTGAATTTACAAAATTTGATAATCCAAATAGAGAGACCGCTGGTGAGTTTTTATACTGGAATAAAAATGGAGGGTCAATAGGTTTGATAACAACAACTCGTCAAATTTTTGTCAGTGTTGGTGTTGATTTTAATATTACTCTTCAAAAGTATCTTTTCTCATTAAACTCTAGCTCTACCTATTCTATGGCTGAAGCTTTGAGGTTAACAAAAAATGATCCTGAAATTTCAAATATCATTCAAAGAAGGTTAGTATTTTTTATAGGTGACCCTGCAATGAAGCTGGCTTTCCCTAAACCAAATATTAAAATTACTAGCATTAATGATATAGCTATTAATGATTTAATTGATCCTATAGAAGCTCTTAGCTATGTTAACGTTAAAGGTCAGATTGAAGATTTAGGCGGTAACATAATAAATGATTACAACGGCGAGTTAACTTCCACTGTGTATGATAAAAATATTCCAAGATCTACCTTAGGTAATGATAATGTTTATCAAAATAATGAACCTATAATACTTGATTTTATAACATTAGGTGAAACTGTTTTTAAAGGCAAGGCGTCTATAGTTGATGGTTTATTTGAATTTGATTTTGTTGTACCTAGGGATATTGGTATGGCTATTGGTACTGGTAAATTTAGTTTATACGCTAAAAAAAATAACTCGGATTTGGATAACTCTGGTAATGATTTGAGTGTATTAATTGGTGGAATTAATGAAAATGCGGTTAATGATAATACAGGTCCAGAAATCAACCTTTATATGAACGACGAGAGCTTTATAGATGGAGGGATTACTAATGAAAGTCCTTTTCTAATCGTAAAATTATTTGATGATAATGGAATAAATACATCAAGTGGAATAGGTCACGATATTACTGCCGTTTTAGATGGCGACAGCTCAAACACTTTTCAGCTCAATGATTATTACGAAGCAGCATTAGACGATTATAAAAACGGTAGTATTAAATACCCATTGAGAGATCTAGAACCTGGAATTCATACCATAAATTTTAAAGCTTGGGATGTATTTAATAATTCTTCAACTACTGAAATTGAGTTTTTAGTTTACGATCAAAATGAAGAGTTAGTAATTTCAAACGTACTAAATTATCCTAATCCTTTTATAAATTACACAGAATTTTGGTTTAACCACAATAGTAGTGATGTTTTGGACGTTCTATTACAAATATTTACTGTTTCAGGAAAACTTGTAAAAACTATAAATCAACAAACAAATACTTTAGGTTCTTCAAACTTGTCCAGGGATATTGTTTGGGATGGTCGAGATGAGTATGGCGATAGATTAGCTAAGGGGGTTTATGTTTATAAAATTAAGGTCAGATCTTTGCAAACAAACAAGAAAGCTCAAAAGATTCAAAAACTTGTCATCCTGTAATATTAAAGTATATTTACTAATTCAAAGATTCAATTAAATGAGATATCACATATTTATATTTGTATTGTTTTTATTCACTACTAGAGTAATATCACAAACTGAAACTCAAATTGTCCCAAATCCAAATGATAGTAGGGTAATAACCACCGGGGTGCCTTTTTTATTAATTGCTTCCGATGCTAGAGCTGCAGCTATGGGTGATATGGGTGTTGCAACGCATGTAGATACATATTCCCAGCATTGGAACCCTTCAAAATATGCTTTTTCTGAATCTAAATCTGGATTTGGTATAAGTTATACTCCTTATTTAAGTAAACTAGTAAATGATATTTCTCTTGGGAATATTACTTATTTTAATAGATTAAATGATAGAAGTGCATTTGCAGTAAGTTTTAAATATTTTAGTTTAGGTGAAATAGAAATTATTCAAGACGAATTCTCAGAGGCTCTAATTGAAAAACCTAATGAATTAACTATGGATGTTTCTTACTCACTAAGGCTAGCCGAACAGTTTTCTATGGGAGTTTCCTTACGTTATTTGAGATCAGATCTTAAAATACAAGCAGTAGACCAAAATGCTATAGCTGCAAGCTCTTACGGAGTTGATATTTCTGGTTATTATCAAGGAGAAGAACAAGTCTATAGCGACTACACTGGCAGATGGAGAGCAGGTTTTATAATCCAAAACTTAGGACCTAAGATTAAATATGATGACTCAGGTTCTGAAAGTTTTTTACCAACTATGTTGAGGTTCGGAGGTGGTTTCGATTTTATTTTAGATTCGTATAATAAGGTTTCAGTAACTGCTGAATTTTCTAAGTTATTAGTTCCGACTCCTCCACTATTAGGTACTTTTACGGACTACAATGATGTTAATGGAAATGGTTTATTTGATGAGGATGAAGAGCAAATTGGGCAAAGTTACACAGGCATTATAGACGGCAAACCAACGGATGTAGATTTTTTGGCTGGTGTATTTCAGTCTTTTTCTGATGCTCCAGGAGGATTTAGCGAAGAACTTCGTGAGTTTACATGGTCCTTAGGAGCAGAGTATACGTATGAGGATTCCTTTGCCTTAAGAGCAGGTTTTTTTAACGAAAGTGAAGATAAGGGGGCTAGAAAGTTTTTAGCACTTGGTGCTGGGTTTAAATTTAGTGGTACTAATATTGACTTATCTTATCTGTTTTCTGCATCTAAAGTTCCTAGTCCCTTAGAAAACACTCTTAGATTTTCTTTGACTTTTAATTTTGGTGATAATGAATATTATGAATATTAAATAGACTTAGCATGAAAGAAATCTCAATTAATTCAAACTTTACTGTTTTTGATTCTATTGAAGATCTACCAAGTGAAGTAGCTCCTTTAGTTCAAAGTGCAAAAAACATAAGAAAAACAGCATATTCAAAATATTCAAATTTTTCTGTTGGTGTCTCTGTTTTAATGGACAATGGTGAAGTAATTACTGGTTCTAATCAAGAAAATGCAGCGTATCCATCTGGACTATGTGCGGAAAGAACTGCTCTTTTTTATGCAAACTCAATGCACCCTGAATCTAATGTAATATGTTTAGTGATTGTAGCTGGATCTATTAATAAAATTAACGAAACTCCAATCGCTCCATGTGGAGGCTGTAGGCAGGTTATTTCTGAATTTGAAAACAAACAAAACTCACCTATTGGTACCTATTTTATGGGTGAAAAAGGAAAGATAGTTTTCTCTAACTCTATTGATAATTTGTTGCCTTTTAAATTTGATTCTTCTTTTTTATAAAAAATTCTATTATTAACTTTTTTTAACTAGATTTCATTGGTTATTTTTGTAATCGATTATATATTAAATATGAAAAAAATAACAAAAGAAACTTATTTAAAATGGTATGAAGATATGCTGTTTTGGAGAAAGTTTGAAGATAAGCTAGCTGCTGTGTATATTCAACAGAAAGTTAGAGGTTTTTTACATCTCTATAATGGTCAAGAAGCTATTTTAGCTGGAGCTTTGCATGCGATGGATCTCTCTAAAGATAAAATGATTACTGCTTATAGAAATCATGTACAGCCTATTGGAATGGGAGTAGATCCAAAAAGAGTAATGGCGGAGTTATTTGGTAAAAAAACAGGTACTTCACAAGGATTAGGTGGTTCAATGCATATATTTTCAAAAGAACATAGATTCTATGGTGGACATGGTATTGTCGGTGGTCAGATACCTTTAGGAGCTGGTATTGCTTTTGGAGATAAATACCACGGATCAGATGCAGTCACTCTCTGCTGTTTTGGAGATGGTGCTGCAAGACAAGGATCTCTTCACGAGGCTTTTAATTTAGCTATGTTATGGAAATTACCAGTAATATTTATTTGTGAAAACAATGGTTACGCCATGGGTACATCTGTAGAAAGGACTGCAAATCATACTGAGATTTGGAAACTTGGACTAGGTTACGAAATGCCATGTGGTCCAGTTGATGGTATGGATCCTTTAAAGGTTGCTAAGGCCTTAAGCACTGCTATCGATAGAGCTAGGAAGGGTGATGGTCCTACTTTTTTAGAGATGAAAACGTATAGATACAGAGGTCACTCAATGAGTGATGCTCAACATTACAGAACAAAAGATGAAGTTGCTGAATATAAAAAGATAGATCCCATAAATCAGATTAAGGATATAATATTAAATGAAAAATATTCAACAGAATCAGAATTAGAAAAAATTAGTGAAAAAATAAAAATGAAGGTTAAAGAGTGTGAGAAATTTGCGGAAGAATCTGATTATCCAGATTTAAAACTTATGTATGATGCTGTTTATGAGCAAGATGACTATCCTTTTTTAACACATAAATTATAATTATGGCAGAATTAATTAAAATGCCAAGGCTTAGTGATACCATGGAAGAAGGAACTGTAGCTTCTTGGTTAAAAAAAGTTGGTGATAAGATAGAAGAAGGAGATATTCTAGCAGAGATAGAAACTGACAAGGCTACTATGGAATTTGAATCTTTTTATGAAGGTACATTGCTCTATATAGGTGTGCAGGTTGGTGAGACTACAAATGTTGATGATCCGCTTGCAATTATTGGACAACCTGATGAAGATTACAAAAGCTTATTAAGTTCTTTGAATGATTCTTCAACTAACGTAGAGGTGAAAAAAGAAAACACAAATAAAGTTGAAGAGATTAAAAAAGATATAGTTACTGACAATAACTCTATTCCAGATGGGGTAACAGTAGTTACAATGCCTAGATTAAGCGATACCATGGAAGAAGGAACTGTGGCTACATGGCTTAAAAAAGTTGGTGATAATGTAGATGAAGGAGATATCTTAGCAGAGATTGAAACTGACAAAGCTACAATGGAATTTGAATCTTTTCAGTCTGGATTTCTATTGTATATTGGTTTACAAGTAGGTGAATCTGCTAAAGTAGATGACCTTTTGGCAATAATTGGTCCTAAAGGGGTTTCAGTAAATCATTTGGTAGATAATTTTGGGAAAAATAATTCGTCAGTTGATAAAATTGAAGAGCCTGTATCTGAAGTAGTTGAGACTAAACAAATTGTAGAAAGTCCTACTGTTGTAGTAGAAAATAAAGAGCCCGTAAACAACAAAAGGTTATTTATATCTCCTCTTGCTAAAAAATTAGCTTTAGAGAAGAATATTAATATAAACACTATTTCTGGTTCTGGAGAAAATGGTCGTATAATAAAAATTGATATTGAAAATTACAAGACAGGAACTCCTTCAAGTGTAACTTTAGATCTTAACGAGTCTTTTGAAGAGGTGAATCATTCTCAGATGAGAAAGACAATTGCTAAGAGACTGGGTCAATCTAAATTTTCAGCTCCACACTATTATTTAAGTGTTGAATTTGATATGTCTAATGCGATTTCATTTAGAAATCAATACAATTCAATTCCCGATACAAAAATTTCTTTTAATGATATAATTGTTAAAGCTACATCAATGGCATTAAGCATTAGCCCTAGTGTTAATTCTCAATGGTTTGAAGATAAGGTAAGATATAACAAGCATGTTCATATTGGAGTTGCGGTTGGAGTTGAGGACGGTTTAGTTGTGCCAGTGCTTAAGTTTGCGAATCAACTTAATTTATCTGAAATTGGTGGTAAGGTGAAAGACTTTGCGATTAAGGCTAAGTCAAAAAAACTAACTCCTCAGGAAATGGAGGGTAGTACATTTACAATATCAAACCTTGGAATGTTTGATATAGAAAGTTTTACTTCAATTATTAATTTACCCAATTCTGCAATTTTATCTGTAGGTTCTATAATTGAAAAGCCTGTTGTCAAAAATGGTGATATAGTTGTTGGAAATACAATGAAGCTAACCCTAGCTTGTGATCATAGAGTAATTGACGGTTTAACAGGTGCGAAATTCCTGCAGACTTTAAGAGGATTTGTTGAAAACCCTGTAACTATGTTGGCTTAACAACTATAGTTTTATTTATTATCTTTATTTATATAAATCTAATTTGAATGTCAAAAAATGTAGTCATTACTGGTACAAGTAGAGGTATAGGTCTTGAGTTGATTAAAATATTTTCTAACTCAGGTTTTAATGTATTATCTCTTTCTAGAAACATAAGTAACTCAGAAAATTTAAATTTAGCAAATACTTCTTTTTTATCATTTGATATTACTAAAGAGAATGATCATAGAATGGTTAAGGAGTTTATCTCTAAAAACTGGAATACAGTAGATATATTAATTAATAATGCCGGATTACTAATTAATAAAAATTTTGAGGATACCTCCTTAGAAGACTTTAAGACTATCTATAGTACTAATGTATTTGGTGTTGCTATGCTAACTCAGAGTTGTCTTCCATTTATGAAGGCAAAAAGTCAAGTTATTAATATAAGTTCTATTGGTGGAGTTCAAGGAAGTGTAAAATTCCCAGGACTATCAGCTTATAGTTCTAGTAAAGGGGCTTTAATTACTCTAACAGAGATGTTAGCAGAAGAGTATAAGGAACTAAAAATTAATTTTAATGTACTTGCGTTAGGAGCTGTACAAACTGAAATGTTAGAAGAAGCATTTCCTGGCTATGAAGCTTCGGTAACAGCAATTGAAATGGCTGAATATATATACGATTTTTCAGTAAAAGGCTCTAAAATGATCAACGGTAAAATACTTCAAATTTCTTCAAGCACTCCATAGTATGGATACATTTAAGGGGTATCTTCCTGATAATTCTGTAGCATATGTTCAAGAGATATTAGTTAAGTACGATATTGAAATTAAAATAAAATCAGAACGTAAAACCAGACATGGAGATTTTAGAGTATTAAGTAATGGCAACTGTCTAATTACTATTAATTCTAATTTGAATAAGTATAGATTTTTAATTACATTAATTCATGAAATTGCTCATCTATATGTCTATAAATTGTTTAAAAATTCTATAAAGCCACATGGTTTGGAATGGAAAAATCAATTTAGAATTCTTATTCTACCTGTTTTGAATCCAGATATTTTCCCTAAAGTATTATTGCCTTTACTTGCTAACTATTTTAAAAACCCAAAAGCTACTACAGATTCAGATATTGAGCTTGTAAAAGAGCTAAAAATGTATGACCCACCCACAGATAAGAATTATATATATGAACTTGATTTAGGTACAAGGTTTGGTATTTATAATGGAAAAATTTTTAAATTAGAGAAAAAATTAACAAAAAGATATAAATGTATTGAAGTTGAAACAGGTAAATATTATTTGTTTAACGCTAATGCAGAAATACATAAATTAGATTAATTATGAGTAAAGTAGTAGCAGTAAGTGGGTACTTTGACCCAATTCATGTAGGGCATTTGGATTATTTAGAAATGTCAAAAAAACTAGGAGACAAACTAGTAGTTATAGTTAATAACAATAGTCAGTGTGTATTAAAAAAAGGCAAGCCTTTTATGGATGAAAAAGATAGAGTTAGGATTGTAGCTGCTTTAAATATTGTAGATGATGTTTTTTTATCTATAGACAAGGATAAAACTGTTTGTAAATCGTTAGAAGCTATAAAACCAAATATTTTTGCAAACGGTGGGGACAGATCTACTTCAGAAGTACCGGAGTCTGCGATTTGTATTAAATATAATATCGAAATGATTGATGGGCTTGGAGATAAAATAAGAAGCTCTTCATCTTTGACTGGTCTCAAACAATTAAAATGATGAATAAAAATAATAATAATATCATTGATAATTTTACATTATTAATTTCTAATACAAGGATATATTTAGTAAATCTTCTTGACTTTAGAAAAGATGCAGATCAAATTAGTACAACCGAAGCTATAAAAGCAGATGTGCAATTTAAGGGTGCTACTGCTTGGATTCTTATTTGTTCGATTTTTGTTGCTTCAATTGGTTTGAATACAAATTCAATTCCTGTAGTAATAGGAGCTATGCTAATATCTCCTTTAATGGGGCCAATATTAGGGGTTGGTCTATCCATAGCAATAAATGACATTGACACCTTAAGGACGTCTATAATTAGTTTAGGGACAATGATGCTTTTAAGTATTCTTACTTCCTTTCTGTATTTCTATGTTTTTGATATTAATGCAGATACATCTGAGTTATTTGCAAGGACAAGACCAGATATTAGAGAGATTTTAATTGCATTTTTTGGAGGTCTAGCTCTTATTATAGCAAGAACTAAAAAAGGTACTATTGCCACAGTTATATATGGAGTAGCTATTGCAACAGCTCTTATTCCGCCACTATGTACTGCTGGTTATGGAATAGCTGTTGGTTCAATGGATTATTTCCTTGGGGCAATGTATCTGTTTATTATAAATACAATATTTATTGCCTTAGCTACTTTTATTGTTGTCAAGTTTTTAAAATTCCCAATGATTAATTATGTTGACTCCATTAGAAGAAGGAGGATTTCAAGATTTGCAACTCTTGCAGCTATTGTTGTTATGATTCCAGCTGTTTGGACATTTGTAAATGTTGTAAAAGAGAGTAATTTTAAAAATGATGCTATGAGTTTTGTTAACTCTGAACTAGATATTTTACCAAACTCAAAATATATCAAAAAAAATATTCTTATTCAGTACAATAAAGATATTCCATCAGTTATCGAATTAACAACATTAGGGAATGACCAAATTTCCGATGAAATTGAGTTTGTTCTGAGTACTAAAATGAAAAATTATAGTTCTTTAGATAATACAGAGTTAATCATAAATCAGAGTCTTTTCAGAGAAATTAATAATCTTGAGTATATGGAAGAACTCAGATCTAGAGATTCTTTGGATTTACTATCTCAAACTCAAAAAATAAACTTTCTTGAAAATAAAATTCAGCAGCTTTTAAAACTAGAGCAAAATTATATTGAATTTCCTGGCTTAGTAAATGAAGTCAGTATTAATTATTCAGAAATACAGAATTTTTCATATTCTAATGTGCTAAAATCTGATTTTAAATCTATTGATACTATTTCAGTGTTTTATGTTAAATGGAACGATTCACTTATAAATGAATTAGACATAGCAAATAAATCTGTTCAGTTAGAGAAATGGTTGAAATATAAATTAAACCTTGATTCTATATTAATTAAAAGACAATTATAGCTATTTGTTATACGACTCTCGGATCTTTTTATAAAGATTTGAAGAGTATACAAAATCAGTAACTGCGCTGTTGTCAGTTTTGAAAATATTATTCTTACTCCCTTCCCATTTTTTTAGCCCATTCTCTAGAAAAATTATTTTATCTCCAATTTCCATTACTGAGTTCATGTCGTGAGAGTTAATTACTGTGACTATATTGTACTCGATGGTAATTTCCTTAATCAAATTATCAATGACAATTGCTGTTTTCGGATCCAAACCAGAGTTTGGTTCATCGCAAAATAAATATTCTGGGTTATTAACTATGGCCCTTGCAATTGCAACTCTTTTTTGCATTCCGCCAGATGCTTCGCTAGGCATTTTTTTATTTACATTGATAAGGTTTACTCTTTTTAAGACTAAATTAACTCTATCAAGAATTTCGTCATTTGTGTAATTTGTAAACATCTTTAAGGGAAACATTACATTTTCTTCGATATTCATAGAGTCGAATAATGCACTACCTTGAAATACTGTACCTATCTTAGATTTCAACATCATTTTGTTGTTATCATTGAGATCTTTAAGGTTTTTGTTTCCGTAAATAATGTCCCCACTTTCATAGTTGTATAGACCTAACAAGCATTTTAATAGCACTGTTTTTCCTGATCCACTTTGACCTATAACTAGACTTGTTTCTCCCTTTTGAAACTCTGTTTCAATACCATTAAGTATTTTAATGCCATTAAACGATTTATATAATTTATTTATTTTTAACATTAGGATAATAGCATTTGAGTTAAAATAAAGTTGAGTAATATAATAGAAACACTGGTCCATACAAATGATGTAGTACTAGCTTTTCCAACCTCAAGAGCACCACCCTTCATATAATACCCATGAAATGAGGGAATAGTAGCAAGTATAAAAGCGAATATAAAAGTTTTAATAAAAGAATAAGCCATATGAAATGGTATGAAATCCATTTGTACCCCTGTTATAAAATTATCAACCGTGCTAAAGCCTCCGAAAACACAAGCTGCTAATCCTCCTAAAATACCCACAAACATTGCTATTGAAATAATAAAAGGATATAAGAGCATTGCCACTGTTTTTGGAAAAACTAAATAATTTAATGGATTAATACCCATTACTTCAAGGGCATCAATTTGCTCAGTCACTCTCATCGATCCAATACTTGAAGTTATAAATGAACCAACTTTTCCAGCCATAATTATAGAAATAATAGTAGGTGCGAATTCTAAAACAATAGATTGTCTTGTGGCAAACCCAACTAGGTAATTTGGTAGTAGAGGGTTTTCCATATTTAGTGCTGTTTGGATTGTAATAACACCACCAATAAAAAAAGATACAAAAGCAATTATCCCTAACGAATTAATTACAAGATCTTCAACATCTTTTAAAATTAGTTGCTTCATAACACTCCATTTAGTTGGCTTATGAAACATTTTATTAATCATAATAAAGTAAAGACCGAAATTGTGAAGGTGCCGCATTGAGAGATAAATAATTTATTATACTAAATTAATTTTTAATATTTATTAAAACAGTATTTTTGATATTATTTTTAATCCCTGTTCAAATGAAAAATATATTTTTAATCAAAACAATACTAATTGCATTACTTGGATTGACATTTGTCAATTGTAACTCTAAAAATGCTGGGTTGCAAAGTGATTTAGATAAGCCAAAACTGGTTGTCGCCGTTGTGGTTGATCAAATGAGGTTTGATAATTTAGATAAATATAAAGGTAGCTATTCCAATAATGGCTTTAATAGATTGATACGTGAGGGGTTTAACTTAAAAAATAATCATTATAATTATGTACCAACAGTAACTGGACCAGGACATGCATCTATTGCGACAGGATCAACTCCAAAGACCCACGGTATAGCTGGAAACAATTGGTTTGATAAAAAAACACAAAAAGATGTTTATTGTACTACAGATTTAGATTATGAAAATTTAGGAGGCAATGCATATTCGGCAAAGATGTCTCCAAATAATTTATTAGTTAATACTTTTGGAGATTTAAATAGATTAGAAAATAACATGAAATCTAAAACTATCTCAATAGCTCTTAAGGACAGAGGGTCGATCTTGATGGGTGGAAAAAAGGCAAATGCTGCTTATTGGTTTTATGGAAAAGATAAGGGTGAGTGGGTGTCAAGTA
>CAJVXR010000015.1 GCA_913009535.1 uncultured Flavobacteriales bacterium | reverse complement strand
TGAATTCGATTTAACAGAAGGCAAAAAAGGTCTTAACGCAGTAAATGTAAAAGTTTTATAAATATAAAATTTAGATTTATCGATAAAAAAGAGTCAAATTTAATTTGACTCTTTTTTTTTACAATAATTTTAGTTATTAAAAAACTTCTCTAGCTGAAAAGTGAAAATCACATTCTATTTTAGCATTATCATCACTATCACTACCATGAACTGCATTTTCACTAATTGAGTCAGCAAATTCATTTCTTATAGTACCTTCAGCTGCATCAGCCGGGTTAGTAGCCCCAATTAACAATCTAAAATCCTCTACAGCATTATCTTTTTCTAGTACTGCAGCAACAATAGGGCCTCTTGTCATATAACCAACTAAGTCATTAAAGAAAGGTCGATCCTTGTGTACAGAGTAGAATTTTTCAGCATCTGAAACACTCATTTTAGTTAATTTTAATGCCAGAATTTTAAATCCTGCAGCATTAATTTTACTCATAATTGCACCAATATTACCTTTCTCAACTGAGTCAGGCTTAAGCATAGTGAAAGTTCTATTTGTAATCATTTTTAAGTTTTTAAATTTAAGTGCAAAAATAATACATTTACACAACTAATTAAATGATTTTCTTAATATATCGTATATTTGTAGATTATGGTTAAAATAAATATAGTAGAATTAAAGCCTCTTCTAGAAAGCTCAAAAAAAATTATTGTAATACCACATAAAAATCCTGATGGGGATGCCATTGGATCGTGTATAGCTCTAAATGAAGTTTTAAAATCCTTAGGTTATCAATCATCTGTTATATCCCCTAACAATTTTCCTGATTTTCTGAAATGGATTGACGATGAAAACGAAATAAAAATATACGAAAACAACCCAGAATTATATAATAGCGAAATATTGAATTCTGACTTAATATTTACTCTCGACTTCAATTCTTTATCTAGAATTGGGTTGATGGGAGAGGTTGTTAAAGAGTCTAAGGCAGTTAAGGTAATGATTGATCATCACCAAAGCCCTGATGATTACGCAGCGTATATTTACTCTGATGTTCTGATGAGTTCAACCTGCGAGATGGTATACCATTTTATAACAGAACTATCATTTACAGATAAAATCACTCCAAAAGTAGCTAGTGCACTTTACACTGGAATAATGACTGATACTGGATCTTTTAAATTTCCTTTAACCACAGAAGTTACCCATAGTGTCATCTCTGAATTAATTAAAAAAGGTGCTAATGGAAATGAGATAAATAATTTAGTTTACGATAACAATTCATTCGATAAGGTATTGTTATTAAGCCATACCCTATCCAATATGGTAGTAAGTGCAGAATACAATACTGCATACATGTATCTAACTCAAGAAATATTAAATAAATATAATTTTAAAAAGGGAGATACAGAAGGTTTTGTTAATTATGGATTGTCTATAAAAGGTATAAAATTTGCGGTAATATTTATAGAGAATGAAGTTGATGAAATCATAAAAATATCATTAAGATCTAAAGGAGATTTTGATGTTAATGATTTTTCAAGAAATAACTTCAACGGAGGGGGACACATAAATGCAGCAGGAGGTTTTAGTAAAGAAGACCTACAAACCACTATTTTAAAATTCAAAAAACTATTACCTCAATACAAAGCAAAGCTTAGATAATGAAATTGTTAAAATTTATTATAATCGCCTTACTATTTTCTTGCTCTGAAAACAAGCCTAGGTATGCTGTAAATCATAATAAAAAAAGTATTGAAAATACATCTATACTAAAAAATATCATAGCTGAACAAAATCAAAAAATAGATAATTATCTATCTAAAAACACTGATAAAAATTATATTAATTCAAAAAGAGGTTTTTGGTATTTTTATAATAAAAAAAATGATTCTAATGATAAATCACCAGAATTTGGTGATAGTATAATATTTGATTATTCCATGGCAGATTTAAATAATAAAATTATTTATAATTATAAAGCTATTGGAGAACAGAGTTATATAATGGAAAAACAACAAATAATAACAGGGATTAGAGAAGCATTAAAAATCTTAAAAAAAGGTGAAATAGCTACGTTTATACTCCCATCTTACAAAGCATATGGTATGTATGGAGATTTAAATAAAATACCTCCAAACACTGCTATAATTTGTACAATCAAAGTAAAATCAATAAATTCAATCAAAAATTAATATAAATGAAAAAACTAATTTTATTATTATCAATTGCTTTAGTAATAACAACAAGCTGTAATAGCGTTGCAAATCAATATCAAGATCTCGGAGAAGGTTTATTTGCAGAGTTTAATACTAATATGGGGACAATGGTTGTGAAACTTTCTTATGACAAAACTCCTATAACCGTTGCTAATTTTGTAGCTCTAGCAGAGGGAAATCATCCAGATGTAGATTCAATTCATTTAGGCCTACCTTTTTATGACGGATTGATCTTTCACAGAGTAATGAATAACTTCATGATTCAAGGTGGTGATCCTGAAGGAAATGGAAGGGGTGGACCAGGATATAGCTTTCCAGATGAATTCGATGAATCCTTAATGCATGATAAGCCAGGGATATTGTCTATGGCTAACTCAGGACCAGCAACTAATGGTAGTCAGTTTTTTATTACGGAAACTCCTACCCCACACTTGAACAATAAACATAGTGTCTTTGGCGAAGTTGTAATGGGTCTTGAAATTCAAGATTCGATTTCAAATGTAGAGACTGGTGTTGCAAATAGACCAATATCAGATATAATAATTAAAAAATTAAATATTATAAGAAATGGTGATGATGCTAAACAATTTGATGCAGTAAATGTATGGAATATTGAATTGACTAAACTAGTTGAAAAAAATAGATTACTGGAAGAAGAGAAAGAAAAGACTAGATTAACAAACCAAGTCAAGGGCAAAGACAAGGCCATTAGTTATTTACCTACTTTAAATAACTACAAAGCAAAATCAAAAATGCTTAAATCTGGTCTTAGAACATTTAATATAATTAAAGGTGATGGAATAAAACCAAAGCAAGGAGATAATGTCAATCTCTTTTATGAACTTTACGACACTCAAGCAAACCTAATTGATTCTAATTCCAAAGAATGCGAAGAAGGTTACGGAAAATATAGCTCGGAGAAAGAGTTAAGAGGAAGATATAGCGCTATGCCAATGCAATTATCTCCAGATGCACAAATGATCACAGGCTTTAAAGAAGCTGTTGGAATAATGAAAGTTGGAGATAGAATGTTTGCATACCTACCATCTAATATCGGCTATGGTGCACAGGGAAGTGGATTGATAAAACCTAACCAAGATTTGATATTTATTATCACAATGGTGAATGTTAACTAAATTTCTGATAAATTAAACTATCTATTAGGATTTTAATAGCCTGTATTTTATAATACAGGCTATTTTTTTTATTTAAAAGGGATATTTAAAAGTACTTCCTTTAAGAAACTCCAAAATTTAATTGTGGATTTAATTGAAGCTCTTTCATCTGGTGAATGTGCACCTCTAATCGTTGGACCAAAACTTATCATGTCCAGCTTAGGATAATGAGAACCAATTATCCCACATTCTAAACCAGCATGACACGCAGCTACATTTGGCTCAGAATTATTTAGTTTTTTATAAACCTCAATTAGTTTAGTAAGTATTTCTGAATCCATATTTGGCTGCCATCCTGGGTAATCACCAGAAAATTCAACACTATAATTGTGCTTAACAAAAAGTGATTTAATAATGTTTTTTAATTCCTCTTTTGAAGGTTCATCTGAAGACCTAGTTAAACATTTAATGATTAATTCACCTTGCTTTAACTGTATGTTTGCCAGATTATTAGATGTTTCCACTAACCCAGCTATGTTATCACTCATTTTATAGACGCCATTAGGGCAAGCTTCAATTAAACTTAGTACGTTAACTTTGCTTTCACTTTCAAGCACTTTAAACGCTTGATTTAATTTTACAACATTTAACTTCACAAAAGGATCTGTAGCAGCATATTTGTTTTTTATAATGCTAAACAAATTTTGTGAATGGGATTTAATATTTTCCAAATCGGATAAATTAACACCAATTATAAACGAACTCTCTCTGGGAATTGCATTTCTTAAACCTCCACCATTTATTTCAGCTATACTAATAGGAAAGTTATTATTTAAATCTTTAACAATACCGCTTAATAATTTATTAGAATTTCCTAAATTTTTATGAATTTCCATTCCAGAATGTCCACCAGAAAGACCATTAAGAGTTATTTTAATGAAAGTTAAGCTATCCTTATAATTAGTATCAAAACTATTACTAATTGTGATATCTACCCCTCCAGCGCAACCAATACCTATTTCATCATCCTCTTCTGTATCTAAGTTAAGTAATATGTCACCTTTAAGAATATTTTCATCTAATTGAAGTGCTCCTGTCATTCCAGTTTCTTCATCAATGGTAAATAAAGCTTCAACACGTGGATGGGAAATATCATCACTCTCTAAAATACTCATTATAGTTGCTACTCCTAAACCATTATCAGCGCCTAAAGTAGTCCCCTCTGCCCTAACCCAATCATTATCAACATACATCTTAATACCTGAGTTGTCAAAATCAAAAACAACATCATTGTTTTTTTCATGAACCATATCCAAGTGTGATTGTAGAATAACCGTTTTTCTGTCTTTCATATCAGATGTAGCTGGTTTAATAATAACTACATTACCGATTTCATCTATTATAGTTTCAAGACCTAAGCTAATACCAAAGTCATGTATAAACTTTATAACTCTCTCCTCCTTTTTTGATGGCCTAGGCACAGCATTAAGTTTACAGAAGTTATTCCAAATAATTTTAGGTTCTAGGTTTTGAATACTATTACTCATTTGTTTATATTTAAATTAGAATTCAAATTTAATTAATACTAGTTATATACTGATAGTATTTTACTATTTTTAAATAATGATTTTAAAAAAAAACTATATAGGTTTATTCATTATACCTCAACTACTCTTTGTCCAGTACATTTCTAATTATCCTGAATTAATTGAGAAATATTATAGCCTTTGGCTTTATCAATATTTTTCGTTTTTTACAAGAAGTATATCTTCAATATTACCGTTTTCGTTAGGTGATATTTTATATATTATTATTGTACTAAGTATAGGCTTTAGGTTATATAAAAAAGTAATCCAAAAACAGTTTTCTGTTTTTGTTTTTTTTAATTATTCTCTTTATTATCTATCAATAATCCACTTTATTTTTTATTTACAATGGGGACTTAATTATCATCGGACCCCAATTCAAGAAAAATTATTTATTGAATCTACTTATACAATCGATGACTTAAAAAAAATATCAAAAGAATTAATCATAAAGGCAAATACATTACATCGTAAAATAGCTGCTTCAGATAGTTCATCGACAGAAATCCCATATAGTCAAAAAGAAATTAGTAAAATTGCTTCTCAAGGTTACAATAATCTGAGTATTATTAAGAATAATTACCCGGAAATTAAACTAAACGGATTAATAGTCAAAAAGTCTTTATTAAGTCTACCTTTAACTTACCTAGGCTTTAGCGGATACATTAATCCATTTACAAATGAATCTCAGGTAAATAGTTTAATCCCAAAAAATAACATGCCTCATACTATATCACATGAAATAGCACATCAACTAGGGTTTTCTCATGAACTAGAGTGTAATTTTTTAGCTTTTATAAACACCGCATATAATAATGATATTTACTTTAAATATAGTGGCTATACTTTTGCCTTGAGACAGTGTTTAAACGAATTGTATAAATATGACAAGTCTTATTACAGATCTCTATTAAAATTGGTAAACAAAGGCATTTTAAAGGATTACAGTAACAGTTCAGACTTTTGGAAAAAATATTCAAACTCTATTGAGAAAGTAACAAAATCAGGTTATGATAAATTTTTAAAATTTAATAATATAGATAATGGAATTAAAAGTTATGACCAAAGTGTTTCATTAATTATAAATTATTACAAAATAAAATAAAATTTAACATGTTAAAGTTAGCTTAATAAGCTACTATATAATTACAAAAAATTATATATTTAAGAACCTTAAATTAAAAATTATGCAAAAACAACTTACACTACTACTTTTAATTTTAACTTTCAATTTTACTTTTTCTCAAGATTATTTCCCAACAAACGATGGTATCAAATTTGATAACACGAATTACACAACATTTACAAATGCTAAAATTTATTCTAGTCATAATACTACTATAGAAAATGGCTCAATGGTTGTTAAAGATGGTAAGATAGTTCAGATAGGAAAGTCTGTTGAGATACCTAAAAACTCAACTATAATTGATCTTGAAGGTAAATCAATTTACCCTTCATTTATTGATATATATTCTAAGTTTGGAGTTAAGGCTCCAGAAAGAAAATCTGGAGACAGAAGATCTCCTCAATATAACAATGCAAGAAAAGGTTATTACTGGAACGACCACATAAGACCAGAACAAAATGCTATAGAATTTTTTAAATATGATGACAGAAAAGCAAAAGAATTAATAAAAAATGGTTTCGGTGCTGTTAATACCCACCTAAGCGATGGTATAATTAGAGGAAAAGGTGTTTTAATTGCACTAACCGATAGTGGCGACTCAAATAACATTATTGATGATAACTCAACTCAATATCTTTCATTATCTAAGAGTGTTACTTCAAGTCAATCATATCCATCATCAATTATGGGTGTATTTGCATTACTTAAGCAAGTCTACTTTGATGCCGAATGGTATTCAAAAGGGCTATCTAAAACAAATGACAAATCTTTAGAAGCGTTAAATGAGAATAAAAATTTAATTCAAATATTCGAAGCAAAAAACAAGATAAACTCACTAAGAATTGATAAAATTGGAGATGAATTTGATATTCAATATGTTTTATTAGGAGGCGGAGATGAATATGAAAGAATTGAGGAAATAAAAGCTACAAATGCTAGCTACATTTTACCAGTCAATTTTCCAGATGCCTATGATGTTGAAGATACTTACTCTGCAAATATATTACAACTTTCAGATATGAGAGAGTGGAACCAAAAACCTACTAATCCTAGTCATTTAGAAAAAAATAATATAGTGTTCGCAATTACACTAGATGGATTAAAATCACCAAATAATTTAAAGGAAAATATTATTAAAGCAATAGATCATGGATTAACTAAAGAAAAAGCATTAGAAGCACTGACTAGTATTCCAGCCAAATTAATAGGTAGAAATGATGTCTTAGGTTATTTGAAAAAAGACTATTTAGCCAATTTCTTAATAACCTCTGGAGAAATATTTGATAACAATACAGTTATCTATGAAAATTGGGTTAAAGGAAATAGAAATATTATCAACTCGATGGAGATAAAAGATATTCGAGGTAAATATAAATTAACAGTCGGAGATAAAAATACTGTTTTAGATATTTCTGGAAAACTTGAAAAGCCAAAAGCTAAATTAAAAGATTCCACATTAACTGTTAAAAAATTATCTTATAAAGGTGGGTGGCTAAATATGACTGTTAATGATGATTCTAACTTTATAAGAATCAGCTTAAGAGTTAACAAAGAAAATAATAACCTAAATGGAAAAGCTTACTATTCAGATGGAAGTGTGAGTAATCTTAATGTTGATTTCTTTGAAAAACAAATAAATGATACAAAAAAATCAAAAGAAAAGATTACAAAAGAAATAAATATAGTCCCTATTACATATCCTAATATGGCTTATGGGTTTAGCAAATTACAAGAGAGTCAAGATATACTTATAAAAAACACAACAGTTTGGACTAACGAAATTCAAGGAGTTTTAAAAAATACAGATGTATTAATAACTAAAGGAAAGATCTCTAAAGTTGGAATTAACTTAAAGTATAAAAGTGCACTAGTAATTGATGGAACCGGCAAACATCTTACCTCTGGAATAATTGATGAACATTCGCATATAGCTGCATCTAGTATTAATGAAGGTGGACACAATTCATCAGCCGAGGTCACCATAGAAGAAGTCATAGATCCTGAAGATATAAATATCTATAGAAATTTAGCTGGAGGAGTTACAACAATACAAATTCTTCATGGATCTGCAAATCCAATCGGGGGTAGATCAGCAATAATAAAACTTAAATGGGGTGAAAATGCAAATAATTTGATTTTCAAGAACTCTCCTAAATTTATAAAATTTGCTTTAGGGGAAAATGTAAAACAATCAAATTGGCAAAGCTACAATAGGTTTCCTCAATCCAGAATGGGAGTTGAACAACTTTATGTAGATTATTTTACCAGAGCAAAAGAATATGATAGAATAAAAAAATCTGGAAATATTTACAGAAAAGATTTAGAATTGGAAGTATTAGCAGAAATTTTAAATAAGCAAAGGTTTATTAGTTGTCACTCATATGTCCAAAGTGAGATAAACATGTTAATGAAAGTAGCCGAAAAATTTAATTTTAAAATAAATACTTTTACGCATATTTTAGAAGGATATAAAGTTGCAGATAAAATGAAAGAACACGGAGTTGGAGCTTCAACTTTTAGCGATTGGTGGGCATACAAATTTGAAGTGAATGATGCTATTCCTTACAATGCGTCCATATTACACAATGCTGGGGTTACAACTGCTATAAATAGTGATGATGCTGAAATGTCAAGAAGGTTAAACCAAGAAGCTGCAAAAACTATCAAATATGGGGGATTAAGCGAAGAAGATGCCTGGAAAACCGTAACTCTAAACCCAGCAAAACTTCTTAGAATTGATGATAAAGTTGGAAGTATTAAAATTGGAAAGGATGCAGATGTTGTTTTGTGGAATCAAAATCCATTATCTGTTTATGCAATAGCTGAAAAAACTATCATAGATGGAGCAATATATTTTGACAAAGAAAGAGATAAAAAACTTCGAAAAGAAATTAAAGAGGAGAGAAACCTTCTTATTAATATGATGATGGAAGAAAAAAATAAAGGTGGAAATACTCAACCGGTAAAAAGAAAATTTAAAACATTATTAACCTGTGAATCAATATAATCAAATGAAAAAAGTAGCAAACATATTAATAGCGGTAACTTTTATAAGTACTCAACTATTTGCACAACAAACTCCGGGTAATGTTCAAAAAGAAGCAATTACTCTTTTAGGTGGTATAGCACATATCGGTAATGGAACTATAATCAAAAATAGCGCTATCATATTCGAAGATGGAATTATTAAAGCCTGTGTTGATGCTGACAAATCTAGAATAGCATATAAAGGGGAAATTATTAATATAAAGGGGCAGCATGTTTATCCTGGATTTATAGCAGCAAATACATCTCTTGGATTAGTTGAAGTAGATGCTGTAAGGGCTAGTGATGACAAAGAAGAAATAGGGAAAAACAATCCAAATATCAATAGTTTAATAGCCTATAATGCTGAATCAAAAGTTGTTGAATCAATGAGGCCAAATGGGGTTTTAATAGCTCAAGTATCACCTGGTGGAGGTAGAATTTCTGGAGCATCTTCTATAGTTCAACTAGATGCATGGAATTGGGAAGATGCCACAATAAAAACCAATGATGGAATACATTTAAACTGGCCTAATAGCTTTTCAAGAGGAAGATGGTGGTTAGGTGAATCTAGAGGTTTTAAACAAAATCCGAAATATAATAACGAGATAGATGAATTAACAGATTATTTTGAAGAATCTGTAACTTATCTAGGTGGTAATAAAACTATGAAAAATTTAGCTTTTGAAGCCATGAGTGGTTTATTTAACAATAGTCAATCACTGTTTATTCATGTAGAGGATGAAAAGGGAATTATTGATGCTGTTAATTTTTCTAATAATTTTAAGATCACAAATATTGTTATAGTAGGAGGTTATCAAGCTCATTTAGTAACAGATTTTTTAATAAAGAATAACGTATCAGTACTATTACAACACACACATAGTTTGCCTAATTTTGAAGATGAAGATTATGATTTTACATTCAAAAATCCGAAAAAATTGCTTGATGCAGGTGTATTAGTAGGAATACACACAGGAGATGCAGCTAATTTTCAAACAAGAAATTTACCTTTTTATGCTGGACAAGTAGCTGCTCAAGGAGTAGAAAAAGAAATCGCATTGCAATTGATAACATTTAATACTGCAAAGATATTGAGAATTGATCAGAAACTTGGAACATTAGAAGTTGGAAAAGATGCAACTTTATTTGTAAGTAAAGGAGATGCTTTAGATATGAAAACAAACCATTTGACTAGTGCTTTTATTTCGGGTAGAAAAATAAGTTTAGAAACTCATCAAACAGAACTTTGGAAAAGATATTCAAAGAAATATCAATTGACTAATTAATTAGATGAATAGAAAGTTACTAAGTGTTAACAATAAAAAAGTAAAAGAGTTTTACCAACTGACTTTAAAATCCAAACATAGAAAGAACTCTAATTCGTTTCTTATAGAGGGTTTAAGGGAAATTAAACTAGCATTAAATAATAATTATGAAATTAAACAATTATTATTTTGCCCTAATATAATTAAGGAGATTGATTTAGATAAATTAATAGATTCTAAAATCGAGAAAACAGAAGTTTCTATGGAGGTATATCAAAAACTAGCATATAGAAATTCTACCGAAGGATTAATAGCAATCTCAAATTTCAAAGATCATAAGCTTGAAAATTTAAAATTTAAATCTAAAAACCCATTAGTAGTAGTAATCGAAGCTCCAGAAAAGCCTGGCAATATAGGAGCAATACTTAGAACAACTGATGCTGCAAATATTGAAGCTGTTATCATCGCTAACCCTAAAACTGATCTATACAATCCAAACATAATAAGATCAAGTGTTGGGTGTTTATTTACAAATAGTATTTACTGTGGAAACACTACGGAAGTTATCTCTTTTTTAAAAAATAATAATGTTAATATCTACGCTGCTTCACTGCAAGCAAAAGAGCACTACCATAATCAAAATTACAAAGAATCTAGTGCTATAATAATTGGAACAGAAGACAATGGTCTCTCTAAAGAATGGACAGATAATTCATTTAAAAATATAATAATTCCAATGCAAGGAGACATAGATTCTCTAAACTTATCCAATGCAGCTGCTATTCTAATTTTTGAAGCAAAACGACAAAGAAACTTCTCATAAAAATATCTACAATACTATAGGCTAATAGAATAGTTTGTGTTATTTTTAATATATATGCCATTAACTGAAGTCGAAATAGAAAATAATGCAATAGCTAAAGAGTACAAGGAACTTCTGAGAATTAGTTACCAAACTCTATCAGCAGCTGACAAAAAGTTAATCAGAAAAGCTTTTGATCTTGCTGTTGAAGCGCATAATGGTCAAAGAAGAAAATCTGGAGAAGCTTATGTTTTTCACCCAATAGCTGTAGCAAAAATTGTTTCGTCTGAAATAGGACTTGACGCAACATCAATAGCTGCTGCATTAATTCATGATGTAGTTGAAGACAACGAAAATTACACAATAAATGACATTGAGCAAATGTTTGGTAAAGTTGTTGCTAAAATTGTTCATGGACTTACAAAGATTTCTAAACTAAGTAAAAGTTCCGATGTTTCGTTACAAGCAGAGAATTTCAAAAAAATGCTACTAACACTTAACGATGATGTTAGAGTTATTATAATAAAAATTGCAGATAGATTACATAATATGCAAACTATGCATGCTATGAAGCCTGATAAACAAATTAAAATTGCTTCAGAGACACTTTATATTTATGCCCCATTAGCCCACAGGATTGGCTTATATAACATTAAAAATGAACTCGAAGACTTAGGTCTTAAATACACTGAACCTGAAGTATATAACGATATCTCAAGTAAGTTAATTGAAAGTAAAGAAGAACAGGATCAGTACATCAATGAAATCAACGAAACATTAAGTGGTAAATTAAACTCCGAAAAACTAAAATATCTTATTAAAGGAAGACCAAAGTCTATATACTCCATTAGAAATAAAATGGTAAAAAAAGGAGTTTCTTTAGATGAAGTCTATGATAAGTTTGCAGTGAGAATTATATATAAATCAAGTCTAAAAAACGAAAAGTTCTTAGCTTGGAAAATTTACTCAATAGTAACTGATTTCTTCACTCCTAACCCAATTAGATTAAGAGACTGGATTTCATCCCCTAGGTCAACTGGATATGAAGCGCTTCATATAACAGTTGTTGGACCAAAAAATAGATGGGTTGAAGTTCAAATAAGAAGTGAAAGAATGGATGAAATAGCTGAAAAAGGATACGCAGCTCATTATAAATACAAACAAGTTGGTGACTCAGATGGAAGTTTAGATCTCTGGATAAATAAACTACAAGAAACATTAGAAAGTAATGAGAGTAATGCTGTAGATTTTGTTGAAGAATTTAAACTAAATCTATACTCTGAAGAAATTTTTGTTTTTACTCCTGCAGGGGAATTAAAATCATTACCAAAGAATGCGACTTCCCTCGACTTTGCCTTTAGTATACATACACAAGTTGGTTTAAAAACGAGAGGAGTCAAGGTCAATGGAAAGTTAGTTCCTCTAAACTATAAACTACAAAGCGGAGATAGAGTTGAAATTTTGACATCAGAAAAGACTAAACCCACTGCTAACTGGCTAGATTATGCTACTACAGCAAGGGCAAAAAATAAAATAAAGTCTTCTTTAAATGACGAAAAGAAAAAACTTGCAGAAGATGGTAGAGAAATTTTAAGAAGAAAACTCAAACAGTTAAAAATATCATTAAACGATAGTACAATAAATGAACTAATTACTTTTTTTAAACTAAAGACGAGCTTAGATTTATTTTATAGAGTCGGTATCAATACAATTGATAATCCAATGATAAAGAAATATGCAGCTTCTAGAAGCAATATTTTAATGAGTTTTTTGAAAAATAGAATTAGAAGAAAAACTAAAGAAATAGATTTAAATAAAGATGAAATTACTCTTAAATATGACATGTTGGTCTTTGGTAATGATGAAGAAAAATTGGAATACAAGCTTTCTCCATGTTGTAACCCAATTCAAGGAGATACGGTCTTTGGATTTTTAACTATAAATGATGGAATTAAAGTTCATAAAATAAACTGCCCAAACTCTTTAAGTTTACAGTCTAATTACGCTTATCGAATAATTAACGCAAAATGGATTGACTCAACTGAACAAGATTTTACAGTTAAAATAAATATAAGTGGGATAGATACATTTGGTCTGGCTAACAACATAACTAAAGTTATTTCTGATAATATGAATGTTAATATGAAAAAGTTGAATTTCGAAACTAATAGCGGAGTTTTTAGCGGAAGTATAACCATGTCAGTAAATAGTAATAATTATGCTATTAAGGTTATGGATAAAATTAAAAAACTTAATGGAGTTGAGAAGGTCAAAAGAATATAATTTTTATAAATTAGCAATATGAGTTCAAAGACACATTCAAAAAATCAAGAAATTGTAAAAAATGCATTCACACATTTTTTGCAAGAAAATGGTCACAGAAAAACTCCAGAGAGATACGCTATATTACAAGAGATTTATAACAGTGATGTTCATTTTGATATAGAATCATTATATATTAAAATGAAAAACAAAAAGTATAGAGTCTCAAGAGCAACTTTGTATAACACCATTGAATTATTATTAGAATCTTCATTAGTAAGAAGACATCAGTTTGGGAATAATCAGGCACATTATGAAAAGTGTTACTTTGACAAACAGCATGATCATTTAATAATAAGTGATACAGGAGAAGTTATTGAGTTCTGTGATCCAAGAATTGAAATTATAAAAAAAACAATTGAAGAAGTTTTTGATGTGAAAATTGAAAACCACTCTTTATATTTTTACGGAACAAAAAATAACGAAAACAAATAAAAATTTATATTAGCGATGAGTGTTGATTTACTACTAGGATTACAATGGGGAGACGAAGGAAAAGGAAAAATTGTAGATGTTTTAACATCTAAATATGACATTATAGCCAGATTTCAAGGAGGCCCTAATGCTGGACACACACTTGTATTTAACGGACGTAAGCATGTATTACATACAATTCCATCCGGAATTTTTCATGAGAATAAGATTAACCTAGTCGGAAATGGAGTAGTTATAGATCCTGTTATTTTTAAAAATGAGTTGGACAAGCTTGAAGAGGTTGGTGTTGATTATAAAAAATCGATGCTTATTTCAAGAAAAGCCCACTTAATACTTCCTACACATCGAATAATAGATGCAGTAAGTGAGAAATCAAAAGGTAAAAAGAAAATTGGATCAACTCTAAAAGGTATAGGTCCAACATACATGGACAAAACTGGAAGAAATGGTATTAGAGTTGGTGACTTAGAATCTGAAAAATGGTTAATCAAATATCGAAATTTAGCTAATAAACATCAAAAAATGGTTAAATTTTATGATACAGAATTTGACTATAATTTAGAAGAACTAGAAGAAGAGTTTTTTAAATCAATAGAAGTATTAAAAAGCTTAAACTTCACTGATTCAGAAGAGTATATATTTAATGCCCAAAAAAATAATAAATCAATTTTAGCTGAAGGAGCACAAGGTTCACTTTTAGATATAGACTTTGGTACATATCCATACGTAACTTCTTCTAACACTACAGCTGCAGGTGCTTGTACTGGATTAGGCGTTGCTCCTAATTCGATAAAAAAAGTATATGGTATCTTTAAGGCATATACAACTAGAGTTGGATCTGGCCCATTTCCTACAGAGCTTTTCGATAAAGATGGAGAAACCATGGGAGTGGTAGGAAAAGAGTTCGGAGCAACAACAGGACGATCTAGAAGATGTGGTTGGTTGGACTTAGTAGCACTTAAATATGCATGCCAAATAAACGGTGTAACAGAGCTAATGATGATGAAAGGAGATGTACTCTCAGGTTTTAAAACAATAAAAATTTGTACATCATACTTGTATAACGGAGAACAAATAGAACATTTTCCCTATGATATTGAATCAGACAGTATAAAACCTAATTACAAAGAGTTCAATGGGTGGAAAGAGGACCTTACTAAAAAAGAGAGTTTTGATAGTTTACCAAATAGTTTAAAAGATTACATAAGCTTTATAGAAAAAGAATTGAGTATCCCAATAACTATTGTGTCAGTTGGACCTGACAGAAAACAAACAATATTTGTGTAAAAGAAATATACAACACCAAGTTGAAAAAAAAAATTAACAAATACTTATTCACTAGTTTATTTTTAATTTCCTTAACTAATTTATTTTCTCAGGAGAGAACGCGCATTCAAATTGATAGCGCAGGTTTTTTTGAAAAGAATGATGTTAAATTCTCTGATGCGACTGTTTTAACTAGAGATAATAAAAACAAAGTTAAAATATCTCATGAGGGTATAGAACTGTGGTGCAATCAAGCATATTTTTATGAAAAAAGTAATTATATTGAAGCATATGGGGATGTAGTTTTAATACAAGGAGATACTATAAATTTAAGTTCTCAGTATTTAGAATACAACGGCAACACTAAAATTGCTTTTGCTAGTGGAGATGTGGAGTTAATAGAACCGACTTCAGTTTTATCTACAGACTCTCTGTATTTTAATAGAATTAATCAACAAGCATTTTATAATAACTTTGGAAGAGTCATAAAAGTAAAAGAAGATACAATTTATAGTAAAATTGGAAAATTTTTTATAGAAAAGAAAAAATATGAATTCAGAGAAAATGTATTACTAAAAAATCCTAGATATAACATAACTACATCAAGATTAGATTTTTACACAGAGAATGGACATGCGTATTTTTATGGACCTACAGAGATAATTAGTGATGAATCAAATATATTCTGTGAACTAGGTTTTTATGACACAAATTATGATAATGGATATTTTATAAAAAAATCTAGAATTGATTTTAATAACTCAACTATATACGCAGATAGTATATATTTTGACAGAAATATTAATTTTGCATCTGCAACAAAAAATATTAAAATTATTGACACTATCAATGCGAATACTACAAGAGGAAACTACGCAGAGATATTTAAAGATAAAGACTCTATGTATATTACCCAAAAAGCAATTATTGCTTCGAAACAAGGAGTAGATTCATTATACATACATAGTGATACTATCTTAATAACTGGCAATGAAGACAATCGAATAATTAGGGCTTTTAAAAATGCTAGAATTTTTAAACAAGATTTAAGTGGTAGGGCTGATTCAATTCACTACAACAAATCAAAAGGTTTAGCACAGTTTATAAATATTAATAATAAAAAGGATTTATCATTTAAAAAAACCAAAAAACCAATCATTTTTAATTTTAATAATCAAATAACTGGTGATACAATACATTTGAAATTTCAAAAAAATACAAATAAAATTGATTCACTAATTGTCTATAATAATGCATTTGTTCTTGAAAAGGACTCATTAGGAATAGGATTTAATCAAATTTCTGGCAAAGCATTGTATGGTGGGTTTTATAATAACGAATTAAAAAGTATAGATATCATCAAAAATGCTGAATCTATATATTATCTTAGAAATGACAAACAAGAATTAGTTACAATTGACAGATCTAAATCTGCAAAATTAAAAGTGTATTTTAAAGCTAATGAAATGGATCGAATTCAAAAAATAAATCAAATTGATGGTAAGACATATCCAGAAAATGAATTTAATGATAATTTAAAAGAATTAAAAGGCTTTAATAATAGGCTAGATGAAAAAATCAACTCAATTAATGAACTTTTTAACAAAATTAAAGAAAGAGAAAATTAAAAAAGATTTTCATAAATACCAAGCTCAAGTAACCCCCTATCCCTTAGAAATAGAAATAAAAAGAGCGGAAGGATCATATATATACGACACAGATGATAACAAATATTTAGATTTTATTGCAGGCGTTTCTGCATGTAGTGTAGGCCATTGTCACCCCAGGGTAATTAAAGCAATAAAAAATCAATTAGATAAATATCTTCATGTAATGGTATACGGAGAATTTATTCTAAAACCAGCAGTAGATTTAACGAAACTGTTGTCTAAAAATTTACCTAAAGAATTATCTTCAACTTATCTAACTAACTCTGGAACTGAAGCTATCGAAGGGGCTATAAAATTAGCAAGAAAATTTACTGGAAAAAAAGAGATTATTGGAGCTAATAATGCTTATCATGGAAGTACATTAGGCTCTCTTACTTTAATGGGCTTAAAAGAAAACAGAAAACCTTTCGAACCACTAATCCCTGAAGTGAATTTCATTAACTTTAATGACATAAATGATATTAGTAAAATTACCCACAAAACAGCTGGTGTGATCTTAGAAACTATACAGGGTGCAGCAGGTTTTATAGAACCAAAAAATAATTATCTAAAACTAGTTAGTGAAAGGTGTAAAGAAGTAGGAGCACTACTAATATTAGACGAAATACAGCCAGGAATAGGGCGTACTGGTAAATTATTTGGATTTGAAAATTATAAATGTAAGCCAGACATAGTTGTTAGTGGAAAAGGTCTCGGAGGAGGAATGCCAATTGGTGCATTTATTAGCTCAAAAGAAATTATGAATACTATTAGTGACAACCCTAAATTAGGACATATCACAACATTTGGAGGAAATCCAGTTATAGCTGCCTCTGCATTAGAAACATTAAAAATTATCACTAGTTCAAGTTTAATGAAAGAAACTCTTAAAAAAGAAAGGGTTATTAGAAATATCTTAAAGCATGAATTGATTACAGAGATAAGAGGTAAAGGTTTAATGCTGGCAATTATACTAAAAAACTCAACTATTGCAGACAAATTAGTGTTAAGAGCAAAGAGAAAAGGGTTATTACTTTTTTGGTTATTAATAGAAAAAAAGGCTGTCAGAATCACTCCCCCCTTGACAATTTCTGAAAAAGAAATATTAATAGGTTGTGATGTAATTATTAATCTATTAGATGAGATAAATAAAGATGTTAATTAGTTTGTTAAAAAACTAATTTTTAAAATACTGAATTCAAGAAATAGAGTATTAATTTTGAATTAATAAGCTAATTTGATTTATATGGAATTTGAGGAATTCGAAAGTGACACAAACCCTTCTCTAACTAGGTTTGAAAAAATGTTAAAGACAAATAGAATTCTATTTTTCGATTCAAATGAATTTGAAAATATTATCTCCTACTACTTAGAGAATGGAAAGATAAATTTAGCTAAAAAAGCAATAAAATTAGCATTAGAACAACATCCAGCTTCTACTAATTTAACTTTATTTAAAATAGAAATTTTAATTTTCGAAAATAAATTAGAAAAAGCAGAACGACTACTTGATGAATTGATTTTTTCTGAACCTTCTAACGAAGAAATTTATATTCAAAAAGCTAATATTTATTCAAAAAGAAAACTTCATCAAAAAGCTATCATTTGTTTGAACAAAATATTAAAATTCAGCACAGATAATGCAGAAGTTTATTCTCTTATAGGTATAGAATACTTGTTTATGGAGGATTTTGAAAATGCAAAAATAAATTTTATTAGCTGCTTAAAATATGATGAATCAGATTATAGTGCGTTATATAATATTGTTTACTGTTTTGAGATATTAGAGCAAAATGAGAATGCTATTGAGTATCTAAATAATTATTTAGACAACTACCCTTATTGTGAAGTAGCATGGCATCAGCTGGGAAAACAATATTTATTTTATAAAAGTTATAAAAAAGCAATTTCGGCATTTGATTTTGCAATTATTTCGGATGAGTACTTTATAGGAGCATATATAGAGAAAGGAAGAGTTTTAGAAAAACTAAATAATTATAAAGAAGCAATTGAAAATTACAAGTTAATTATAGCTCTAAAAGACGAATCATGTTACCCGATACTAAGAATAGGTGTTTGTTACGAGAAATTAGGAGACTTTAAAAAAGCAATTGAAAATTTTAATGATTGTATCGAAGTTGACCCACAAATGAACAAAGCTTGGTATTTGTTGTCAAACACTTATTACAAAAATCAAGATTACCATAATGCTTTACTAAATATAAATAAAGCTATAGATATTAACGCTGAGAAAGAAGAGTATTGGAAACTCTATGCGAAAATCAATATTGGGTTAAGTTTATATGAGGAAGCCGATATAGGATTTCAAAAAATTATTGAGCTAGGAGTAGCAGATGAAAGTATATGGATAGGCAAAACTGATATGTTAATTAAATTAGGAGAATATAATTATGCGATTGATATATTAGATGAATGCTATGAGATCATAGAAGATAAATCTATAATTTCGTTTAGACTATCTGGAATTTATTTTTTACAAAATAAACAAGAGGAAGGGATTCTTGAGTTAAAAAAAGCGTTATCAATAAATAATAAAAATAAATACATCTTTAAAGAGTTGTTTAACAAAGTGGCAAATTATAAATATGTGCAGAATTTATTAAACTAGATTTTTAGACAAAAAAAATGAAAAATAATATTATCAAAAATATTAAATTATATACTAAAGGAATAGCAATGGGAATTGCGGATGCGTTCCCCGGAATATCAGGTGGTACTATGGCTTTAATACTTGGTATTTATGAAGAATTAATAAACAGTATAGGTAATATTAATTACTCATTATTTTTATGCTTAAAACAAAATGGTATAAGAGTATTTTGGAAGGAGTTAAATGGAACATTTTTGATAATATTATTTTCCGGAGTAATATCTAGCTTAATTGTTTTTATGAATTTAGCCAGTTTTTTAATTGATAATTATCCAATCTTGATTTGGTCATTTTTTTTAGGTTTGGTTAGTGCTAGTATACATGTAATTTTAAAACCAACTGATATTTTCAATTTTGATAAAAAAGCAATTCAATCTTGGAGACTTGTGTTAGTTTCTGGAGTTGTTTCTTATTTGTTGACCAGCTTACCACAACTAAATGGATTGAATGAAAATATAATTTTTATATTTTTTGCTGGTTTCATAGCTAGTTGTGCAATGATTCTTCCAGGAATATCTGGATCATATATATTAGTTATTCTAGGTTTGTATAAAACTATGAGTGAGGCATTAATAAATTTTGAATTATTTAAGATCTTAGTCTTTGGCAAAGGAGTAGTTCTAGGTTTACTAACTTTTAGCAAAGTGGTTAAGTGGGGTTATGAAAAATATCCGAATAAAATATTAGTACTAATGACTGGATTAATTATTGGGTCAATCCATAAACTGTGGCCATGGAAATTAAACGAAATAAATGTATCTCCTTTATCTTTCCCTAAAGAGAACTATCTTATTGAGTCGATCCTATTATTTATAGTCGGATTTTTCTTAATTATCTTAATAGAAAAAAAAAATAGTGGGAAAAATATTCAAAAAATATAATAATAAAAAAAATAGACTTGTAATAATTCTTAATGGAATAATTATGGGGACAGCTAATAAAATTCCTGGTATTTCTGGTGGAGTAATAGCTTTAGCATTAAACTTTTATGACGAACTAATAGATTCTATTAAAAATATAAATTTAAACAGCTTAATAAAACTTAAATTTAAGGATGCTTTTAAAAAATCTAATATAACTTTATTAATATATCTAAGTTTAGGAATTGTAATAAGTTATTTTTCAACATCAAAATTATTAGATTTATTATTAGAAAAATATGAACTTTCAGTTTGGAGTATGTTCTTCGGACTGGTGATTGGAACAATAATACACTTAAAACAGAAGATAAATAAATGGAATTTAAATTCTATTTCTATGATAATTTTTGGTATTGTGATAGGCTTAATTATTAGCTACGCAAATCCAATGAGCGAAAATGATGATTTATTGTTTGTTTTTATTTGTGGTATTCTAAGTGTCTGTGGAATGGTAATTCCGGGTCTATCTGGATCATTCTTGTTAATAATACTAGGTAATTATGTGCTACTTTTAGTTGATAGTGTTAATGTTTTATATGACTGTATCTTTTTCATATTAGCTGGAGATTTTGAATTCTTAAAAGATGTATACATAATTAGTAGATTAAAGATAATAACAGTATTTACATTAGGATCTATAACAGGTTTATTAGTTTTTTCAAAATTAATGTCATTATTACTTAAAAAATTCAATACTAGTATTCAATCACTAATATTTGGATTTATCATTGGATCATTGGGAGTTTTGTGGCCTTGGAAAAATACAGATCCAAATAGCATGGATATAAACCGATATTTGCCAGAAATAAACACGAGTTTATTTATTGCAATTTTATATATATTTATTGGTATTTTTATAGTCTTAGCATTAAGTAGGTATGAAAGGTCTGAAAAATAATAAATTATATGGGTTAATAGGTAAGAACATAGATTATTCTTTTTCTAAAGAATTTTTTACAAAAAAGTTTAAAAAAGAAAAGCTCGACTGCACATATATTAATTTTGATATTAACGAAATTAAAGATTTAAAAAAAATTATAAATGATAATGATATTAGCGGTTTAAACGTGACTATCCCTTATAAGGAGAAAATTATTAATTATTTAGATTTTATAAGCCCTATAGCAAAAGAAATTGGCGCTGTGAATACAATAAGTTTTAATCATGGAGTTCTAAGTGGTTATAATACTGATTATTTAGGATTTTATAATTCAATAAAAAAGGAGATTTCACAAAACACTAAAGCATTGATTTTAGGAACTGGTGGAGCATCAAAAGCAATAGCGTATGCGTTAAAGCTATTAAATGTGGAGTACTTGTTTGTTTCTAGATTTACAAGCAACAAAAATCATATACTATATAATGAATTAGATAAAAAAATAATTGATAAATATAATCTAATTATTAATTGTTCACCTATTGGAACTTTTCCAAAGATTACAGAAATCCCTAACATTCCAATTAGCTTAATTACAAATAAGCATATAGTTTATGACTTAATATATAACCCAGTAAAATCTGAGTTACTTAAGCAAAGTGAGGAGAAGGGAGCTAGAATTATTAATGGCTATCAAATGCTTAAAAATCAGGCAAAAGAATCCTGGAAAATTTGGAATACAGAAATTAAATAGACTTTGCTTGATTCCAGTATTTAATAACTTCATTTGAGCTCATTTCAGAAATAGGTTTATTTAATTTACTCGAAATATCTTCTAAATAATTAAATCGATGGATAAACTTTTTATTGGTTTTCTCAAGAGCTTTTGCAGAGTTAATATTGTTATAACTCGCATAATTAATCAAAGAGAATAATATATCACCAAATTCATTTTCCATTTTTTCGTTGTCAGAATTCTTTAATTCTATTTTGAATTCTTTAATTTCTTCAACAACCTTATCTAGGGCATCACTTTTGTCATCCCATTTAAAACCGATTCCAGAAGCCTTCTCTTGGATTCTCATAGCTTTAATTAATGAAGGTAAGCCCTTAGGAACTCCACTTAAGGTTCCTTTAGACCCTTCTTTCTTTTTTATTAACTCCCAGTTTTGTTTAACCTCATTAATAGTACTTAACTTTAGGTTTGTATAAATATGTGGATGTCTATTGATTAACTTATCACAAATAGAGTTAATCACATCATTTATATCAAAATCATCAGTTTCACTAGCGATTTTTGAATAAAATATTATATGTAAGAGTAAATCTCCTAACTCATTTTTTATTTCATTAATATCATTATCTAAAATAGCCTCTGACAATTCATAAGTCTCTTCGATCGTTAAATGTCTAAGAGATTCAATTGTTTGTTCCTTATCCCATGGACATTCGTTTCTTAAACGATCCATTATATTTAATAATCTATTAAAAGACTCCATTTTTTAAATTTTATTTATTACTGATTTATTTTTTAATTATTTTTTTTACAAAAGATTTATTTTTACCATCAATTTGATAAGAAAAATTTAACAAATATATTCCATCAGAAAACTCATTAATATTTATAGATTCTCGTGGATTAGTTAAGTATTTAGAATACAATAATCTACCATTTAAGTCCAAAATATCTAATTGGTAGTTTTCAACACCCCATTTAGAGATTATATTCAAATTATCTGTAGTTGGAATTGGAAAGATTAAAAAATCATTTAAAGATAGCTCTAAAGCTAGACTATGGGCTTTTGAAAAGTTAGGAATTCCATGTCCTAAGTAATAATCAGGATTATTAAATTGAGAGGACGATTCTCTAACTAAATCCATTATTTCATCAACATTTAAACGTGGAAAAGCTTGAACAAAACAGGCTATGGCACCAGCAAGAATTGGAGAGCTAAATGATGTACCACTACTATTAACAATTTCATCTGTAATATTTATAACCTTACTTTGGTAACCTTGAGCTACAACATCAGGTTTAATAACAGACTGTATATCACTACCTTGAGAACTAAACGATGCATAGAATCCTTCTGAATTTACAGC
>CAJVXR010000014.1 GCA_913009535.1 uncultured Flavobacteriales bacterium | reverse complement strand
AAATAAAAAAAGATATAATTCTATTTAAAGATCTTGGTTGTAAAGGAATTGTCTCCGGAATACTAACTAAAGATAAAAATATAGACATAAAAAAAACAAAAGAATTGATAGAACTTTCAAGACCACTTGAATTTACCTTCCATAGAGCATTTGATGAGGTAAATAATCCCAAAGAAGCATTAAATCAATTAGTAGAATTAAAGGCTGACAGAATACTTACATCTGGTCAAGAGAAGACTGCAATTGAAGGAATAGAAATGATTAAAAAATTAGCTGTTCTTAGTAAAAATAAAATAAAAATTATGCCAGGTAGCGGCATTAATTCAGCAAACATTATTGAATTCACCAAGCTTGATATAAATGAGATTCATGGTTCATTTTCTAAAAAAGAAGAAAATAATAAATCAATTTCTAACATTAATATGATTATGAATTGTGTTAAATTGATTAATGACTGTAAATAATTGTAATAATATTAGTATTATTTATTATTAAATATTGCTTTGATAATATTTATCATCTGTTCGTTTTCAATTAGAAATGCGTCATGCCCATATTTAGATTTAATTTCGAATATGTTAACATTTTTTTTAATTTTTTTAATTCTTTCATGCATTTTCCAATTTTCATTTGAACAAAAAAGAAGATCTGAATCAATTGTAATTATATTAATGTTACCAGTAATTTTTTTTATTAATTCGTTTAATATATCCTCTCCTCTAGTTATATCTATAGTTTTAAGGAGTTGATTCATTGATTTATAAGCTTGAACTTTAAATCTATTTTCAAGGCTTTTCCCATGATGATTTAACCATGCCTCGATACTATATATGTTATCTTTTTTTTCTCTACTATATCTTGAATTAAAGGACTCAGGTGTTCTATAAAGTGTCATTGCATGTATTCTGGCATCATAAAGTGGTTTTGACGAATTATTTAGAATACTATCTTGAATAAAACAATTAGCGATAAGCCAATCACTTGATTTCCAGTCTGAAGCAACTGGAATGATATGTTTTATCAAATCAGGATTTAATATTGCTAATTCCCATACAATTCCACCACCAAGAGAACCTCCAATGGCGGCATATAGTTTATTTATGTTTAATTTTTTTAAACCGATACTAAAAATTTTAGCTATATCAATAGCAATAAAATCTTTATAATTATATATTAAATTTTCTTCAATATTATCATATCCATTTCCTGGAATATTAAATGAAACTACTGTGAATTTATTGGTATTAATAATTTTGTTTGATCCAATTAATTTATTCCACCATCCGTTTCTGCCAGCAACATTAGAATTCCCAGTTAAAGCATGATTCACTAAGATTACAGGCGAAACTCCAATTGGTTTGCCAAAAATTTGATAGGATAATGATATTTTTTGCAAACCACCATCAAATCTTTTATAGTTAAATGGTGAAATATATTTTATTTTATTAGACATATATTATATGTAATTAAGCGCTTCTCTTAAATCTTCTTTTAAATCATATAGACTTTCCAATCCAACAGATAATCTAATTAAATCTTTGGACACTCCTGTTTTTATTTGATCTTCTTCGGATAGCTGTTGGTGAGTTGTGCTAGCAGGATGAATTATCAATGATTTTGTATCACCAATATTTGCTAATAGAGAAAATAATTTTGTAGAATCTACTACTTTTTTTGCTGATTCATAACCACCTATTACTCCAAAAGTAACTAATCCACTTTGCCCATCTGGCAAGTATTTTTTTGCGTTTAAATATTGTGAATCAGATCTTAATCCTGGGTAATTAACCCATCTAACTTTTGGGTTTTTTTCTAGCCATTTAGCAAGTTCTAGTGCATTAGAGCAGTGTAGATTCATTCTTATTTTAAGAGTTTCCATCCCTTGAATAATTTGAAATGCATTAAATGGGCTAAGAGCAGCTCCATAGTCTCTAAGCCCTTCAATTCTAACTTTAGCAATGAATGCAGATTCGCCTAATACTTCACTATAAACTAATCCATGATATCCAGCAGATGGCTGAGTAAATTCAGGAAATTTACCATTTGCCCAGTCAAATTTACCTGCATCAATTATTACACCACCTAAAGCTGTTCCATTTCCATTAATGTATTTTGTAAGAGAATGAATAATAATATTAGCACCATATTTAATAGGATTTAATAGTGCCGGAGTAGCAACAGTATTATCGACTATAAGAGGAATTTTTAATTCTTTTATTTTTTTTGAAATTTCTTCAATATCAAGAACATCTAATTTTGGATTTCCAAGAGACTCAATAAAACAAACTTTTGTGTTTTCTTTAGCAGCTTCAATAAAATTATTGGGGTCAGATGGATCAACAAAAGTTGTTGTAATACCATGCCTAGGTAGAGTAACACTTAACAAATTATAAGTGCCGCCATACAAGCTGTTTGATGCTATTATATGATCTCCAGTTCTTAATAATGTTAAAAGGGTAGTTGCTATTGCTGATGCTCCAGATGCTGTAACAACAGCAGCTATACCTCCTTCTATTGATGCTAACCTTTGCTCTAAAATATCATTTGTTGGATTATTTATTCTTGTATAGATATTTCCAGATTCAGCCAAGGAGAAAAGATTAGCCGCATGATCAGAATCATTAAAGACATATGCCGTAGATTGATAAATAGGAACAGCTCTAGTTCCAGAATTACTTTTCACATCATGACCATGATGTAATAACTTTGTTGCAAATTTGTGATTACTCATTTTTTGTTTTTTTGTATTAATTAATTAGCACAAAAGACAGCATTAAAAAAATGCATAAATAGTAATATGTTATAAGAGAAAAACATGAAATTATTTAATTTCATATTAGTTATCTATCCATGATTGGTAGAATTTAGCACCTTCTTTAATTGTTAAAGGGTTGCTAAGGCATCACTGGGTCTATCCCTCCGCCTTTCTTGATAACACGTCAATATGTTTATTGAACTTTTGAATTACTAATATATATATAATTAAATATCAGTGAACTTTATTTTGTTGGTTTTTTTTAAGTTTTATCATTTTTACATAAATAGCTTATTTAAATTGTGTTAAATTGATTTTCAATACAGTAAAAATACTATTTATGGAAAAATATAAATTTTCGAATTAATTTTTGTATTTTTTTATAAATGAGCGAATGCCATTAATTCCATAAGAATTTATGTGATTAATAAATGCACTTCCAATTATAGCCCCTTCTGAAAATTGAATAGCTTCATTAAAAGATTTGGAGTCAGAAATGCCAAAGCCTATAATCTTTGGAGACTTTAAATGCATATTTTGAATTCTTTCAAAATAATCAGTCTGCTCACTATCAAATCCATTATTACTACCTGTTACACCTGAGCTACTTACCATATAAATAAACCCAGTTGAAATATTGTCAATTAATTTAATTCTGTCTTTGTTAGTTTGAGGAGTAATTAAGAAAATATTTAATAAATTGTTTTCTTTAAATATACTTTCATACGATTTTAAATATTCTTCTATTGGTAAATCTGGTATTATTAATCCATCGACCCCAACCTCTTTGCACTTTTTACAAAAATCATCAACTCCATATTGTAATATTGGATTAAAGTACCCCATTATTATTAGTGGAATTTTTACTGTTTTTCTAATATCTTTTAGTTGATTAAATAATAGATCTGAATTCATTCCATTATTTAATGCTACAGTTGAACTAGTTTGAATAGTTAGTCCGTCTGCTAATGGATCACTAAATGGAAGTCCGATTTCCACCATACTAACCCCGCTTGCTTCTAAATTTTTAATTATTTTGCAGGTGTCCTCTAATTTTGGATGTCCAGCAGTAAAATAGATAGATAGTATATTATTGTTATTATCTAATTCTTTGATTATTCTATTCATAATTAAAGTTTAAAATAATTTATGTAAGTGTCTAAATCTTTGTCTCCTCTACCTGATAAATTGATTACCACTATATCTTCTTTTTTAAATTTTTTATTTTCTAACACTGCAAAAGCATGAGCAGTTTCAATTGCTGGAATTATTCCCTCTAGCCTTGAGAGTTCAATTCCGGCCTTCATTGCTTGACTGTCAGTTATTGAAATAAATTCTGCTCTTTTAGTTTTATATAAATTAGCATGCATTGGTCCAATTCCTGGATAATCTAATCCTGCTGAAATTGAATATGGCTCAGTTATTTGCCCGTCTTTAGTTTGCATAAGTAATGTTTTACTTCCGTGAATTACACCAGTATTTCCTAAAATTGAAGTGGCTGCACTTTTCCCAGAATCTATACCCATTCCTGATGCCTCTACCGCAATTAACTTTACGTTTTTATCATCTAAATAATGATAAAATGCTCCTGCAGCATTACTTCCTCCGCCTACACATGCAATTATATAATCAGGAGATGAACTTCCTTCCATGGATTCTAATTGCCATTTAATTTCTTCTGAAATAATTGCTTGAAATCTAGCGACCATATCTGGATACGGATGTGGACCAACTACACTTCCTATTATATAGTGTGTGTTTTCAGGGTTGTTAATCCAATCTCTTATAGCTTCATTTGTAGCATCTTTAAGTGTCTTACTTCCAGATTTTGCTGGAATTACTTTTGCACCTAACATTTTCATTCTAGCGACATTTGGAGCTTGACGTTCAATATCTAGTTCCCCCATATAAATAACACATTCAATCCCCATCAAAGCACATACTGTAGCGGTCGCCACTCCATGCTGCCCAGCACCTGTTTCAGCAATTATTCTTGTTTTATTTAATTTTTTTGCAACTAATATTTGCCCAATAGTATTATTTATTTTATGTGCTCCAGTATGGCATAAGTCTTCTCGTTTTAGATATATTTTAGTATTATACCTTTTGGACAGCTGTTTGGCAAAGTACAAAGGAGTTGGTCTACCTACATAATTTATTAGTAATTGATTAAATTCTTTTTTAAAATCTGGGTCATTCATGAATTTTACATAATTCAATTTTAATTCTTCAATATTTGGATATAGCATCTCTGGAATAAATGCCCCTCCAAATTCTCCGTAGTATCCATTTTTATTTATGTTATAACTCATTTTAAATTGCTTATTAAGTTCTTTATTTTTTTTACATTTTTAATACCTGGCTCTATTTCATACATGCTATTTACATCAATAGCAAAACAAAATTTACCTGCCTTTGTTTTACGGAACTCAATAATATCGTTTACATCTCCTATTCCTATTCCCCCACTTAAAAAATATGGTTTAATTAATCGGTAATTTTTTAAAATCTGCCAATTAAATTTATAACCATTCCCCCCTGGATAGCTCCCTTTTGTATCAAATAAATAGTAATCGCAGGATGTGTCAAATTCTTTAAGACATTCAAAATCGAAATTTTCATCTATACTGAATGCTTTTATAATTTTAAAATTATTCTTTTTTAGATCTGCACAAAATTTGACATCTTCATTTCCATGTAATTGAACAGTGTTTATGTCATATTTACAAAGTATATCTTTAACTTTTTCTATAGTTTCATTTACAAATACAGCTATCTTTTCAATTTTATTTGATATAATTGGAATATCACCAGTGACGAACCTTTTTGACTTATTATAAAAAATAAATCCCATGTAATCTGGATTTAATTCTGAAACATCAATGATGTTATTATTTTCTCTCATTCCACAAACTTTAAGCTTCATTTTAAATTTTTAATGAGTTAATAAAATTATTTGCCATTTTTCCAGGATTCTCATTTTTCATAAAATTCTCTCCTATAAGAAAGCCATCATAACCAATGTCTTTAAGTTCCTTTATTGAACTTATTTTAGATATTCCACTTTCTGATATTTTCATATAATCATTAGAGATGTGAGGGAGTAATTTTTTACTTATACCCATGTTTGTTTTAAATGTTTTAAGGTCTCTATTATTAACACCAATAATATCAACACTATCATTGGAATATAAATTTATCTCGTCGATATTATGAACTTCTAATAAAACCTCAAGTCTTAATTCTTTAGCTTTTTTTGCCAAGTACTTTAATTTATCTACGCTGAGAATAGCAGCAATTAGTAATACTACATCTGCGCCATATGCCTTAGCTTCGTATATCTGGTATTCATCAATTATAAAATCTTTTCTTAGTATTGGTAGATTGCAGCTTGATTTGGCTAATAATAAATCTTCTAACGAACCTCCAAAATATTTTTGATCTGTAAGTGTTGACATTCCAGATGCACCCGCATTCATATACCCCATTGCTACATCTTGAACATTTGAATTTTGATTGATAATTGATTTCGAAGGAGATCTTCTTTTAAATTCTGCTATGATTCCAAAATCACTATTGTTTATATTATCTTTTAAGGATGTAGTTTGTAAATTAAATAACTTAAATCTCTCAAGGTCCTTAATCGAAATAAACTTTTTCTTTAGAAAAATTTCATTTTTTTTATCGATAACTATTTTTTCTAAGATGTTCATTTTTTGCTTATTTTTTGAAGAGATTTTAGAGATTTTAATGCTCTTTTAGAATTTAAAGACTCTTGTGCTAATTCAAATCCTTGCTGGATACTAACTCCTTTATAAGTTGAAATTGCAATTCCTGCATTAGCACATACTACGTTATTTTGAGCTTCAGATCCATTTCCGTTAATTATATCCATAAAAATTTTTGATGAAGATTCAATTGAATTACCTCCAGAAATTTGATGTTTTTTAATCTGTGGTACTTTTAAGTAATTAGCATCAATAATTATTTCTGAACTATTAGTACATATTTTAGTTTTACCTGTTAACGAAACCTCATCATACCCGTCAAGAGAATGTATAATACTGTATTTTTTATCTGTTTTTTGATATAAGTAAGAATAAAGCCTTAATAATTCTAAGTTAAATACACCTACCATTTGATTCTTTGGTAAAGAGGGGTTTACCATTGGTCCTAGAATATTAAAAAAAGTTTTAACTCCCATTTTTTTTCTAATAGGAGCTACATTTTTCATTGCAGGATGAAATAGTGGAGCATGCAAAATACATATTCCAGCCTTATCAATACATTCAATTAAAAAGTCCTGATCATTAGAAAACTTAACTCCTAAGAAGTCTAAAATATTGGAAGACCCACAAGCTGATGATACTCCATAATTTCCATGTTTTGCAACTTTAACATCTATACCAGCACATATAAATGAAGATAAGGTTGAAATGTTAAATGTATCTTTTCCATCTCCTCCGGTGCCACATAAGTCTATTGTATTAAAATCAGATAAATCAATTGGTAGACATAACTCAAGTAAGGCTTCTTTAAAACCTATTAGTTCTTCTATTGTAATACTTCTCATCAAATAAACAGTTAAAAATGCAGCAATTTCATTTGAGTTATAATCTCCTTTAGAAATTTTAACTAAAACAACTTTAGCCTCATTTTTAGATAAATTTTCATGATTTGTTAATCTATTTAATATGTTTTTCATTATTAAGAATTTAACCAGTTATTTAATATTTGTTTTCCGTCTGGCGTAAGAAGGGATTCAGGATGAAATTGAACTCCTTTTACATCATAATTTTTGTGTCTAAGAGACATTATATTACCATTATTATCAATTGCAGTCACCTCTAATAAATCAGGAATGTTTTTGTCTACCACCCAAGAATGATACCTCCCAGTTAGAAATTTTTTACTTAAGCCTTTGAATATAGGTTCGTCATCTACTATAATAATTGTTTCCATATCAACACCATGATATACTTCTTTTAAATTAATTAAGGTTCCATCAAACACCTCTGCAATTGCTTGATGACCCAGGCACACTCCTAGTATACTTTTTGAGGCTGCATATTTTTTTATAATTTTTTTTAGATCACCAGCTTCATTAGGAATACCTGGTCCAGGGGAAAGCAATATTCTGTCAAATCTTAAAGGAAGAGAAATATCCATTTTATCATTTCTAACCACGGTTACTTCGCAATCTAATTCCTTTAAGTAGAGTGCTAAATTATAAGTAAAGCTATCGTAGTTATCTATTAGTAATATTTTTTGCATATTTTATATTTCTTGGGCAATCTTTATGGCTTTAGTTAATGCACCTAGTTTATTATATACTTCTTGTAACTCATTATTAGAATTAGATTTTGAAATTATTCCAGCTCCAGCCTGCCAGTTTAGTTGATGGTTTTTACTTAAAAAAGTTCTTATCATAATTGCATGATTGAAGTTTCCGCTAAAATCCATAAATCCAATTGCTCCCCCATAAAAACTTCTATTAGTCAATTCATATTTCTCGATTAATTGCATTGCTTTGTATTTTGGTGCTCCGCTAAGTGTCCCGGCTGGAAAAGTGTCTGCAACAACTCTCATGGTTGAGATGTTCTTAGATTTTTTGGCTATAACTTTGCTTACTAAATGAATTACATGTGAAAAGAATTGTATTTCTCGATATTTATCTACTCTAACTTCTGTGCCATTTCTAGCCAAATCATTTCTAGCTAAATCAACCAACATTACATGCTCACTATTTTCTTTTGAATCTTCTGATAATTTATTTGCTGATTCAGCATCTTTTAGGTCATCTCCAGTTCTTTTAAATGTTCCTGCAATTGGATGAATTTCGGCACTTCCGTGATTGACAATTAATTGCGCCTCAGGTGAACTGCCAAATATTTTATAATCTCCATAATCAAAATAGAAAAGGTAAGGCGACGGGTTTATGCTTCTTAGTGCTCTATAGACATTAAATTCATCACCAATAAAGCTTTGGGTAAACTTCTTTGATAAAACCAATTGAAACACATCTCCTCTTTTACAATGTGCTTTAGCTATATCAACGTGTTTTAGAAAATCATTATCGGATAAATTTGAACTAATTTCACCCTCAGTCACAAAGTTATAGTTAGGGTAATTCTTTGCGCTGATTAATTGTAATATTTCTTCAATATTATTGTTTTTATTATAACAATTCGCAAAGACATGTGCCTCATTTTGAAAATGGTTTATTGCAATAATATTTTGATAAACGGCATAATATATATCTGGAATGTTAGGGTTATTTTCTTTTTTTGAAATTTCTATATCTTCGAAATATCTAACAGCATCATAGTTAATGTATCCAAAAAGTCCATTATTAATAAATTTAAATTTTTTTACATCTACTGCAAATAATTGTGTGAAATCGTGTATTATATTTGGGATGCTAGATGATTTATTTAACGCAACTGTTTTACTTGAATCGTCTGGATAGGTATACTCAATTTGTTCATTATGTATCTTTATTGATGATATTGGATTACAGCATATGTACGAAAAACTATTATCAACTGTATGGTAGTCACTACTCTCTAATAAAATACTATTTGGGTATTTATCTCTAATTTTTAAATATATACTAACTGGCGTAATTGTATCAGATAGTATTTTTTTATGGTTTGTGATTAATTTATATTTCTTCATATTATTTAATAAAAAAAGGCTTATCGTAAACGATAAGCCTTTATATTTTGGTTAATACTATAGGGTTAGTTTACGAATAGTCTTTCGTTATGCCACCAGCAAGTATTTTGAATTATTTTTATCATAATTTATCTAAATATAACATTCCTTTAAAAAAAAACAAATTTAATTGATAATAAGTGTCATTTGATTACTTATTATTATGGATTATTAATTTTATCATTAGTTAAGATCAGTTTTTAATAATTTTTCTATCACATAATTATTAATTATGTAAATCTCAACTATAATTCAAATTTCATCTATTTTTTTGTTTAAGCTTGTTTGTATATCATATATATTTAGTGACAATTAAAATATGAGTAATGAAGATTTTCAAATTTGGTGGCACTTCAGTTGGTTCAGCACATAATATTAAAATAATTAGAGACATTGTATCTAATAATATCATTAACGGAAGGTTGGTCATAGTTGTATCGGCTATTGGGGGGGTTACCGATAAATTATTTGAATTAGGTAATCATGCTTTTGATAAAAATAAAAATTATAAAGACTTTTATCATGAAATATGTAATTTCCATAATTCCATAATTAATGATTTGTTTAATCGCATTGATTCTAAAGCTTTAATTGATATAGTTCAATTAACTTATGTTGAAATTGAAATTGTAATTGATGAAATATTTAAAACTAATATTTTTTCATTATCAACTCAAGATAAGATTCTTAGTTTTGGTGAGTTATTATCCTCTTTAATTATTTCTGAGTTCTTTAAAATGTCTCAAATTGATGTATTTCATATAAATTCTCAAGAACTAATTGTAACTGACAGTAACTTCACTAATGCACAAGTTGATTCTATCAAAACATTTAAAAATATTCAAAAGCTATTCAATATACATAGTAACAGAGTTTTCGTTTTACCTGGCTTTGTTGCTAAATCTACACATAATGAAATAACAACTTTGGGTCGAGGAGGGTCTGATTATACGGCTTCAATTTTGGCAGCAGCATTAAATGCAGAAGAACTTCAAATCTGGACTGATGTTAGCGGAATGTACACAAGTAATCCAAAAATTGTAAGTCAAGCAAGACCAATTAATTACATGTCATATGAAGAAGCTTTAGAGTTTTCACATTTTGGAGCTAAAGTTATTTACCCACCAACTATTCAACCTGTTTTAAGCTCTAATATTCCAATTTTAATTAAAAATACATTACATCCTAATGATTTAGGTACATCCATCTCAAATAAAAAAACTATAAATGATGTTGGAGTTAAAGGAATTAGTAATATTGACAATATAGCTCTACTTACACTTCAAGGTAATGGAATGGTTGGTGTTCCTGGATTTTCTAAAAGATTATTTGGAACATTAAGTCAAGAAAAAATTAATATCATTTTAATTACTCAAGCTTCTTCAGAACATGCTATCTGTGTTGCTATTCAGCAAAATGATGTAAAAGTTGCAGAGAAAGCTATTAATGATTGTTTTAAAAATGATATTAATACTAATAAATTAGATCCAATTATTGTTGAATTAGATTTAGCTATTATTGCTGTAATTGGTGATAAAATGAAAAGTCAGCAAGGAGTTAGTGGTAAAATGTTTAGTATTTTAGGCAAAAACAATGTTAATATAAGAGCTATAGCTCAAGGAGCATCAGAAAGAAACATTTCAGCTGTAATTTTAAAAAAAGATGTAAAAAAAGCACTTAACTCTTTACATGAGATTTATTTTAATGATAATGTCAAACAGTTGAATATATTTATTACTGGAGTCGGCAATGTTGGAAAGGAATTAATAAAACAAATTCATAATCAACAAGATTATTTAAAAGAAAAATTGAATGTTAACTTAAGGTTAATAGGACTTTCTAATTCTAAAAAAATGCATTTCAATATAAATGGAATTGATTTAGATAAATGGGAGTCAAGCTTGTCAAACGGAGTTATGAGTTCATTCAACGACTTTCAGAATAAAGTACTTGATTTAAATTTAAGAAATAGCATTTTTTTGGATATTACAGCAAATAAAGATATTTGTAATTATTACAATAATTATTTAATAAAAAATATTGCAGTCATAGCTTGTAATAAAATTGCCTGTTCGTTGAGTTTTAAATCTTATGAAGATTTAAAAAGAACATCACTCAAGTTTAAATCACCGTTTCTATTTGAAACTAATGTTGGAGCTGGTTTACCTATTTTAAGCACATTAAATAATCTACTTTTATCAGGAGATGAAATCATTTCAATTGAGGCTGTATTGTCTGGAAGCTTAAATTTTATTTTCAATAATTATGACGGTACTAAATCTTTTTTAAATATCATTAAACAAGCAAAAAAAGAGGGTTATACTGAGCCAGATCCAAGAATAGATTTAAGTGGTATTGATGTCGCTAGAAAAATTTTAATTTTAGCACGAGAAAGCGGATCAAATATTAATTTGGAAGATATAATTAATGAATCTTTTATTAAAGGTTATGATTTTAGAAATGATTCTTCTTTAGATGATTTTTATAATTTCGTCAAATTAAACGAAAAATATTTTAAAGATATGTTCAATAGCTCTTTTTCAAAAAATTGTCAACTGAAATATGTTGCAGAATATACTGATGATGGAGCTAAAATTGGTTTACGTGAAATTTCTAAAAACCATCCGTTTTATAATTTAAAAGGAAAAGATAATATTGTTCTATTTCATACAAAAAGATATCGTGATCAGCCATTAATAATTAAAGGTGCAGGTGCGGGTGCTAGCGTAACTGCTGCCGGTTTATTTGCCGATATTATTAAAGTTAATAATATTTGATTTAGATTAATTTTTTTAATCTGTAATAACATTACCTAATTTAGCATTGTATTTAATATTTAAAAAAGTGTGAGTCATGCGTGTATAAATATTTATATTGTCTCTTTTTTATAATGAATATTACAGCTCAAGGCAATTATAAAGGGCTTTCAGATTACTACAAAGACCAGTTTATGATAGGGACAATTAAGAGCTAGACGACTTCAATCCTCTAATAAATCTATATTTTCCAAAAACATCTTTTTTTAACTCGATTTCAGAAAATCTATAAGAAGCTAAGAGTGATTCCATTTCATTGAACAAATTCTCATTTATCTCAAAATACACACTTCCTTTTTCACTTAAATTAGATTTTGCAAATTCTAAAATAGCTCTGTAAAAGACTAGCGGATCATCATCATCAACAAATAAAGCTAATGGAGGTTCAAAATTCAATACATTATTTTGAATTTTTATTTTTTCTAAATTCCTTACATATGGCGGATTAGAAACAATTAAATCGTATTTTTTTTCAGATGTATAGCTGAAAATATCGGCACTAATAAAACTAATGTCAACTTCATTTTTTTGAGCATTATCCTTCGCTAATTCTAATGCAACATCACTTATATCTAGAGCAGAAACAGTGTAATCTGTATTATTCTTTGCTAACGAAATAGGGATGCAACCAGTACCAGTTCCTATATCTAAAATTGAGATTTTATTTTTTTCAGATTTGAGAATCCAATCTACTAACTCTTCTGTTTCAGGTCTTGGAATTAACGCTGAAGGAGTACAAATAAAATCAAGTCCATAAAAAGATGTTGTATTTAGTATGTACTGTATAGGCTCTTCATTTAATAGCCTTATCATTACTTTTGAGAACATATCAAACTGCTCTTTATTAATAAGCTCCTCGCCTACCAATAACAGTTTAGTGGGAGTTATATTCAAATACTCTTCACATAGTATTTTAAAAAAAGATAGAACCTCTTCTTTCTGATAAGTGACAGACAACTTAGTTATAAAGTCAATTTTTAAATCTTTTAATTTCATTACAGATTTTTAGTCATATGAATATCACAAGAAAAATGGCTAGTATTACCTAGTGCTCCATTTATTTTTTTGAATCCAAACTTGTCATATAATATTATTGCTGACTGAAGTTGAGTAATTGTTTCTAAGTAACATATTTTAAAATTTGATTCGATAGCAAAATTTAAGCATTTTTGTAGCATTTCTTTACCTAAACCTTTACCTCTAATTGATTTTGAAAAATACATTTTTTGAAGCTCACATATATTGTCATCTCCATTTTCTAAAGGCTTTATACCCCCACCACCTACAATAATACCATTAGACTCAATAATAAAATATTTTTCTCTATTATTTTGATAACTTTCGTACATAATATCAGTTTCGCTATCTGCATATGCTGTTCCAATAAGTGGTAATTTTAACTCAACGAAAACATCTCTAATTACGTTTCGAATTTGCAAATTATCTTGTGGTAGAATTTCTCTAATAATGTAACTGGAATCTTTCAATTTTGAACAAATTTATGTAGTGTGAATATACATGAAAAATACATTAATTAATGTATTCAATTAGCAAAAACACTAAACCTAAAACAACTATAATTGATACTTAATTAATAATTAATATATCTGGTTGACTGATTGAATACAGATTTATAATAATATCATAAGATTAAATAGTTAGAATGTATTGTTACTATCTTTACTGAAAAAATTTTTATGTCAAAACAGTTTTTAGATTTAGGAGTAAATAAACAATTACAAAAAAGTCTAGTTGATTTAGAAATTTGTATTCCTACAGAAATACAAGAACAAACCATACCAGTTATTCTTGGTCAAAAAAAAGATATTACTGTTTTAGCAAAAACTGGTACTGGAAAAACAGTAGCTTTTGGCATTCCTTTATTACAGCTAATTGACGTTAAAGATACCAAAATACAAACGTTAATATTAACCCCGACAAGAGAGTTAGGGCAACAGATTTATAATAATTTAAAGAGTTTTACTAATGATAGTCCTGAGATTTTAATAAGCTCAACACTTGGTGGTATTCCAATAAAACCTCAGATTGAAAGTTTAACTAAAACAACACATCTAGTTGTAGCAACACCGGGAAGATTAGTTGATTTAATAAAGCGTGGTGCTATTAGCGTAGTTGATTTAAAATACTTGGTTTTAGATGAGGCTGATGAAATGGTAAGTGCATTAAAAGAAGAAGTTGATTTTATTATTAAAAAAATCCCTAAATCAAGAAGAACATTACTGTTTACAGCTACCATGTCTGGAACTATTAAGCAACTAGTTCAAAATTATATGTCAAAACATGTCACACACATTGAAGTGGATATGAAAACCAAAGGGCATCAAGGGATTGAACATCAATTTGTAGTAGTAGAGCCAATAGAAAAATTAGACGTTTTACTTCATTTTTTAAATTCCAAAGAAGGAGATCGTGGAATTATATTTTGTAAAACTAAAGCTGCAGTTAATAAATTAGCAAAGAAATTAGCCATAAATAAATTTTCTTCAGGAGCTATTCACGGAAGTTTAACTCAAGGAATACGTGATAGAATTATGGGGCAGTTTAGACAAGGCCACATTAATATTTTAGTTGCGACTGATCTAGCATCTCGTGGTATTGACGTCAAAGAAATCTCCTACGTTATAAATTATCATTTACCAGATACATATGAAAACTATGTTCATCGAAGCGGTCGTACTGCTAGAGCTGGAGCTAAAGGATATGCACTTACTATTTTACAAAAAGAAGAAGTTATAGACATTGCAGATTTTGAAACGGAATTAGGAATTAAATTTAATGAATTTATAAAGGCAGATGCACAGAGCATTGAAGAAAATAACACTTTACTATGGGCAAAAAAAATATTTAAAACAAAGCCAAACCGAGAAGTAGATTATAATTTCAAAACTAAAGTAAATACTATATTTCATCATCTAACAAAAGAAGAGCTAATAGATAAACTGCTAGCTAATCAGTTAGCAATGCCTAGTAAATCAATAGGTAAAATAGAGGTCATTAAAAAGCATAAAAATAACTAACTAATTATGGCAAACAGCATCAAAAATCAACAAGATATTTTAGCAAAATTAAATATTAATAGCTTAAATACGATGCAAGAAGAAGCTGTTTCTGTTATTGAAACAACGACGAATACTATAATATTATCTCCTACTGGAACAGGTAAAACACTAGCATTTTCATTACCATTATTAAAGACTTTAATATCAGATAGTAAAGAGGTCCAAGCATTAATACTGGTTCCATCTAGAGAGCTTGCTATTCAAATTGAACAGGTAATTAGATCTATGGGGTCTGGTTATAAAGTAAATGCAGTTTATGGCGGTAGACCTATGTCGAAAGATAAAATTGAAATTAAACATACTCCTGCTATTTTAATAGGTACACCTGGACGTGTATTAGATCATTTCAACAATGAGCGTTTTTCCTTAAAATATATTAAGACACTAGTGTTGGATGAATTTGATAAATCTTTAGAAGATGGTTTTGAGCTAGAAATGAAAGGGATTATTGGAAAACTATCTAATATTAATAAACGGATTCTAACATCTGCAACTCAAAGTCTTACTGTACCAGGTTTTGTCCGCCTAGACAAGCCAACAACAATTAACTATTTAAAAGAAAAAACAGTATCAAAACTAACAATAAAAACAGTTATATCTAAGGAAAAAAATAAACTTAAAACTTTATTAGAGCTAATGCAGCATATCGGTAATCAGCCAGGAATTATATTCTGTAATTTAAGAGATAGCATTGGACATGTAAGCGCATATTTAGAAAAAAATAAAATTAGTCATGCTTGTTTCTCTGGAGGTATGGAACAGAAAGATAGAGAAAGAGCGTTAATAAAGTTTAGAAATGGAACTTGTCAAGTATTAGTTGCAACTGATTTAGCTTCTAGAGGTATAGATATTTCGGAAATGAACTACATTATTCATTACGAACTACCTCGACATGAAGAAGAGTTCATACATAGAAATGGGAGGACAGCTAGGGTTAATTCAAAAGGGACCGCATATGTATTGAAATGGGAAAAAGAATTACTTCCTGAGTTTATTAAAAATGTTAAAGGTATAAATATTTCTAAAAAAGCAACCTTTAAGCCTCAATTTTGGAGTACGCTATTTATATCTGGTGGAAGAAAAGATAAAATTTCAAAAGGAGATATTGCAGGATTATTTTTTAAGAAAGGAAGCCTAAATAAAGATCAGCTAGGTACAATTGAACTAAAGCAAGATTGTGCATTTGTGGCTATACCAATGTCAATTGCAAATGAGTTAGTTAAAAAACTAAACAACTCAAGATTGAAAAAGAAAAAAGTAAGAGTTACTGTTTTATAAACAAGTATCGTTTTAATAGATAGAACTATACTTTTCAAAATTTAATACTATTTTTGTTTAGTGAATATCCACGAAAAATATATTAATAGGTGTATCCAAATTGGTAAAAATGCTGCTCCTTCAGCATACCCTAATCCAAATGTTGGATGTTGTATTGTTTATAAAGATTGCATAATTGGTGAAGGGTTTACAAGTGCTTATGGTGGCAGTCATGCAGAAGTTAACGCTATTAATTCAGTTGAAAATAAAGAACTTTTAAAAGCATCAACATTATATGTTACTCTTGAACCTTGTTCTCACTTTGGAAAAACTCCTCCATGTGCTGACCTTATTCTTAAATATAAAATTCCATATATATATATAGGAATTAAAGATCCCAACCCTAGAGTAAGTGGTAATGGAATAAAAAGATTAGAAGAATGTGGAATTAAAGTTAAGGTTGGTGTATTGTCAAAAAAATGTAAAGAGCATCATAAAATATTTTTAACAAATATTAAAGAAAAACGCCCTTATATAGTTTTAAAGTGGGCTGAATCTAGCGATTCTTTTATTGCTCCTCTTAAAAAAAAAATCACAAAGCCTGTGTGGCTTTCTAATGAATACTCCAGACAACTATCTCATAAATTAAGAACAGAGTTTGATTGTATTCTTGTTGGTAGTAAAACTATTATTAGTGACAATCCAATGTTAAATAGTAGAGACTGGTATGGTGAGTCACCAAAAATAGCAGTAATAAACAAAGCAAATGATTTAGATAAAAATTTAAATATTTTTAAGACAACTTCAGAAGTTATTATTATTGATGAAAAGTGCATTGATTTTACTCAAAATATTGCGAAACAAATTTGCTATTACTTAATTTCAAAAGGAATTTCAAGATTACTTGTTGAAGGGGGTTCACAAACACTTAATACATTTATTAAAGAAGATTTATGGGACGAAATCAAAGTTTTTAAATCTCCTCTAGAAATAAAAGAAGGTATTAAAGCTCCAAAAATAAATCTACAAACAAAAAACAAAAAAGAAATAATTAAAGACAATTTAGTAACCTATCTAAATAATTAGTTTTTAAATCTTGTCTAATATATAATTTGGACACCTCATTGGTTTATTGTTTTTTTTATTTAAAAACACTAAATGAGTAGTTCCGGTAGTCAGTAGTTCGTTTTTATTATTAAATATATTATAACCAAATTTAATTCTTACCGTAGGAGTCTCTAACAAAAAGGTTTCGATTGTTAACTCATCATCATAATAAGCTGATTTCAAAAAACTAGTTTCTAAGTAAATAACTGGTAATAAAATTCCTTGAGATTCCATTTCTTTATAAGATACTCCTATTTGAGTTATCCAATCTAGTCTACCAATTTCAAAAAATTGAGCATAGTTACCGTGATAAACAAATCCCATTTGGTCTGTTTCTCCGTATCTTATCCGGATTTTAGTTATAGTTTTTTTCATTAATAATTTTTTGGTTTATAGAAAAAATAGGTTAAATTTATCAATAGTGAAACATGCAAAAAAAAAAGTTAATAATCAATAGTTTTTAATTTTTTTTTTTCAAAATTTGTTCACATATTTGCCTTTCAGTTTTATATAGTTTTTTTATAGGCTGTTTTTCAAATTAAACTAACTAAATATTATAAATTTCATCAGTTAATGAATATTACAGCTAACTCTGTCTGGACTAATTGCCTAAAGTTTGTAAAAGACAATATTCAACCCCAAGCATATAAAACTTGGTTTGAACCAATTCAAGCTGTTAAATTAACGGACAAATCACTAAGTATTCAAGTTCCAAGTAAATTCTTTTACGAATGGCTTGAAGAGCATTATGTAAAGCTATTGAAAGTTGCCTTAAGAAAAGAATTAGGGGAAGATGCTAAATTAGTTTACATAATAAAAATGGAAAACACTTTTGGTAATACAGAACCTTTTACTGAAAAAATACCAAGTTCAAATAATAACCCAACAAATTCTCAGAATGTAACTACTTCGATTAATAAAAAAATTCCTCAATTGAGAAATCCTTTTATTATTCCTGGAATCCAAAATGTAAAGATTGAATCTCAGTTGAATCCTAACTACACTTTTGAAAACTTTCTTGAAGGTGACTCTAACAGGCTAGCAAGAAATGCTGGAATAGCAGTTTCTAACAAACCAGGAGGTACATCATTCAATCCGTTGTTGATTTTTGGAGGAGTAGGTTTAGGAAAAACCCACTTAGCACATTCCATTGGAATTGATATTAAAGAAAAATATCCTGAAAGAACTGTTTTATATATAACTGCTGAAAAGTTCACTCAACAGTATATTGAGGCTATTAAAAAGAATAATAGAAATGATTTTATTCATTTCTATCAAATAATTGATGTTTTAATTGTAGATGACGTTCAGTTCTTATCTGGTAAATCAGGTACACAAGATGTGTTTTTTCATATTTTTAATCACTTACACCAAAACGGCAAACAGGTTATCTTAACTAGTGATAAGGCTCCTGTGGATATGCAAGACATTGAGTTAAGGTTATTGTCAAGATTTAAATGGGGGCTATCCGCTGAGCTTCAAAATCCTGATTTTGAAACAAGGGTGTCCATATTAAACAATAAGTTATATCGTGATGGTGTGACAATGAGTGAAGAAGTTATTGATTATGTTGCGAAAAACATAAAAACTAACGTACGTGAATTAGAAGGTGCTATTATATCACTTATAGCTCAAGCTTCATTTAATAGAAAAGAAATTACTATTTCTCTAGCTAAAGAAATAGTTGAGAAATTTGTTAAGAATACTAAGAGGGAAGTTTCTATAGACTATATACAAAAAACAGTCTCTGATTATTTCCAAATGGAAGTTAGTACATTGCAGTCAAAGACAAGAAAAAGACATATAGTTCAAGCTAGGCAATTAGCTATGTTTTTTGCAAAGAAATTCACTAAAGCCTCATTAGCTAGTATTGGTTCTCAAATTGGGAAAAGAGACCATGCTACGGTTTTACACGCATGTAAAACTGTTGATAATCTTTCTTCTACTGATAAACAGTTTAGAAAATACGTTGAAGATTTAGGAAAAAAGCTCTCTATCTAAAAATAAAAATATCAAAGGTAACTTATATCTAATTCCAAATACTTTAGGGGAGAACGAACCTTTAGAGGTTCTACCTATTTCAGTAAAAAATATTGTTGAAGCAACAGATTATTATTTATTTGAAAATGAGAAAGCTGGTAGAAAATTTATTAAAAAAATCACTCCCTCTAAAGCACAAAATTCGCTTAAGATAAATTTAATAAATAAGTTTACAGTAAAAGAAGAGTTAAACTCTTTTTTAGACCCAATACACCAAGGTCATAATATTGGTTTAGTTTCAGATGCAGGTTGCCCAGGCGTTGCCGATCCAGGATCAGATATAATAAAAATAGCTCATCAATCAAACATAAAAGTAATTCCACTTGTAGGTCCATCATCAATACTACTTGCAATTATGAGTTCAGGTTTAAATGGTCAAAACTTTGCTTTTAATGGCTACCTCCCTATTGACAAATCAGAAAAAAGAAATAAAATCAAAGAATTAGAGAGAATTTCTACTCAAAGAAATCAATCTCAGATATTTATCGAAACACCATATAGAAACAATAAAATGATTGAGGATTTAATAAGAACTTTAAATGGTGATACTAGCCTTTGTATTGCTTGTGACCTTACACTAAATACTGAATACATAAGAACATTATCAATTAATGAGTGGAAAAAAAATAAAATTAATATTGATAAAAAACCAGCAATATTTATTATCCATAAAAACTAAATGTCTACTTTTTTATTCCTTTGGAGTCTAAATATTTATGGAATTTTTTTGCGTTATTATTGTGTTCGTTCAGGCTTCTTGAGAAATTGTGATAACCAATGTTTTGAGGGTCAGCAGAAAAGTAAAAATAATTATGCATTTGATAATTTAAAACAGCATCTATAGAATTAATGTCTGGCACTGCAATAAGACCAGGCGGAAGTCCTTTATACTTGTAAGTATTAAACTTTGAATCAATCTTCAAATGCTTATAAAGAATTCTTCTTATAACAACATCTTTATACTCTGGCAATTGGTACGCAGCGTACTTTACAGTTGGGTCAGCTTGAAGAAGCCAATTGTTATTAATTCTGTTCATATAAACTCCAGCAATAGTTCTTAGCTCAGTCGTCATTTTTGATTCTTGACTTACAATAGAAGCTAAAATCATAACCTGATTTTGACTTAAACCAATCTTTTTTAATTTATCTAAGCGTGAATCATTCCAAAATAAGTTATATTCTTTAAGCATTCTAGATCTAAATGATTCTGCATTAGTATCCCAATAAAAGTTATAGCTATTGGGTAGAAAAATAGAAAGAAAATTATATTGGTTGAATCCATTTGATTTGAAAAAATCTAAATCCTTAAACGAATTTATTAATGATAAACTATCTGCCTCAATTTGAGTAGATATTTTACTTGCTAGTTCGTATTCATTATCAATGTTGTTAAATATAACGTCTACGGTAAGCTTTCTAGATCTTAAGGAATTTATAATTTCATTATTATTCATTCCTTGCTTAATAGCAAATTTTCCAGGCTTTAATTTTATATTATAGCCTTTTCTAATTGCTAACCTTTCAAATGAATTTATATTTTTTAAAATAGGCGATAAATCATTTTTTAATTCTTCAAAATCTTGATTAGAATAGACATAAACATAAGCTAAGTCATTATTAAAGTTAGTGTTTGAAACAAACATAGTAACATAAACAAAGTAAGAAAATATTGACATTCCAATAAGTCCTAGTAATGAAATGATTAATAATATTTTTTTTATATACATCTTAGTTGTAGTAAAACTTCATTTTTAAATATTCCATTAAACAGAATCCAGTCTTTTTTTAATCCAACTTCTACAAAATTTGCACTTTTAAATAAGTTTAAACTTTGTATATTATCTTCTAAAACGTTACAATATAATTGATGTAGGGAAAGGTGAGTTTTTGAATAATTAATAAGTAATTTAATTGCTTCTTTAGCATACCCCTGCATTTGTTTATCGTCATTAATAATTATTGCTACACCAGCTCTTTTATTTTTAAAATCTATATCAAATAAATCAATTAAGCCAATAGTATTGTACTCATAATCAGAAATGACCAATCTAAGTTGCTTAACTTTATAAATATCCATATCAGAATTTTCCAAGTAGCTAGTCAAAATATACTTAGAAAATGGAACTTGAACATCACTTATACTCCAATACTTTTCATTATTTTCTACTAAAAATAAATAATCAATATCATTAGACTCTAAAGCTCTTAAAAAAATATATTTTCCCTTTAACGTATTCATATTTTTCCTTTGAAGACTTGAACTGCTGACCCCTCTAACCATATGTTTTCAAAACTAGGATTATTAAAATTAAATGAAACATGTAAATCCCCACCAAGAGTTATAATCTTAATTTTATTCTCGTTTACAAAACCTTTTTTAAAGGCGGATAATACTGAAGCTACAACTCCAGTTCCACAGGACAATGTCTCATTTTCCACACCTCTCTCATAAGTTCTGACTTTAATGCAATTATTATTTATAACCTCAACAAAATTAACATTGATTCCATTATTACTAATTTTCTTTTCATTTCTAATTTCTCTACCTTTTTTAACTACATCTAATTCATTAATTGAGTTGCAAAATTTAACAAAGTGAGGAGAGCCAGTATCTAATATATAACCTCCCTCAATATTATCAATTAAATTTACTTGATTCATCTGAAGACTAACAAGGCCATTATCTATAAAACTAGCATGCGGTCCATCTATAGCCATAAATTTTGCTTTATCTTTAATTACATTTAGTTTTTTAGCAAAAGAAACAATACATCTTCCTCCATTACCACACATACTAGTTTCTTTACCATCGGAATTAAAGTATATCATTTTAAAATCTAAATTCTCATGATTTTCCAGAAGTATTAAACCATCTGCTCCTACTCCAATATTCCTATTACATATTTTAGAAATAAAATTGACATTGCTTTTATCAAAAAAAAGCGATCTATTATCAATTAAAATAAAGTCGTTTCCAGTTCCGTGATATTTATAAAATTTAATTTTCATCAACAACAAATATATACAATACAAGGTAAATTATAATTGTTAAATGAACGTTAAAAGGGTTAATTCTATTTACAATTTATTATAATTTTAAAATGTTATTTAAATTAGTTAGTTATGAAAAAATATCTATTATTATTACTGTCATCTGTAATTGGAGGGTTTATTGCTGTTTATACATATGAGAAGTTAAATTCAATTCAAAGTAACGAAGAAAACAGAAAAAACCTTATTATAACAGAGCAAATCCCTGCAAATAATGTAATTAGTTCTGCAACTCTTTTGCAAGACAGACCTGACTTCGTAGAAATAGCAGAAAAAACAATTAACTCAGTAGTACATGTAAAAAACTCTCTTTCAAGCTCTGATAGAATTAGTTTAGAGGACCTAATGTTTGGTAGAAAACAAGATAAAATGCAATTTGGCACAGGGTCTGGAGTTATTATTTCTGCAGATGGTTATATAATAACTAACGCCCATGTAATAGATGAGGCTGAAAAGATTCTAATTACCACAAATGATAATAAAGAATTTGAGGCGAAATTAATTGGAAGTGATGAACAAAATGATATTGCATTATTAAAGATTCAAACTGAAAATGATCTACCATATGCTGTATTTGGAGATAGTGATTCTACTAAAATTGGAGAATGGGTACTAGCAATTGGAAATCCTTTTAATTTGACCTCGACTGTTACCGCTGGAATAATTAGTGCAAAGGCTAGAAACTTAGATCTAACAGGTAGAACAACACAATCTTTTATCCAAACTGATGCTGCTGTAAATCCTGGAAATTCTGGAGGTGCATTAGTAAATACAATGGGTCAACTAATAGGCATAAATACAGCAATTCAATCGCAAACAGGATCTTATATTGGTTATTCATTTGCCGTACCTAGTAATATTGCAAAAAAAGTTATAGAAGATTTAATGGAGTTTGGGATCGTTCAAAATGGATTCTTAGGTGTAACAGGGACTTCTTTAAATAATACTATCGCAAAAGAATTTTCAACAAATGAAACTGAAGGTTTTTATATAAATACAGTTGAGAAGTATTCTGGAGCTGATTTAGCAGGTATAAAAAAAGGGGATATTATAAAGTATATTGATAACATAAAAATTTCAAAATTTTCTGACCTTAAAGGTTATCTAAGTACAAAAAGACCAAATGATTTAGTAATGGTTGAATTAATAAGTAAAAAAAAGAAAATAAAATTAGAAGTAACATTAAATAAAAATGAAAGGATTTCTTTTAATGTAATTGGTATTCTAAAGAATTTATCAGATGAAGAATTAAAAAAATACAATAAATCTAGTGGCGTGAAAATATCTGATTTTAATAAAAGATATGAAAAGTATTGGACAGATTACGGAATTGAAATTGGTAACATAATAAATAGCATAAACGGAGTTAAAATTAAATCAATTAGTAATGTACAAGATATTATAAATGAAATGAATAATTATGATCCACTTAGAATAGAGATAATTAATAGTGAAAATGAAATAGAAAGATTTAATTTTAGATAAATACTGTTTTAAATTATTAATGATATCTTCGAATAATGAGAATTGATATAATAACTGCTTTACCCGATTTACTAAAAAGTCCTTTTGAGACATCTATGCTTAAAAAAAGTATTGATTTAAAGCTGGTTGATTTACACATACACAATCTAAGAGATTATACGAAAGATAATTATAAAACTATCGATGATAACCAATTTGGTGGTGGAGCTGGTATGGTCATGATGATTGAACCAATAGATAAGTGTATCAATAAATTAAAAAATGAGCGCCAGTATGATGAAATTGTATATTTGTCCCCTGACGGAGTAAAGCTAAATCAAAAAATATCCAACAAACTATCCTTAGTGAAAAGTATTATTGTTCTTTGTGGTCACTATAAAGGTGTAGATCAGCGTGTAAGAGATCATTTAATCACAAAAGAAATATCTATTGGTGATTACGTTTTAACTGGTGGAGAATTAGCTGCTGCTGTTTTGTGCGACTCTATTATAAGACTAATACCAGGAGTATTAAGTAATGAAACATCAGCATTAACAGATTCTTTTCAAGATGACTTGTTAGCTCCACCAATATATACGAGACCTAGAGATTATAATGGATGGAAAGTTCCTGAAGTCTTGTTAAGTGGAGATTTTCCTAAAATTGAAAAATGGAGAGAAGAAAAAGCTATGGAGGCTACCTTAAAAAAAAGACCAGATATTTTTGATTAAAAAAAATAGATAAATAACACTTAAATATTGCATGTTATTAATTTATGTTTATTTTTGCAGCAAATTCGAGTTAACCTCTCAGCGATAATCGTTCATGTTGCCTCAGAATAATTTTTAAAATTAAATTAAATGAGTTCATTAGTAAAATATGTACAAGACGAGTTTGTTCCGAAAAACACTTTTCCAGACTTTGGAGCTGGTGATACAATAACAGTTTATTACGAAA
>CAJVXR010000013.1 GCA_913009535.1 uncultured Flavobacteriales bacterium | reverse complement strand
AAATGCTTACTAGTATTTCCAGAAAAAATAATGTAGATGTTATATTTTTTGACGGTAGAGGTGGACCACCAGCAAGAGGTGGTGGGAAAACACATAAGTTTTATGCCTCTTTAGGACCTAGCATCGAGTCTAAAGAAGTTCAGTTAACTGTCCAAGGACAAACAATAAGCTCTAATTTTGGAACTTTAGACTCTTCAAAATATAATATTGAACAACTTATGAGCTCTGGAATTTTGAACAAATTAAATGAGACTGACTTGACAATTTCTGAGGATTGTTATGAAACAATGGATAATTTATCTAAGATAAGTTATGATGCATATGTAAAGTTTAAAAATCATCCTAAATTCCTTTCGTATTTAGAGCATATGAGTACTTTAAAATATTATTCAAAAACAAATGTAGGTAGTAGGCCGTCAAAGAGAAATTCAGATGATAAATTGGTTTTTTCTGATTTAAGAGCTATTCCTTTTGTTGGTTCATGGAGTCAACTAAAACAAAATGTACCCGGTTTTTTTGGAGTAGGGCATGCTATCAAGCACTATGATGATTTAGGAGAATTAAGTAAAGTAAAGAAACTGTATAGAGAGTCTAATTTTTTTAAGACATTAGTTGAAAATAGTATGATGTCGCTTTCTAAATCTTTTTTAAACCTCACTAAGTATATGTCTGATGACAGATTATATGGAGAATTTTGGAATATAATTTTTAATGAATATAATACAACTCTAGAAATGCTTTACAAATTAACGGGGTCTAGAAAATTAATGAAGGAAGAACCTGCTGGAAAGTTATCCATTGAAGCTAGAGAGTCAATTGTATTACCATTATTAACTATACAGCAACATGCTTTAAAAAAAATACAGGAATTAAAAAAAGACCCTGTAAAAAACAAAGAAGATATTATTATTTATGATAAGATTGTAACAAGATCTTTATTTGGCAATATTAACGCTAGTAGAAACTCTGCTTAGTCAATCTTTATTTTTGAAGCAACCTTTTTTGCTTTTTCAATTAATATTGGGGTCTCTTCATTTCCGTAGGCTAAAGCAACTGCCATTCTTCTATATTTTCTAGTTGTTGGTTTACCAAATATTTTAAAGTCTGTGTTTTTATAATTTGCTGCTTCCTTCAGCCCAGATATTATTGGAAATTCACTACTTTCATTATCAGCGAGAACCACTGCAGATGCGCCATTTCTAATAAGAGGTATTTCTACTAAAGGAATTCCTAAAATAGCTCTTGCATGTAGTTCAAATTCTGAAAAGTTTTGTGTTCCAGCTAGAGTTACCATACCAGTGTCATGAGGTCTAGGGGATAGCTCTGAAAAGTATACACCATTTTTGCCAATAAAAAATTCAACACCCCAAATTCCACTTCCACCAAGTGCTTTTGTTACTTTATCAGCCATCAGTTGGGCAGTTTTTAAGTGACTCTCTTCCATATCCATTGGTTGCCAACTTTCTTGGTAATCTCCCCTTTCTTGCCTATGACCAATAGGAGGACAGAATAAAGTATTGTTATTATTTTGAGTTAGGGTTAAAAGGGTAATTTCGTAATCAAAGGATATAAACTCTTCAACAATTACCTCCATTAAATCTCCTCTTGACCCCCTTAGCGCTTCATCCCATGCTTTTTTAATATCCAATTCATTTTTTATCACAGATTGTCCTTTTCCAGATGATGACATAAGAGGTTTGACAACACAAGGCATCCCTGTGTATTTCACTCCTTCTACAAGTTCATTGTAAGATTTTGCATATTTATATTTTGCAGTTTTTAATTCTAAATCTATCGCGGCTAAATCTCTGATTGATTTTCTATTCATAGTAAAATTTGCTGCTTTTGCTGAAGGTATTACTGTATAACCTTGTTTTTCATATTCATAGAAACGTTCTGTTCTAATACTTTCAACTTCGGGAACTATAAAGTCTGGTTTATGTTTTGCTATAATTTTATCTAATTCTACTGCGTCTAACATATCAATAACCTCAAACTTATGTGCAACATGCATCGCAGGAGCATTTTCATAATTGTCAACAGCTATTACATATTGTCCTAACCTTTGCATCGCAATTACTACCTCTTTTCCAAGTTCTCCTGAACCTAACAATAGTATTTTATTTCTCATTTTACTAAAGTAATAAATTATATATCTTAGAGGTTTTTTTAATATCAAAAACAAATACCAGACATACTAATGTCTGTTAATGGATTTTCATTTATTTCTTTAAAAAAAATTATTTGTTATACAAGTACCTTCATTTGTTATAAAAAATGACCTACATTGTTTAGTAACTTCATATTTCAATATTTTTTTGTTTTATGCTTCAATTATAAGAGCAACTTATTTCTAAGAGTTACAATTTATAAAAGTATCTTTGAAAAAAAATAGTAATGCACAAAGCAGGTTTTGTAAATATTATTGGTAATCCAAATGTTGGAAAATCTACTCTAATGAATTCATTTGTTGGAGAAAAACTTTCTATTATAACTTCAAAAGCTCAAACTACAAGACATAGAATTTTAGGGATTGTAAATGGTGATGACTTTCAAATGGTTATTTCCGATACCCCTGGAATAATAAAACCTGCTTATGAACTTCAATCTTCCATGATGGATTTTGTTAAGGCTGCATTAGATGATGCAGATGTTTTAGTTTATATGGTTGAAATTGGAGAGAAAGACCTTAAAGATGAAAAGTTTTTTGAAAAAATCATCAACTCTAAAATACCTGTTTTATTACTAATCAATAAAATTGATATATCTAACCAAGAAGAACTAGAAGAGTATTCACAAATGTGGAAAGAAAAAGTTCCAAATGCAGAGATATACCCTGTTTCTGCCTTAAAGAATTTTCATATAAAAGAAGTTTTTAACAGAATAGTAGAGTTGCTCCCCTTATCTCCCCCTTTTTACCCTAAAGATCAACTGACCGACAAGCCAGAGCGATTTTTTGTAAATGAAATAGTCAGAGAAAAAATCCTTAAGTACTACAAAAAAGAAATTCCATATTCTGTAGAAATCCTAACCGAAGAGTTTTTTGAAGAAGAAAAAATTATTAGGATTAGATCTGTCATAATGGTAGAAAGAGAAAGTCAAAAAGGCATTGTTATTGGCCATAAAGGTGTTGCTTTAAAAAGAGTAGGTACACAGGCTAGAAGAGATTTAGAAGCGTTTTTTGGTAAACAAGTACATATTGAACTTTATGTTAAAGTCAATAAAAATTGGAGAAGCAATCAAAACCAACTAAGAAGGTTTGGTTACAATAATTAAAACATTTTTCTATTTTTTAAAATCATAATCTCCATTAGTTAAAACTCATTTTCGTTTTTAGGTATAAATTAGTTCTATTATTAACTTATAAACTATAAAAATGAAAAAATTAATTTACTTATTATTTTTTGTTACTACTTTTTCTTTTTCTCAAAATGCATTTATGGAATATCAATTTGAGGCAAAGGTAGGAACTGAAACAGCTATTTTAGCGTTAACTGATGAATTCTGGGGAGACGCAGAGTTTAAATCTGGTGGTATCAATATTGAAGCTATGAGTATTGGAAATGAAAATGCTTCACATAGAATTGTACTTTACGGAGATCCTGCAAATTGGGGAAGGAGTGATTCGTTATCAAATGAAGATAAATGGGGGCTTTTTCTTCAAAAACTAAATCACCACATTGAAAAATGGACTCATAGTTCATCTGGAAATGTAATTAGTTGGGTAGGAGAGAACGATGACTACAAGTATGTTCAAATTTATGAATTTAAGGCAAGTGATCCAAGTGCATTCAAAGCAGCTCACGATAAGCTTGTTAGTGAAATGTCTCCTTCATTAAAAGGGGAGATTGGATTTGGTAGTTATGAAATTGGAGGTTACAAAGGAGCTTCTCATTGGGTAGCTATCACTGCAAAGAACTGGAGTGATTTAATTGTTACCAGACGAAATATGAAAGAATTATTAAATGAAGAATGGGAACAATACTATAAAAATAGAGGAACTGTAAAACACATTAGAAATTACACAGCTAACACTGCCAAAAGATATTAATATTATTAACTATAAAAAACTATAAAATGAAAAAATTACTATTATTATTATTAATTCCATTATTTACTTTCTCTCAGACAAATTCTAATAGAGAATATTGGCAAACCAATAAATGGACAGCTAAAGCTGGTATGAATGTAGAATTTGAAGCTGGTGTTGCTAAAAAGACAGATAAATTTAACGGAACTGCTGAAACTTCTATGGCAACATATCAGCTCGTTACTGGTCCAGACCAAGGAAAATACATGAGGGTTATGGGAAACAGAAATGCAGCTGCTTTTGATGAAGATAATAGTGTAGAATTAGCATATTGGGGTAAACATGTTATGCCTTATGTTGAAAGCAATGATGGAAATATAAGATGGAGGAGAATCAAAGGGCTTTCTCAAAACTGGGATAATGACTTACCCCCTGCAAGATTTGTACAAATGACTACTTACTCCTTAAAAAGTGAAAATAGATCTGATTTCTTTAGATTTTGGAGAAATAACTTAAAATTACAAAAAGAATTAGGTTATACTGGAATGGTTGGAGTATTTATGCTTGAAAGTGGTGGAAATGACTACGAACTATTAGTTGTTAGGCCATATAATAGTCATGCAGAAGGAATGGGTGAAATGACTGATCCCGATGTCGATTATATAGAAGAATATAATAAAATGCACGGATGGAGAACTCATCGAAATGATGAGAGAGCTTTTAATTCTTCAATTGAAAAGTGGGGTATTAGTGTAGAAACTGCAGAGTTAAATACAGAAATGTCTACAAAAATGAAATAATTTTTGATAATTTATTGTTTAAAAAAAGTTGATTAATTTATTAATCAACTTTTTTTTTATGTTAAATCCTAGTTTTAGCGTTACATTTGCATTCATTTTAATGATATGAGTAATATAGTTGCAATAGTAGGTAGACCGAATGTTGGAAAATCAACATTTTTTAATAGGCTTGTTCAAAGGCGTGAAGCGATAGTAGATGCTGTTAGTGGAGTTACTAGAGATAGGCATTATGGAAAAAGTGATTGGAATGGTAAAGAGTTTTCTTTAATTGATACTGGAGGATATGTTGTAGGAAGTGATGATGTTTTTGAAAGCGAGATTGATAAGCAAGTTGAATTAGCTATTGATGAATCGGATGCCATCATATTTATGGTTGATGTTGAGTCAGGAGTAACAGCGATGGATGAAGAAGTTGCAAAATTACTTAGAAAGGTTAATAAACCTGTTTTTTTAGTAGTAAATAAGGTAGATAATTCAGCTAGATCAAATAATGCTGTTGAGTTTTATGAATTAGGTTTAGGAGAGTATTATACAATAGCTAGTATTAACGGATCAGGAACTGGTGATTTATTAGACGCATTAGTTAAGAACTTTTCTGACGAGCCTGAAGAAGTGAATGATTTACCTAGATTCGCTGTGGTAGGCAGACCAAATGCTGGAAAATCGTCATTTATAAATGCTTTAATTGGTGAAGAAAGATATATAGTAACTGATATACCTGGTACTACAAGAGATTCTATAGACACTAAATACAATAGATTTGGATTTGAATTTAACCTTGTCGATACAGCAGGAATAAGAAGAAAATCTAAGGTTAAGGAAGATCTTGAATTTTATTCTGTTATGCGAAGCGTTAGAGCGATTGAGCATTCGGATGTTTGTATCTTGTTATTAGACGCAACTAGAGGTTTTGATGGTCAAGTAAGGAATATTTTTTGGCTAGCTGAACGAAATAAAAAAGGTGTCGTCATTTTAGTTAATAAATGGGATTTAGTAGAAAAAGATACCCAGTCAACTAAAGATTATGAAAAAATGATCAGAAAGGAAATAGAACCTTTTACTGATGTGCCAATTGTTTTTATTTCTACTTTAACTAAACAGCGACTTTTTAAAGCTATAGAAACTGCTGTTGAAGTTTACAAAAACAGAGCAAAAACCTTAAAAACTAGTAAGTTAAACGAAGTGTTATTACCGATAATACAGAATTATCCTCCTCCTGCCTATAAGGCAAAATATGTTAAAATTAAGTTTGTGACTCAGCTACCAACGCCTCAACCACAATTTGCTTTCTTTTGTAACTTGCCACAATATGTCAAGGAACCTTATAAGAGATTTTTAGAAAATAAGTTGAGGGAAAATTTTGATTTTAACGGGGTTCCAGTGGATATATATATGAGAAAAAAGTAGAACTATAGTTCCTTTTTTATCTTCATCAACCTATTTTTTATTTCATTTAATTTTTCAATAATCTCAAAATTATTCATAGGTTTTTTCTTAGCCTCCCTTATATAGGTCTTTGCACCTTCAATAGTGAACCCTTTATCTTTAAGTAGATAAAATATCTGTTTTAAAGATGCTACATCTTCAGATGTATATTTTCTTTTACCATTAGTATTTTTTTTTGGGCTTAGGGATTTGAATTCTTTTTCCCAAAAACGTATTAGAGAAGCGTTTACATTAAAAGCATTGGCTAACTCGCCTATTGAATAATATCTTTTCTCTGGTAACTCAACATTCATTAATCTAAAGATTGGTTTACTAATGATGTTTGTTTAAGTAGTGCATCAAACTCTCTAGCTGTTAGGTTGCCATAATAAAAATTAACAGGGTTAATTCTTCCTTTATCTTTAAAAACTTCATAATGTAGATGTGGAGCTTGAGATCTACCCGTACTGCCGACGTAACCAATTAAATCTCCACGTTTAACTTTTTGCCACTTTTTTACATTGTATTTATACAAATGCGCATATAGGCTAATGTATCCATATCCATGATCGATTCTAATGTGTTTTCCATAACCAGAAGACCTACTGTCAGCTCTTTTAACTACTCCATCACCAGTTGCATATACTGGAGTCCCTCTTGGTGCTGTAAAATCCATTCCATAGTGGAATTTTCTTGCCTTAGTAAATGGATCATCCCTAGGTCCGTAACCAGATGCTATTCTAGTTAAATCATCATTATTAACTGGCTGAATTGCAGGAATAGCTTGTAGAAACTTTTCTTTTTGCAGCGCTAATTTTGTTATTTCATCTAAGGATTTAGATTGAACAATTATTCTTTTTTGCAAGATGTCAACTCTTTTGTTACTTTCTTTTATTAATTCTGAATAATCATAACCATCAAATTTCTTATATCTATTTACCCCTCCAAAACCAGCCTTTCTTTTGTCATCAGAAATAGGGCTTGATTCAAAATAAATTCTATATATGGAATTATCTCTTTCTTCAATATTAGATAAAACCATCTGAGCATCTTCAATTTTATTATTTAATGTGTTGTATTGTAATATTAAGTTTTCAAGTTCTCTAGTCAATGCTTTTTCTTTAGGAGACTCAAAATATGTGCTAGTTAGTAAAATAAAAAATACACTCAAAAAAATTGATCCAACTAAATAAATTAATATATACTGGAAAACCTCACTTTTTTTCCTCTCGATTTTGCGATAAGAAAGTGATTCAGAGTCGTAATAATATTTTAACTTAGACATGTCTAAAAAAATTATATTTTTGTATTAGTTTTAATATCTAATAACAGGCAAAGATATAAATTGTTTTGCACTATTAATAATATAACGTTTAAGCAGTATAAATAATGGACTCAAATCTTGTAAGAAAACACTTTGTTGAATTTTTTAAAACGAAGTCTCATCAGATTAATACATCTGCTTCTTTAGTAGTTAAAAATGACCCTACATTAATGTTTGTAAACTCTGGTATGGTGCCTTTTAAGGAGTTTTTTTTAGAAAACTCTATTCCAAAACACAAGAGAATTACAAATTCACAAAAATGCTTGCGTGTTTCTGGTAAGCACAATGATTTAGAAGAAGTTGGTTACGACACATATCACCATACTTTTTTTGAAATGCTTGGTAATTGGAGCTTTGGAGATTATTTTAAGGAAGAAGCTATAAACTGGGCATGGGAACTATTAACAGAAGTCTATAATATTGATAAAAAAGATTTATATATAACCGTGTTTAACGGCTCTGATGATGAAGATAATTTATCAATAGACAATGAAGCTCTAAATATCTGGAAAAAGATTATTCCAGAATCACAAATTTTATATGGAAGTAAAGAAGATAATTTTTGGGAAATGGGTGAACAAGGGCCTTGTGGACCATGCAGTGAAATTCATGTAGATATTAGAAGCCAAAAAGATAAAGATAAAATATCAGCTATAGATCTTGTAAACAAAGATCACCCACAAGTATTAGAAATTTGGAACTTAGTATTCATGCAATACAACAGAAAGGCTAGCGGTAAGCTAGAAGATCTTCCTAATAAACATATTGATACTGGTTTAGGTTTAGAGAGGTTATGTATGGTCTTACAAGGAGTTACCTCTAATTATGATACAGATTTATTCACACCAATAATAGCTGGAATTGAAAAATTATCTCAAATTAGCTATGAAGGTGGTTCATCAAAGACGGATATAGCTATGAGAGTTATATCTGATCATATTAGAGCTGTTTCTTTTTCTATTGCAGATGGGAAGTTGCCAAGTAATAATGGCTCTGGTTATGTGATAAGAAGAATACTTAGAAGAGCTGTTAGGTACGGATTCTCTTTTCTTGGAACAAAAACGCCTTTTATTTATAAGCTTGTAAATATTTTAACTGAACAACTGGGGGTAAACTACCCAGAACTGATTTCTCAAAAAAAATTAATAGAAAATGTTATTAAAGAAGAGGAACTATCGTTTTTAAGAACACTAGATCAAGGACTTATATTGTTAGATGAGCTTGTTAAGACTTCAACGGATTCCGTTATTTCAGGAAAAAAGGCTTTTGAATTATATGATACTTATGGATTCCCTATTGACCTGACTTCATTAATACTTAATGAAAAGAATTTATCATTAGACATGGATGGCTTTAAAAGTGAGTTAGAGCAACAAAAAAATAGATCAAAAGCAGCAAGTGAATCCTCTACAGAAGATTGGACAGTTTTGATTGATGATCCTTCACAGGAATTTGTTGGATATGATATTCTCAGTACTAAAGTTAAAATTACTAAATACAGAAAAGTTAATTCTGTTAAAGGGGGAGATTTATTTCAATTAGTATTTAATATAACTCCTTTTTACGCTGAGGGTGGAGGACAGGTTGGAGACAAGGGATATATAGAGTCAGTAAATGGAGATATTACAAATATATTGACTACAAAGAGAGAAAATAATATTATAATTCACTCAGTTAAAGAACTTCCCCATAATACCAGTGATTTATTTAATGCGGTTGTAGATAATAAATCAAGATCAAAAACAGATTGTAATCACTCTGCTACTCATTTACTTCATCAGGCACTTAGAGAGATTTTAGGTAAACATGTAGAGCAAAAGGGGAGCTCAGTAACTTCAAAACAACTTAGATTTGATTTTTCTCACTATGAAAAAATATCAGAAGGTCAATTAATTGAAATTGAAAATTATGTTAATTCAAGGATTGCAGATAAGATCTCTATAATCGAGAGCAGGAAAGTTCCTATGCAAGATGCTATAGACTGTGGAGCAATAGCTCTATTTGGTGAAAAATACGAAGATATTGTCCGAACTATTAAATTTGGGGACTCTATAGAACTGTGTGGAGGAACACATGTAAAAAACACTTCTGAAATTTGGCAATTTAAAATCAAATCTGAGGGAGCTATTGCTTCTGGAATTAGAAGAATTGAAGCAATTACTAATGTTGCAGTTAAAGAATATTATAATGATACTATTGCTCAGTATAGTCAAATAAAAGAACTTCTTAACAATAGCAAAAATCCAGTTGTTTCTTTATCAGAATTAAAAAAAGAAAATTTAAAATTAAAAAAACAAGTTGAACTTTTATTAAAAGAAAAATTATTACAAATAAAAGTCTCCTCAAAAAATGAGATTAAAAATTTAAACGGAATAAATTTTTTAGCTAAAAAAGTTGATTTAGATGTTTCAAATATTAAAAATTTATCTTTTGAATTAGCTGGAGAATTAAAGAATTTGTTTTTGATTTTCATAGCTGAAAATAACTCTAAAGCTAATGTTGTATGTTATATCTCCAAAGAATTAGTAAAATCAAAAGGTCTTGATGCTAGGGAAGAAGTTAAAAAACTGTCTGCTTTAATTGATGGAAGTGGAGGGGGGCAAGACTTTTTTGCTACCGCTGGCGGATCAAATATTGAAGGGGTAAATCTTGTGTTGGATCAAGCTTCTAAAAGGTTTAATTAATTGTACTGATATTATATATATAAATTTGTTAAAAAAAGGATCTAAGTCATACAGCATTTTTTACAATAAATGTCCCAAATGCCACCATGGTATGTTTTGGCACAAAAATAATCCTTATTTAAACGTTTTAAAAAATAATAAACAAACAAACAGTGAATGTAACAAGTGTCTGCTAAAGTACGAGATTGAACCTGGATTTTGGTTTGGTGCAATGTATGTAAGTTATGCTATTGCAGTTGCTTTTTTGCTTATTTTTGGATTAATTTTGTATAGTTTATTTGAAAATATAGATATGATGACATTAGTAATTACATTGTCATTTCTGGTAATTATATTTTCACCTATAAATCATTTCTTTTCTAGACTAATATGGATTAATATTTTTGTAGATTATAAAAATTCAAATTAAAAAAATAGTAAAAAAAATGAGTTTACCATTTACTACTTTTTCAAAAGATTATTTAGATGAAATTAAAACATCAATCACAAAATATATTACTAAAACACCTGTCTTAAGTAATAAAAAAATTAATTCAATTTGTGGTGCAGAGATTTTTTTTAAATGTGAAAATTTTCAAAAGTCAGGATCTTTTAAATTTAGAGCTGCTACAAATGCTGTATTAAAGCTTGATTCTTCTCAAAAACAAAATGGAGTAATTACCCATTCCTCAGGGAATTTTGCACAAGCCTTATCCTTAGCTTCTCAAGCACAAAATATTACTGCTCACATTGTAATGCCTAAAAATGCACCTGAATTTAAAAAGCGGGCTGTATTACAATGTAATAATAACTTAGTTGAATGTCAGTCAACAATAATGGACAGGGAAAAGATATCTAAAAAAATTCAAGACAAGTACGACTTAACGTTTATTCATCCTTCTAATAATCTAAATGTTATTTTGGGCAATTCAACAGTAGTTTCAGAGCTTCTAGATGACCATACTGATCTAGATTATATAATATGCCCAATAGGAGGTGGAGGGCTGATTTCGGGCTCTGCATTAGCTTGTGAGGCTTATTCTAGTCGTTGTGAAGTTATTGGAGCTGAACCTACCAATGTAAATGATGCGTATAGATCACTTCAGTCCAAGCAAATAGAGTATAATTCTACTACCGATACGCTAGCCGATGGGTTAAGGACTAACTTAGGAGACATTAATTTTCCGATTATATTAAATTATATTAATACAATTATTTGTATTGATGAAATTGAGATAATTAATGCAATGAAATTAGTTTATGACAAACTAGATATGCTAATAGAGCCATCTAGTGCTGTTACATTTGCTGCAGTCCTTAAAGAAAAAGAAAAATTTAAAGGAAAAAAAATTGGTGTAATAATCTCAGGTGGTAATGTTGAAAACAATAATTTACCTTTTTAGTAATTTATCCCTTATACTTTTCCAAGTCAAATTTCTTATGAATTCACCCTCTTTTTCGGTCACAAGAGCATCTATTTTGTTTATTGAAGCCTTTAAGTATCCAACTATTAAATAAACAAAGTAGGCTAAGCTCTTTTTGTTATAAGCTCTTTTTAAAGCTGATAAAACACTTAATATTATTCCAAATCTCATTTTATATAGAGCCTCACCCTGCAAAAATTTCGCACTTTTGTCATAATTAGCCCCAGTTTCTTTTTGATGTTTTACAATAAGATTAGTGTCTGTTTTTGTATTCCATTTATTATATTTTGACAATAAAACATCTATTGTATCCCATCCGATAGATTCTTTCAAACCGCCAATGTCTTTAAAGCACTGCTTTCTATATGATTTTATAGGGCCTCTAACATGTTTTTTTGAAGCAATATTCTCATAAACCCATTTACTTTTTTTCTTTATAAATAAGACTCCAGAAGCCATACCTAAAGAGGAATCTTTTTGGTAAAAACTAACTATTTTTTCAATGTAGTTATTAGGTAGAATGATATCTGCATCAAATTTACATATAATATCATAATTGTTGTCTATGTTATTTAAACCAAAATTAAATGCTTTTATAACCTTTTCTCCAGGCAGATGTTTTTGAATAGACTTTATGCTTATCTCGCTAATCCAATCGTATGTTTCTACATACTTTTTTACTAATGAGTAGCTTTTGTCGTTAGAGTTGTCATTAACTAATAATAGTTTTTTGACAGCATAGGATTGATTAATAATAGACTCAATAGTTGATTTTATATATTGTTCTTCATTATGAAAAGGAATTATTATATATACGTCCATAACTATTTGTTATAAAATCAGCTAATTATTTCAATTTAAAATTATAGTTTTCAAATTCCGTTGAGTAAGTCTCTTCTTTATTAGCTCTTTTCTCACTCCAAGTTTTTTTTTCTGTTTTTCGTTTTGCATAAACGATATAGTACCTGGGGGTAAATAGCCTTAAAATAGGTCTTAATCCAATTTTTTTAGCTGGATTTGTCCATTTTTTTCTAGATATAATTTCCCACCCTGATTTTTCCAATAACCAATCAAATTGCCAATCTTCAAATTCATGATAATGTCTATCCCTTTTATCATTTGGGTTTCTGTATGCATTAGAAAACCATAGCTTCAAAGGTACACTAGCAATTAGTTTATCTGCTTTTATTTCTCTTAAGGCATTAAATGGTGCTATTAGATGTTCAAAAATTTCAAATGCAGTTACGACATCGGCTGTTGAGTTTTTAATTGTCTTAAAATCAACATCTATATCTTCTCCATGAGTATTTGAAACTTTATAATTGTTTTCTGTCATCATTTCAGAAAACGGATTAGAAACTCCTAAATCTAGAATTTCTTCATTTGTATCTATATGAGTTTTTAGAAAATCTAAAGTTATTCGATATCTTTTATGAGGATAATTATTTTTATACATTTAATATTGATATACTATAGCATTAACATGCATTCCCGCACCTACACTAGCAAACATAATAACATCTCCTTTATTTAGGTTGTGAGGCTTTAATTCACCTCTTCTTACTATATCAAATAGTGTTGGCACTGTAGCTACTGAGCTATTGCCAAGCTTATGTATATTCATTGGCATTACATTCTCAGGAACTTGCATTTTATATAATCTATAAAATCTTTTTATTATTCCTTCATCCATTTTTTCATTAGCTTGATGAATGAATATCTTTTTTAATTCTTCTATTTTATACCCACTTTTATCTAAACAGCTTTTCATTGCTGCTGGAACATTTGTTAATGCAAATTCATAGATTTTTCGTCCATGCATTTTTATAAACCTTGAGTCATTTCCACTATTTGAATTGTAAGATTCACCAAAATATAAGTAATAAATCTCCTCATTGGTAAATGATGCTGATTCATGCGCTATAATTCCTTCTTTCTCATTTGAGGATTCTAAAATAGTAGCTCCGGCTCCATCTGCATATATCATAGAGTCTCTATCAAACTTGTCTACTACCCTTGAAAGAGTTTCTGAACCTATCACTAAACATTTTTTTGCTATTCCAGATTTAATGAAGCTATTAGCTTGAATCATTCCTTCTACCCATCCTGGGCAACCAAATAAAATATCGTATGCAACACATTTAGGGTTTTTGATTTTTAAAAGGTGTTTGACTCTGGCAGCTAAACACGGAAGCATATCACTCTGATCAGAGGTTGATTTTACATCTCCAAAATTATGTGCTAAAATTATATAGTCTATAGTTTCTTTGTCTATCCCAGAATCTTCTATAGCTTTTTCTGCTGCTAAGTAACCTAAGTCAGATGAATTTAAATTATCACTAGCATATCTTCGTTCATTAATCCCTGTAATCTCTTTTAATTTACTTATAACACTTTCGTTGTCAGATTCTACTTTCGATCCATCGACATTATAAAATTCATGGTTGGTAAAGTCGTTATTTTTCTTTAAAATTTTAGGTATATAACTACCAGTACCTGTGATTTTTACATTCATAAACTTATTTTCAAACTATATTATAGATTTTTTTGTTATACAATCTAAGTATTTTTTTTGAAATAATTACTCTGCATAGGATTCTATTGGATCACAACTACACATGAGGTTTCTATCTCCATATGCATCATCTACTCTTCTAACGGATGCCCAAAACTTGTTCTCTTTTACATATTCTAACGGGTAAGCAGCCTTTGCTCTTGAATAGTCGTACTCCCACTTATCTGCTGTAACCATTTCCAAAGTATGTGGGGCATTTTTTAATAGATTGCCATTGTCTTGCATTGAACAGGTTTCAATTTCTTTTCTAATTTCTAACATTGCATCACAAAAACGGTCAAGCTCTCCTTTGCTTTCGCTTTCTGTTGGCTCTATCATCATTGTTCCAGCTACTGGAAAAGAAACTGTTGGAGAATGAAAGCCATAATCCATTAATCTTTTCGCGATATCGGTTACTTCAATTCCATTTGCTTTAAATGGCCTACAATCAATTATCATTTCATGAGCTGCTCTACCATTTTCACCAGAGTACAATACTTCGTAATTTCCAGATAATCTTTCTTTTATATAGTTGGCATTCAAAATAGCAATCTTAGTAGAGTTTGTTACCCCTTCACTACCTAACATTTTTATGTAACCATAAGAAATTAGGCATGCAAGTGCAGAGCCAAATGGTGCAGAAGATATTGAGTCTATTGCTTTAGTTCCACCTGTCTTTATTATTGGGTTTGATGGTAGAAATGGGGCTAATTGTTTAGCGACACAAATTGGTCCGACTCCAGGACCACCACCACCATGAGGGATGGCAAATGTCTTATGAAGGTTTAGGTGGCAAACATCAGCTCCAATTGCGGCAGGATTAGTTAGTCCAACTTGAGCATTCATATTTGCACCATCCATATATACTTGCCCTCCATTTTCATGAATAATATTTGTTATATCAACAATATCAGCTTCGAAAACACCGTGGGTAGACGGATAGGTTATCATTAAGGCAGCTAAATTTTCTTTATGTTCTATTGCTTTACTTTTTAGATCTTCAATATCAATATTTCCATCATCGGATGCTTTGGTAACTATCACCTTCATTCCTGCCATAACTGCACTGGCTGGGTTTGTACCATGTGCTGAAGAAGGTATTAAGCATATATTTCTATTATGATCGCCATTGTCTTGATGATATGCTCTAATTACCATTAGTCCTGCAAACTCGCCTTGCGCTCCTGAGTTAGGTTGCAGAGAAGTAGCAGCAAAGCCAGTAATGGTTGATAATTGGTTTTCTAAATTTTTAAGGATATATTGATAACCTCGTGCTTGAAATATTGGAGCAAATGGATGTATGTTTATCCATCTATTCCAACTAAGAGGTAGCATTTCTGCAGCAGCATTTAATTTCATTGTACAAGAACCTAGCGGGATCATAGAATGAGTTAATGATAAATCTTTTCTTTCTAAAGAAACAATATATCTCATTAGTTCAGTCTCAGAATGATATTTATTAAAAACAGAATTAGTTAAAAAAGTAGTCTTTCTTATTAAATTATCAGGGATCTTACTTTCGTTTTTTAAGTTGATAATCTTATCCGTACTATTATTTGTTGCTATAGAAAAAATTGAAACTATGGTATTTAAATCTTCAATAGTTGTAGTTTCATTTATTGATATTGAGACTGTATTTTCATCAGGGTAATAAAAGTTAATCTCATTTAAATTAGCTTCACTTTTTATTTTTTCTATATCAATCCTAATTCTAATAGTATCAAAGAAATGATTATTTAATTGCTTTAAGCCTAATGAAGTTAATTTTTCAGCTAAAACAATAGTACTGTTATGAACTCTATTTGCTATGTTCTTTAATCCATTAGGACCGTGATAAACGGAATACATTCCGGCCATTACTGCTAATAAAACCTGAGATGTACAAATGTTAGATGTAGCTTTATCTCTTTTAATATGTTGCTCTCTAGTTTGTAATGCCATTCTAAGAGCTCTATCTCCATTAGTATCTACTGTCACTCCAATAATTCTTCCAGGAATACTTCTTTTATAAATTTCTTTGGTTGCAAAATATGCTGCATGTGGACCTCCGTAGCCCAAAGGGATACCAAATCTTTGAGTTGTTCCTACCACTACATCAGCTCCGAACTTTCCTGGTGATTCTAAAATCGTTAAACTTAAAATATCTGCAGCAACTGCTATTTTTATATTATTATCATTACAACTTTTAATAAATTTAGAGCTGTCAGTTACTTCTCCATTAGCACTAGGGTATTGAATAAATGCACCATAAAATTTATTAGAATCAAAGCTGAACTTGTTTTCATCTTCTACAACAAGCTCAATGCCTAAAGGATTAGATCTTGTTTTTAAAAGAGAAAGAGTTTGCGGAAATATATTTTTAGAAACAAAAAACTTATTAATATTATTTTTTTTCTGATCTCTAGATCTGACTGCAAAAAGTAGTGTCATCGCTTCTGCTGCTGCTGTACTTTCATCTAATAGTGACGCATTTGCTAGCTCCATACCAGTTAAATCACATACCATGGTTTGAAAGTTTAACAAAGCTTCAAGCCTACCTTGGGCTATTTCAGCTTGATAAGGAGTGTAAGCAGTGTACCATCCTGGACTTTCTAGTATGTTTCTTTGAATTACAGCCGGTAAATAAGATCTGTTATATCCTAGACCTATGTATGTTTTAAATACTTTATTTAAGTGAGATATACCCTTTAAATGCATTAAATAATCCGACTCGCTTAATGGATCTTCTAATTCAAGAGCATTTTTTAATCTAATATTTTCAGGGATTGTATCTTCAATTAATTCATCAATAGATGACGCATTTACAGTTTTGAGCATTAGTTTTATATCAGACTCTCTAGGTCCAATATGTCTTCTTGAAAAGGATTCTGTATTCATAGCAAAAATCAAAATTTATGTATGCAAAAGTAATTAATTATTGATATTTTTATCACATTATTTTTATAATAAATATTAAATAATTATACAATTTATTAACATTAAAAATATCACTTCTAAACTTTTTGATTTTTACATTAATTCTAGCATGCACGTCTCATTAGCGGTTGTATGTATTCAAGTATTAACTTTTTTTAAATTTGATATAAATTTAAATTATAGTTTACTTCTCTTTACCTTTTTGTCAACGTTAGTTGCATATAATTTTATTAAGTATTTTGAATTAAGTTTAGCTAAAGACATCCTGTATAGTAAGTCTCTTAAATTAATTTACTATATAACTATTGTTTCATTTATTTCTTGTCTTTTTATAATACCAATGTTGTCTAACCTTGAGTTGATTACCATTTTTACAATCAGTTCACTAACGGTGCTTTATATTTTACCAATCAACTCACTAAATAAAAAAAAGACAAACCTTAGAAATACAGAGGGTGTTAAAATATTTATTGTAGCAGCTGCTTGGAGTTTATTAACAGTTTTACTGCCAATTATTGACTTCTTTGATAAAATAGATGTTATTGGAACTATATACTTTATTCAAATTTTTATTTATGTATTTGTAGCTATTATTCCCTTTGACATAAGAGATTTAAATTTAGATATAAAAAATCTAAATACAGTTCCGCAAAATATTGGGATTCAAAAGGCTAAGAGTCTTGGGATTATTTTACTTTTTGTTTTTATTATTTTAGATTTTATACAAGTAATTTTTTTAGAACATGTTAATTTAACTTCAGTTTTAATAAATATTATAATTTGTATTATTCTGTCAATTTTACTTTTCAATTCTAGAAAAAATCAAACTAAATATTATGCGTCATTTTGGGTTGAGTCAGTTCCTTTTTTTTGGTTGTTACTAAATTTCATTTCACACTATTTGAGACCTTTTTAGTAATGCGTCAATTGTTGGTTTACGTCCTCTAAACTTAATGTATAAATCCATTGGGTCTTCGGTTCCACCTTTGGAAAGAATATTGTTTTTAAATTTTAAAGCAATTTTTTTATTAAATATTCCTTGTTCTTTAAAGTATTCAAATGCATCAGCATCTAACACTTCCGCCCATTTATAGCTGTAATAACCAGCAGAGTAACCACCTTGAAAAATATGTGAAAACCCAGTACTCATGCAGACTTCATCAAGCTCTTTTGTAAATGTCAATTTTTCCAGAACTTTAGATTCATATTTTTTAACATCTTTAATTTTCCCTGGATTAATGTTATGCCAATTCATGTCTAAAAGCCCTATGCTTAATTGTCTAAGAGTTTGACTTGCCTGGTTGTAATTAGCACTCTTTTTTATTTTTTTTATTAGATCTATTGGAATTACCTTTTTAGTTTCATAATGAAATGCAAAAAGATTTAATGCCTCTTTTTCGTAGCACCAATTTTCAAATATTTGACTTGGTAACTCTACAAAATCCCAGGAAACATTAGTTCCTGAAAGGCTTTTAAAAGTTGTATTTGCTAAAATCCCATGTAATGCATGTCCAAACTCATGAAATAAAGTAGTTACTTCGTAAAAAGTCAGTAATGATGGTTTGTTTTTTGTTGGTTTAGTGAAATTACAAACAATTGAAATATGAGGCCTTTCGTTAGTGTTTTTATATTTATACTGGGGTTTATATGAGGTCATCCAAGCCCCACCTCGTTTGCCTTCTCTGGGATGAAAATCAGTATAAAGTAATGCTATAAAGTTATTTTTGTCATCTGTGACTTCGTATGTTTTTACTTCTTCACTATAGATATCTACATCAAATAATTCTTTAAAGTTTAAACCATATAATTTAGTACTTACTGTAAAAGCACCTTGTAAAACGTTTTGTAGACTGAAATAAGGTTTTAATTCTTCTTGATCAATATTGAACTTATGTTTTTTATAGATCTCAGAGTAAAAAGCGGTATCCCATTTTTCTAATCTCTCAATATTATCTATTTTTTTCGCATAATTTTCAAGTACTTTAAATTCTTTTATTGCTGCAGGTTTAACTTTTTTTACTAAATCTTCTAAGAAATCCATCACAGTTTTTGTGCTTTTGGCCATTCTTTCTTCTAATACATATTCAGAATATGATATATACCCAAGAAGCGTAGCTTTCTTATATCTTAAGTTAACGATTTCAAGAACTATCTTTTGATTATCAAATTTATTATTCTTGAAAGCTCTTTGTCCAAATGCAATAGTAATTTCTTTTCTTAATAGACGATTTTTACAATAAGTCACTAGCGCTGAATAACTAGGATAATCTAATGTAAATAACCATCCTTTTTTATTTTTTGATTCTGCAAGCATTTTTGCAGCTTCAATATGATCATCAGAGAGTCCATCTAATTTCTTAATATCATTAACTAGTAGTTCAAAGTCATTAGTTTCTTTCAATAGGTTTTGGCCAAAATCTAGAGACAACTTACTTAGCTTGATATCAATATCTCTTAGCTTATCTTTATTTTCAGCATTAAGATTCGCGCCATTCCTTAAAAAAGATTTATACGTCTTATTGAGTAAAGTACTTTTTTCTACTGTCAAAGTACTTTTATCTAAGGAATTGTATACAGAGTTTATTTTGTTATATAATTTATTGTTTAATAAAATATAGTTTTTAAGCGTGCTGAGTATTGGAGATATTTTAATTGCAATTTCTTGAATTTCTTTATTAGTTTCTGCAGAATTTAGATTAAAAAATATTGATGTGATTCTATCCAATTTTATGCCGGTATAATCAAGAGCTTCTATAGTGTTTTCAAATGTCGGTTTGTTTTTATTATCAATAATCAAGTTTATTTCAGACTTAAGCTCTTTAATTGCTATTTCTATGGATGATAAATAATCGGAATTTTTTATTTGATTAAATGGTGCATAATCAAATTTAGTAAGTAAAACGCTCATATTTATCTATAAATTTTTAGAAGAATCAATTGAATTCTTTTCCAAACTATTTTTATAGAACTCTAGCTTATCTGCAATGTTTTTGTCAAATGTAGCTATTATTTGAGCTGCTAATATTCCAGCATTTTTAGATGCATTTAAAGCTACAGTTGCAACAGGGACACCGTTTGGCATTTGTAAAATAGATAAAATTGAATCCCAACCATCTAAAGAGTTGCTAGATTTGACAGGCACTCCAATAACTGGTATTGTTGTCAGCGATGCAACCATTCCAGGAAGATGAGCTGCTCCGCCAGCACCTGCAATGATAACTTTTAGTCCTCTTGTTTTTGCGTTTTTTGCGTAATCAAACATTTTTTGAGGAGTTCGGTGCGCTGACACTATATCCACTTCAATTTCAATTTCAAATTCTTTTAAAATATCTATTGCATTTTGCATTACTGGAAGATCACTTTTACTTCCCATTATTATTCCAATTTGTTTCATAACCTATTTACTTATTACTTTAATTGATTTCCTTATACTATTCGCTAACTCTTTTGCTTTACTTAAATTCTTATTTACTACAGTAATATGTCCCATTTTTCTGTTTGGTTTAGTTTCATTTTTTCCATAAATGTGAATACTTGCACCAGCTATATCTAATATCTTCTCAATATTGTGATAAACAGCTCTTCCAAAATAATTTTCTTCACCAACTAAATTTATCATAACACCAGGTATCTTTATTGTAGTATTTCCTAAATTCAGGTTTAATATAGCTCTTAAGTGTTGTTCGAATTGAGATATCACGCAACACTCAATTGTATGATGACCAGAATTATGAGGTCTTGGAGCCACTTCATTTATCAATATTTCATCATCATTAGTTAAAAAAATCTCGATAGCTAGTAAGCCTACGTGATTGAATGCTCTGGATGTATTTAATGCTAACTTAATCACTTTATTATTTAATTCATCTGAAATTTGAGCTGGACAAATTACTTTGTCAACTAAATTAGCTTGGTTAAACTCCATTTCTACAGTTGGAAAGCATACTTCTTGTCCATTATTGTTTCTAGCAACTATTACAGATAATTCTTTCTTTATCGAAACCTTAGTTTCTATAATACATTCAATATTTGGTAGATTTTTAAGGTCTGTAATATTATTTATTAATTTTACTCCTTTACCATCGTAACCAAATCTAGCACTTTTCCAAATAAACGGATATTTGTATTTTTCAATTTCTGCCTCTTCAATTAAGTCATTAATATTATCATATGTCTTAAAAAAAGAAGAGGGTAAACTATGTTTTAAATAAAATTCTTTTTGAACTGATTTATTTTGAATTATTTTAATATTTTCCGATGAAGGATATACTTTTACTCCCTCCTCTTCTAATTTTTTTAGTGCATCTGTATTAACATTCTCAATCTCTATTGTTAGTACTTCTACATTTTTACCAAAATTGTATACATCATTGTAATTTAATAAATCACCTATAACAAAATCCTCCACTAGCTTACTGCATGGAGCTTCCTTATTAGAGTCCATAACTTTACAGTTAATATTTAGCTTATTAGCTTCATTAATCAACATTTTTCCAAGTTGACCTCCACCCAATATTCCCAGTTTATTATGTGCGGTATAAAAGTTCATCATTAAATATATCTGCAAAAATACGTTTTAAAATTAAATCAAAAAATAGATTAACCTTTTCAATTGATTATATTTGTTTTTTTAAATTATATAGTAAATAAAACATGAAAAATATTGTGCTGTTTGGCCCTCCTGGGGCTGGTAAAGGAACTCAGGCGGAGTTTTTAAAGACTAAATTTAATTTATTTCATATCTCAACTGGAGATGTTTTTAGATTTAATATTAAAAACAGTACCTCACTTGGGTTGATGGCGAAATCTTTTATGGACAAAGGGCATTTAGTTCCAGATGAAGTTACCATCAATATGTTAAATGAAGTAGTAAGAAATAATTTAGATTCTAATGGATTTATTTTTGACGGTTTTCCAAGGACTAATAATCAAGCTGAAGCTCTAGATGTATTAATGGCAGAAAATGATTCCAATATAAGTGCTATGATAGCTCTTGAAGTAGATGATGAAATTTTAATTTCTAGACTATTAGAAAGAGGAAAAACAAGTGGAAGAGTTGATGACTCAACTAAAGATATTATACAAAACAGAATATCTGAATACTATAAAAAAACCGCAATTCTTAAAAATTTTTATTTGAAAAAAAATAGATATTATGGTGTTAATGGACAAGGTAGTGTCAAAATTATCACTGATAGATTAAGTAGTGTTATTGAATCCTTGTAACTTTAAACTATGACTGAAGGAAACTTTGTTGATTATGTTAAAATATTTGTAACATCTGGAAATGGAGGTAAAGGATCTATGCACTTACATAGAGAGAAATATATTACCAAAGGTGGGCCTGATGGAGGTGATGGAGGTAGAGGAGGGCATATTATTTTAAGAGGAAACTCTAATTATTGGACATTACTACATCTTAAATTTAAAAGGCATATTAGAGCTGAACACGGAGGTCACGGCAGTAAAAGTAGAAGTACTGGAGCTGATGGAGCAGATGTTTTCATCGATGTTCCATTAGGTACAGTTGTCAGAGATACGGACACAAATGAAATTGTTTTTGAAATTACTGATGAAGCTGAAGAAAAAATAATATGTAATGGTGGAAAAGGAGGAAGAGGAAACTGGCATTTTAAATCTCCAACAAATCAAACCCCAAGATATTCTCAGCCTGGAATACCACTAGAAGAAAAACAAATTACATTAGAGTTAAAAGTTTTAGCTGATGTTGGATTAGTAGGTTTTCCCAATGCTGGAAAATCAACATTATTATCTGTAATAACATCTGCTAAACCAAAAATTGCTGATTATGAGTTTACTACCTTAAAACCAAATTTAGGAATTGTAAAGTATAAAGATTACAAGACCTTTGTTATGGCAGATATTCCCGGGATTATAGAAGGAGCTGCAGAAGGTAAAGGATTAGGGCATTATTTTTTAAGACACATTGAGAGGAATTCCACTTTGTTGTTTATGATTCCAGCTGATGCCGATAGTATTAAAAAACAATATGATATTCTTTTAAGTGAACTTAAAAGATACAATCCTGAAATGTTAGATAAAAATAGGTTAATTGCAATAACCAAGTCTGATTTATTAGATGAGGAGTTAACTCAAGAATTAACTTTAGAATTAGATAGAGATTTAAATATTGATTATATATTTATATCATCATTAACCAACAAGGGAGTCAATAAGTTAAAAGACAAGCTTTGGTTAATGCTTAATAATTAAAATAGATTAGATGAGAATTCATTTCATTGCTATTGGTGGAGCAGCGATGCATAACTTAGCTATAGCTTTAAAAATTAAAAAATATCATATTACTGGTAGTGATGACATTATTAATGATCCTTCAAAAACTCGTTTAAAATCCCATCAATTATATCCAAATGAGCTTGGTTGGCATGTAGAGCGTATTACTAATGAAATTGATGCTATCGTACTTGGTATGCATGCTCGAGAGGATAATCCAGAACTTTTAAAAGCTAAGGAGCTTAATATTAAAATATTTTCATATCCTGAGTTTATTTACGAACAGAGTAAATTAAAAACTAGAGTTGTTATTGGAGGAAGTCATGGTAAAACTACTATAACTTCTATGATATTACATGTAATGAATTTCTATGAAAAAGATGTGGACTATATGGTTGGTGCCCAACTTGAAGGTTTTGACGTGATGGTTAAGCTTACTGAAGAAAATGACTTTATTGTTTTAGAAGGGGATGAGTATTTGTCTTCTCCCATTGACAAAAGACCTAAGTTTCATCTTTATAAACCAAATATTGCATTAATTAGTGGTATTTCTTGGGATCATATAAATGTTTTTCCAACATATGAAATCTATAAAAAACAATTTGAAATTTTTGTTGAATCAATTGTAGAAGGAGGAAGTGTTACTTATAACTCTGATGATTTTGATACAAACGAAGTTGTTAATAATACAAATAGAAGTATAAGAAAATTTGATTATTCTATGCCTGATTATTCCATACGAAATGGAATAACATATTTACAAACAGTTGAGGGTGAATTACCTTTAGAAATATTTGGTAGGCATAACCTTAGTAATCTTATGGGTGCAAAGTGGATTTGTCAACAGATGGGTGTCGACGAAGATGATTTCTACCAAGCTATTAGTTGTTTTAGAGGAGCTAGTAATAGACTAGAAAAGGTATATTCTACAAAAAATTCATTTATATATAAAGACTTTGCTCATTCTCCAAGTAAGGTACAAGCTACTGTAAATGCTGTTAAAGATCAATTTGATAAACACAAAATTATAGCATGTTTTGAATTACATACATTTAGTAGTCTTAATTCTGATTTTATTCATGAATATAAAGACACCCTTAATAATGCAGATGTTGCAATTGTTTATTTTTCAAAGACAACTTTAGAATCTAAAAAAATGGATAATATTGAATTAAATGATATAGTTTTAGCTTTTAATAATACTAATTTGGTAGTGTTCAATAATTCTTCAAAATTTAAAGATTATTTAAATTCTATGAATTATGATAATTCAGTATTATTAATGATGAGCTCTGGTAATTTTGGAAACATTAATTTTAGTGAATTACAAGAATTACTATTAAAATAAGTTTATGATACTAGTGTATACTCCTAAAATAACAAGAAGAATTGAGTATATTTTTACACATATTTTTATTAATATAATTGGATTAAAAGTAAATTTCACTTCAAAAGTTGATGATTTTGTATCCTTTGAAGGCCCTAAATTATCATATGCCCCTAAAAAACTTTCTAATGAGTTTTACATTAAAAGCAATTCAATTTTATTAGAGCAAGGTTTTTCTGATGTTGATATTGATGTTAAAAATTGGGAAGATTCTAAATGTTTTTTTTATAATGAAAATGGAACAATCCCATTTGATATTTTTGCTGCTTCATTTTATCTTATTTCTCGATATGAAGAATATTTACCACATTTAAAAGATGTTTACGGAAGATTTTCATTTCAGGAATCGATTGCACATAAAAATAATTTTATTGAAGACCCCGTTATTGATATTTGGGCTTATAAATTAAAAGATTCACTTTGTTCTTTTTTTCCTAACATTATTTTTAACGATAGAAAATTTAAATTAAAAACAATAATTGATGTCCCTAGTGTATATTACTATAAAAACAAAGGTTTTTTGAGGACAATCGGCGGAGTTTTTACTGATTTAATAAGATTTAATCCCAAAAATATATATTCAAGATTTTTAGTTATTTTTAGGTTACAAAAAGATCCTTATGATACATTTAATTGGATCATAAATAAGCAAAAACAAGTGACAGATAAATTTTTGTTCTTTTTTCTTGTTGGAAAGTTCTCAACCTATGATAAGAATATCAGTCTGGTCAAGCAACCATTTATAAATATCATTAAATTTGTTTCAGATTATTCTAAAATTGGTCTCAAGCTATCATTTTTTGCTCTAAGCAATCTTGATATCCTAAAAAATGAAAAAGCAGATATAGAATCTATTACCAATAGAGATTTGACAATTAGTAGAAATTCCTTTTCAAAAGTAAATTTGCCTATTAATTATCGAAATTTAATTAAACTTAATATTCGAGAAGACTACACAATGGGTTATGTAAATAAAATTGGCTTTAGAGCTAGTACATGTACTCCTTTTTTATTTTATGACATTGATAATGAT
>CAJVXR010000012.1 GCA_913009535.1 uncultured Flavobacteriales bacterium | reverse complement strand
TTATATTGAAGTGCTTTTCTTGGATTAAATAAATGTGCTTCTTTTTCTAATGTTTTAACAGTAATATCTCTTAAAGGGCTATAGTCGTCTAAGACATAGAAACTTCTTCCAAAAGTTGCTAAAACTAAATCGTTTTCTCTTTTTTGTATTGCAAGATCTCTAATTGAAATTGTTGGAAGACCATTAGAAAATTTATGCCACTTATCTCCTTGATTAACACTAATATATACTCCATATTCAGTACCTAAAAATAACAGGTTTGGATTTACATGATCTTGTACTAATCTCCATACTAATGTTCCTTCAGGTAATCCATTAACTATCGGTTCCCATTTTTTTCCTCCATTAGTTGTTTTATATAAATAAGGACTATAATCACCAAACTTATGATTATCTAAAGCTACATATGCAGTATTATCATCATGTAAATCTACTTTTATATCATTTACAAAAGCTGAAGCAGGAACATCAGGTAGTTCATCAACCATCATTTTTGTCCAATTATCCCCACCATCTCGAGTGAATTGAATAATCCCATCATCTGTTCCGGCGTAAAGTACACTTTCATTAGTTTTTGACTCTGAAAGAGAAGTTATTGTATTATAAGTTGACATAGCATATACATCAATCGCATTGTCAAAACTCTGAACTCTACCCATGATAGGAAGACTAAGTCTTTCTTCATTTTTAGTTAAATCATTTGAAATTGTTGACCAACTATCTCCCCTGTTTTCAGAACGCCAAACTCTTTGAGTGCCGAAATAAAGACGTTTCGGGTCGTGTTGACTAACAAGAATTGGAGCATCCCAATTAAAACGTTCGTAAGATTCATCAATACCTTCATGAGGTCGGATATTCACTGCCTCACCTGTAGTTCTATCTACTCTATTAATATATCCTTGTTGTGACTGAGCATAAACTATATTAGGGTTTCCAGGCTCAGTGGCTGGTTGGTGTCCATCACCACCAAGAACAACATACCAGTCCGAATTAGTTATTCCGTTTCTTGTTACGGTTCTAGAAGGTCCTCCTTGCGTATTATTATCCTGAGTTCCACCATAAATATTATAAAAAGGTTCAGCGTCATCCACCGCTAATTTATAAAATTGAGTTAAAGGTAGATTTCCTACGAATTTCCAATTTTTAGAATTATCAAAAGATTCATAAATACCACCATCAGTACCCATTAATAAATAATTTGGGTCATTTGCTTTAAAAGTTAATGAATGATTATCTGAGTGCTTTTGAGATTCTTTCATTTGACTAAAACTTTCACCTCCATTATCTGATTCTAATACACGAACATTCATAAGATATATTTTATCAAATACATGTGGAGAAGCAACTAATTCTTGGTAATAGTGAGGTCCAGTACCACCAGAGACAGTATTAGACATTTTATTCCAGCTACCACCACTGTTTGATGTACGGTAAACAGCACCATCTCTTCTATCCAGCTCAATTGCCGCATATAAAACTGTAGGGTCCATAGGTGAAATAGCTAGTCCAATTTTCCCCATATTAGATCTAGGTAGTCCTTTATTAATTTTTTTCCAACTATCACCACCATTGGTACTTTTATATAGCGCTGTTCCAGGTCCACCATCGATCAAACCAGCAACATTACGATGTCTTTGCCAGCTAGCAGCATAAAGTATATTTGGATTAGTTGGATCAATAACTAAATCTGTAACTCCAGTCCATTCATTAATCTCTAAGTTATTTTTCCATGTTTTACCACCATCAGTAGACTTATATAAACCTCTTTCTCCACCTGAGCTCCATAATGGACCTTGCGATGCTACCCAAATTATATCAGAATTATCTGGGTGAATAATTATTTTTGAGATATGCTCAGACTTTTTTAATCCCATGTCTTTCCAAGACTTCCCACCATCTAAACTATGGAAAATTCCATGACCAATACCAATATGTCTTCCAGCAACATTCTCACCTGTTCCAAGCCAAATAGATGCTGAGTTGTTTGGATCTATAGTTATACAGCCAGTTGCAAAAAAAGGTTGATCATCAGTTAAGGGTTGCCAAGTTGTACCAGCATTTTCAGTTTTCCATGCACCACCAGATGAAACTGCTACATACCAAATGTTTTCATTATTCGGATCTATAGCTATGTCAGAAATTCTGCCAGACATGAACGCTGGTCCTATACTTCTAAATTCAAATCCACTTATTGCAGATTCAATTGGGGATTTCTGTTTTTTATCACTTTTACTTTGACCCATAAGTGATGAATAGGAAAGAACAAATAATAGAGCAACTAGGTATAGCTTCAGATTTTTCATAACAGTGGAGTGTTAATTAATAAATTATTTAATATAAAGTTAAAACATATAATTGATATATATAAATATAACAATAAATTATAGTCCTTTAAATTAATGTATATTGTAGCAAACCTAAAGAACATAAATTGAAAGATCCTGAACTTAAGAAGGGTTCTTTTTTAAGTATAACTCTTTTAATACTTTCAGGAGAATTAATTTTTTTATTGCCATATGTCTTAGCAAGAGTATTTAGACCTACGTTTTTAGAAGTATTTAATTTAACTAATCTTCAATTAGGAAGTTTATTCTCTGTTTATGGCACAGTTGCAATTTTATCTTATCTGTATGGAGGAGTTATTTCCGATAAATTTCAACCTAAAATATTAATAGCTACATCCCTGTTTTTTACTGCTCTTGGTGGTCTAGTATTATCCACTTATCCATCTTATTTTATGTTGCAAATAATATGGGGATATTGGGGTTTCTCAACAGTCTTTTTATTTTGGGGGGCCATGATAAAAGCTACACGTGTGTGGGGAGGTACAAAAAATCAAGGTGAAGCTTTCGGTTTGTTAGATGGAGGAAGAGGTTTAGTCGCAGCATCTATGGGAACTTTAGGAGTATTGATTTTTTCTATATTTTTAACAAATGATATTGAAGTAGCTACATTAATTGAACGTAAAGATGCATTTAGATATGTGATTTTATTCTCCTCATTTATTGTTTTTTTAAATGGTATACTAGTACTATTTTTAATGGATTCAAGTCAAGAGGGAGTAATAAATAATAACTACTCATCAATACAAAACATCAAATCAGTTTTAAAAATTCCATCTGTTTGGCTTATAATGTTTATAATTATCTCTGCATATGTAGGCTATAAAGTAACCGATATTTATTCTTTATATGCCTCTGATGTTATGAAATTTGATAATTTAGAAGCTGCAAATATAGGTTCATTACAATTGTATCTTCGTCCTTTAGTTTGCTTGCTAATTGCATTATTTGCAGATAAGAAAAGTTATATTAATTTAATTATTACTGGTTTTATAATTATGTTAATAGGATCTTCAATATTTGCATTTGGAATAGTTAAAGTTAGTATGAACTATGTGTTTTTCTTTTCTTTAGTAGTTGTGGCAACAGGAACATATTCTATTCGTGCATTATACTTTTCTATTATGCAAGAAGGACGAATTCCTCTGATGATGACTGGTACAGCTGTAGGAGTCATCTCTGTTGTAGGGTATACTCCTGATATTTTTGCAAGCCCAGTTATAGGTTACTTATTAGATACTTATCCTGGAATAATTGGTCACCAATACGTGTTTTCAATGTTGGTTTTATTTTCAATTACAGGACTATTAGCTTCAATAAAGTTTTCTACTCTTGTGCGTAGTAATTCTAATTGAATATTAGGTAAAATATAATTAGTTAACTATTTTTAAGTAATAATTAAAAAAATGTCATTAATCCTTTCTAATACAGTTTTAGGGAACACCAATGCTAAACATCTCTTAAGGAGAAGTTGTTTTCATTATTCTAATGAGGTACTTGAAAATATTTCAATAATGACTCCCTCAGAAGCAATTCAATATTTAGGAAATGAATCTCCAAACATATGGGTTGAGCCTTATGACCCTCTACCAATTGATGGGCCTCATGGATATTGGCTATCATCTGATGACTATCCACCTTCATTTACAAATCAAGGCAGAAAAAGGTCACTTATTGCTGGATGGTGGTGGTTTAATCTTATGAATAGAAATTGTCTTAAAGATAAACTGACTTTTTTCTTGCATACGACATTTACAACTTCTAAAGATGATGGAACTGGAGCATCAACATACTATTTTGACCATTTAAGACTGTTAGAGCACTATTCTACGGGAAGTATAAAAAAACTTGCTTTAAAAATAACTCATGATAATGCTATGTTACTTTATTTAGATAACACTACTAATAATGCGGATAATCCAAATGAAAATTATGCAAGAGAATTTTTAGAATTATTTACTATCGGAAAAGGCGAGCAAATTGGAGATGGCGACTACACCAACTATACAGAGCAAGATGTTCAAGAAACTGCTAGAATTTTTTCTGGATTTAAAACTAAACTAGACCGTTCAATTATTGATCCAGATACAAATTTACCAACAGGTAGGTTACAAATAAATAAACATGATTCAGGGGATAAAGAATTTAGTTATGCATTTGACAATCATATAATAAGTGGAGGAACAACTGAAGAAGAAATATATAATGAAATTAGTGAGTTAATTCAGATGATCTTTAGTAGGCCAGCTACATCAATAACATTTGCTAAAAAAATCTATAGATTTTTTATAAAGAGTGAATGGAATGAAAATATAGAAAATACAGTTATTCAATATATAGCTGATGAATTAGTCGCTAGTAATTATAATCTTTCATCAACTGTTAATGCTTTACTAAGTTCTACTCATTTTTATGATCAAGATGATCAAAACAGTACTGACAACATAATTGGTAGCATTGTAAAGAGCCCATTACAACTGATGAGTGAAACTATAAGTGTTTTAAATTTAGGTATACCAAATCCTAGTTCAGATATTGGAGGTTTTTATAGATTTTGGCATCAATTTTCGCATAACACTTTTTTATCAATGGCGGGCATGGGTTTGTTTAGCCCTGATACAGTTGCAGGATACCCTGCTAATTACCAAAGCCCTGACTTTGACAGATTATGGTTTTCTTCAAATACAATTTTATCTAGATATAGATTAATTGAATGCTTAATATCTGGTAGAAACAAGCTTGCTAACAATAATTTAATTGGTACAGAACTTAATACAGTTGCCTTAGCCGAATTAATTTCTGATGATGCTGGCAACCCACATAATCTAGTCAGTAAGTTTGGTAGTTTATTATACCCTAGTCATATTGATGATGATAGAATTAATTATTTTGTAGAAATGTTACTTGATGGATATGAGCCATATTATTGGACAGATTCCTGGCAAGAATATCTAACAACCAATGATAATACTGTAGTTAAAAACAGACTAGATGCTCTAATTAACTCTATGATTAATGCAGCTGAATATCAACTAATGTAAAAAAAGTGAAAAGAAGAAATTTTATAAAATTAACTACTACAGCATCTGCAATTGGCTTATTACCACTTCAGGTAAAAGCATCGTTGAAATTAATTAATAATAAGTTTAATTGTGACGTATCTAATAGAAAACTAATTTTAATTAATCTAGCAGGTGGAAATGATGGTTTAAATACTATAATTCCAATTAATCAATATGACCTTTATTCAAATCTTAGACCTACTATAAAGGTGCCTAATTCTGGTTCAGATTCTTACATAACTTTAGACAGCAGCTTAGATGACAATCAACAAATTGGCTTGCACCCTGCAATGACTGGTTTTAAAAAATTATATGATAATAATATATTAAGAATTATACAATCGGTAGGATATCCTTCACAAAATAAAAGTCACTTTGCCTCAACAGACATTTACAATACTGGAAATGACGGAGGAAGCTGGGATAATGGTGGAGATTCTGGATGGATTGGAAGATTTATGGAGTCTTATTATGCAGACCTTATTCAAAACCCCTATCCTCTGGGTGTTGAAATTGGATCAAAAAGTAACTCTTTAGGTTTTCACGGGGAAAGCGAACATGGACTATCAGTCAATATTAACGGACAGGATCCTTCTGGATTTTATTCATTAATCAATGGACTTGCAGGAGAAGCACCCGCTAATATACCAACCTCAGATTACGGAGATGAACTAGAGTATATAATACAAACTGATGCTCTATCCAACACCTATTCGGAAGCTATATCAAATTCTTTTAATAATGGTCAAAATATTGAAAATTACCCTGACACTGATATATCGAATCAATTAAAAACTGTAGCCAGATTAATAAGTGGTGGACTTGAGTCAAAGATTTATATGGTTAAACTTTCAGGTTTTGACACACACTTTAATCAAAATCAAGGTCAAAATGATATTTTAGGTGATCACAACAATTTACTGACAAAACTTTCTGAAGCTGTTAACGCTTTCTACAATGATTTAATAGCTTTAAACCTACAAAATGATGTTGTGGGCTTAACATACTCAGAATTTGGGAGAAAAGCTGCTGAAAATGGCAGTTTAGGCACGGACCATGGAGAAATTGCACCAATGTTTGTTTTCGGTGAGCCAGTCAAAGGAGGAGTCTCTGGATTTAATGTAGACTTATCCGAAGCTAATGAAGAGAACAGTTACCAAATTCAAACTGTTCAGTATGATTACAGAGATACTTTAGGCACACTGCTTCAGGATTATTTAGGAGCTGATACACAAGCCTTAGATGCTACATTTTTTAATAATACATTAAATCAAAGTTTCTCGGAATCAAAAATCAATAACTTAATAAAAAGTACATTTTCAGTAGCTACAAATTGTTATTCTAATACTCTGGAAAATAATGAAACTAAGGATAAGATGTTTTATATTATTAATCCTGTTTATGACGAATTAATTATCAAAGGAAAAAACACAAACCTTATTGATTTTAGTTATAAAATATATGATATGAGTTCTAAATTAGTTTCTGAAGGAAAATCTAGAATATCTGAACGAATAATAATTTCAACCTTAATTAACGGTATATATATTCTTAATCTAACAAACAAAGAAGTTTCCGAATCTCATAGGATTATTAAGAGAAAATAAAACATGTGAGCTTCAATATTTTTTAACTTTTCACTATTTATTTTTAACAAATCTTTATTTAAAGAAACGTAATTAAAAATACAGCATATTTGGCGCTTATTGTAATATTCTTAAATTGTACAGATAATCAAATCAATTTGAATACTGAAATTGAGTTTCAATTGGAACTCCGTATAAAGACTCTAATTCAGAAATATTTTTTTTATAAAATTTTGTTTCTGGTGGTAAGCTAATATTTTTCCAGAAATTTGAGTTGTAAGGAATTTTAAATAACGTCATATCCATTTGACCAGTAATTCCTGAGCTATCAAAACTCTTTTTATCCTCTTCAACCCCAACAACAAAAACTTCATGCCTATAAGCTATAGGGATATATTCTCTAGGTTCCTCACCATTTCTTATCAACAAGTTTTTAATTATATCAGTAGCTTTAGCTGCACTTTTATACTCTCTATTATGATAACTTAAATACAATTTTCCTTCAGAATTTTTTTTATAAACATAAATAGCATCCATAGATTTTCCTTTAAGTGGAGTTTTAGACATCTCTAACTTATATATTGAATAGGAATCAAATCCGATAAATAACTTTAAAGTTCTTTCATTTCCTCTAACATCTAAACCTTTACCTTCCAGAATAATAACATCTTCATCATCATAATTTGATGCACCTAATTTTTTCCATTTATAAGATTTTACTGAAACAGATTTTCTAATAGGATTGTTATATTCCATGTATTTTAAAGCGTGAATTTCTTGTTCGTTTTTAACAAATCTATAATCAGCTGAATTCCTAGTTTGAATAATATTAAAATCAGAGATATTAGAATAAGGACCTCTATCATTAACATTAATAAAATGCTCAATATAGTACCTACAAATATTATCTTCCACAGACCACCTTCTATAAAGAACTTTAAGTTGGTGAGTTTTATTTATGGTGTTTTCCTTAAGGTTTTTAAGAGATAGTCTTACGTAATCTTCATTACTTTTTAGTAACACGTCTGAAAGTTCTGTTACATTTTCTTCTAAAACAATTTTTTTATGCTCTAGAGAAATAAAATCTTTTATTGAAATTTCAAAGGTCTTAAAGCCTATACTAGAAATTTCCAAAACATCATTTAATTCTTTATCAGTAACTAAAAAATAAAAAGCACCTTCATCATTACTGGATGTACCTAAGTTTTTAGACAAAATACCAATAGCTGCATACGGAATACCATAATTATATTCATCTACTATCATACCTTCAATAGCTATATTATTATTTTGTGATATAGATATTGAACAGAAAGAAATAAAAAATAAAAATAAAAATTTATTAATTGTAAAAATTGAATATGGTTTTAATATTTTAAGCATTTCGTTTTTATTTAAAATTGAGTGATAAGCCATTTTATTTTATAAAATTTTAGTTAGAACTTTATTGAGAAATTATAATCCGTAAATATTAGACTTATATTTCGTGTGTAATAAATTACTTAACGAATCTACTATATTTTTATAATTCTCATCATTAGATAAATTCACAGTCTCATTTATATCATTTACATGATCAAATAACATATTATCAATAAGTTGACGTTTGTCATTGAGCTTTAAATACTCCGTATAGCTATGGCTAGCTGTTTTAATTGTATATCCTTTGGCATTTTTCATAAAAACATGAGCTTTATTTTTATAAACTGGATTTTTCAAAATATTTACAATACTTTTTCCTTCAAGTTTATGATTTGGTTTATCTAAACCTAAAAGTTCAATTACTGTAGGATATATATCAACTAGTTCAACAAGTGAATTAGAATTAGTATTAGATTCGTTTCTGGGATCATATATTATTAAAGGAACCCTCCCAGATATTCTATGGCTAGTGTACTTACCCCATTGAGAATGTTCTTTTAGATTAAACCCATGATCGGAAACAAAAATAATTATAGTGTTTTTTTCAATTTCTTCCTCTTCAAGAGTTTTTATAATTTTTCCTACTAAATGATCTACATAAGAAACCGTTGCATAATAGCCGTGAGTTAGTTTTTTTGATAATTCATTACTTAAGTCACCTTTTTTTGGGATATCCAAATAACCATTTCTCAATTCTGTGCTTTTACTAATTGATATTTTAGGAGCATCAAATGCAGGATTTTGATTAGTTGGTAGTGTTATTGAATCATATTTATACATATCCCAAAATCTCTTTGGAGCTACAAATGGTAAATGATTGGAAATAAAACCAGCAGTCAAAAAAAATGGTGAAGATTCATCTTTTAATCTTTTTATATCTTCAATTACTTTATTAGCTAAAAGTCCATCAATTAAAACGCTATCATTAACATTAGCTATTTCAAAAGCAGGCCCTATACCCTTACTTTTTTCTAAATTTTTATTCTCTATTGTTTGATAATCTTTCCATATAGATTCCCACCAGTCTATAGGCTCAATTCCATCCGGATTATCAAATGCATAAGGTCTCCATACTTCATTCCAATCTTGCCATTTATCATTTAAAAAGTGATAGATTTTACCATTTGATATTGTAGTATATCCATTGTTTTTCAAATGTTTTGGAAGAGTAACAATATCTTTTTTCTCTATATCTGTTCTAGTTTTATAATCAATAAAATAATCTTTTCCAGGATATATTCCAGTAAGCATACTTGCTCTAGAAGCTCCACATACAGCAATATTTGCATAAGCTTCATTAAACTGAACTCCTTTTTCGGATAACTTGTCAATATTAGGACTGATTATATGATTTGATCCATAGGAATTTAATTCAGGTCTAAGATCGTCCATATAAAGCAACAATACATTAGGCTTTTTAGTATTACAGGAAAATATTGTAAATAAAAAAATGATTAAAAAAGTATAATTTAAATATCTCATTTATTTGGTAGTATTAATGTGATTGTTTGGAAGGATTCTTTTTGGCTCAAACCATGGTTTAGCATTATCAATTTGTTTACCGAGATTAACTGGTACTTTATTTGCTTCAATCACTCTTTGATTTAAAACTATAGAAAGTGAATCTTTAATTTTTGTATAGTCAGTGTGATTTGCAAGATTATTAAGTTCTTGATTGTCAAATTTATGATCATATAATTCATAACTTAAATTTTCACTGTACTCCCACTGGGTTAATCTGTATCGCTTGGTTTTAATACTATAACCTTGAGATTTTATATTGTTTCTTATAACCTGAAGTTCAGTAAGAGCACTTTCTCGAACTGGTTTATTAGAGTTTTTCATATAAGAAATAAGACTTTTACCACTCACAAATTTTGGTATTTGCATATCTAACATATCCATAATGGTTGGATATAGATCGACTAACTCTACTGGATCTTCAATTGGTTTATTATTATTTTTAATATTTGGACCTGCAAAAATTAATGGAACTCTTGTAGCGTCATTAAATAAAGTTTGCTTTTGCCAATGTCCATGTTCTCCTAAATGATATCCATGATCAGATGTAAATACAACAATTGTATTTTTATCTAATCCCGTTTCTTTAAGTTTATCTAAAACTCTTCCAACTTGAGAATCCATAAAACTTGTGGTTGCATAATATGCATGCTTTATTTTCTTAGATAATTCTTGATCTAAATCTACTTGCTCTTTTTTTGCGCGAATAGAAATAGCTGCAGGTCTTGGTATTGTTTCTAAGTAATCATTTGAGCTCTTAGGTACATTAAAATCATTTATATCGTACATGTCAAAATATGCTTTAGGAGCTACAAAAGGAACGTGAGGACGATATAGTCCAAATGCTAAAAAGAAATTTTCATCACTCTCTGCAAATTTATCTAAAAAGTCAATTGTTTCTGAAGCACCTATTCCATCCGTTTGTTCCTCGTCTGTTCCGTCTGCCTCTAACCAACTTAAAGTACCACCATCAAGTATAGGTTTTAAACCATTTAATTTATTCTCTTCTAATTTATCTCTTCCATAAGGATTTACCGTTTGATCCCAAGTATAAGAATCATCATGTCCGGCAGTTCCAATGTCCCTAGGGTTATGGTAATGATAAATTTTACCAACTCTAACTGATTGGTAATTTTCCATCCTAAATTTTTGTCCAATTGTAATTACATCAGGAATTGTTTGACGAACATATAACCTTAATTTTTTTGATTTTGTTTGATCAGGATATAAACCAGTCATTAAAGAAACTCTTGAAGGGCCACATAAAGGATATTGTACATGTGCATTATTAAAAATCACACCTTCTTTTGCAAGTTTATCAATATTAGGTGTTATAGCAAGTGAATCCCCATAAGCACCTAAAGCACAGTTTAAATCATCTGCTATAATAAATAAGAAATTTAATTTTTCTGAATTCTTAGAAGGCTTAATTGCAGTAACTGTTATCAATACTAAAAATATAATAACAAATTTTAATGATTTCATGTATATGTTATTAAGTGCGTTAAGTTTTTTTTATTAAATGTTATAGATAAGGCCTTGTAACCAATTTTAATTAATATCCCAATATAATTATTTCAAACTTAATTAACGGTATATATATACTTCATTTAACGAATAATGAATTTGCCAAATCTTGTCGTATTATCAAGAGAAGATAAAAAATATGATAGCTTCATTATTTTTAGTTTAATCTTCATTATTTACATTTAGCTATTTCATATATTTAAAAACATTCGTTAAATTTAACTAAAATGAATACATGTACTATTTAGGTTATGATTTGGGAAGTTCTTCACTAAAGATTTCCATTGTTTGCTCTAATACTGGTAAAAATATTTGCACTATTAATGAACCTTCTGTTGAAATGGAAATTATTTCAACAAAAAAAGGATGGGCAGAACAAAATCCTGAAATTTGGTGGAAATATGTATGTAGCGGTACAAAAAGAATTTTAAAAGAATCAAATATTGATAATACAAAAATCAAATCTATTGGTATATCTTATCAAATGCATGGTCTAGTTATTGTAGATAAAAATGGGCAATCCCTTAGAAACTCTATAATTTGGTGTGATAGTAGAGCTGTAGAGATCGGAGAAAAAGCATTTAAAGAAATTAAAGAGCTTAAATGTATAAATAACCTACTTAATTCTCCAGGAAACTTTACGGCATCAAAACTTAAATGGGTCAAAGAAAATGAACCATCTATTTATTCAAGGATTTACAAATATATGCTTCCAGGGGATTATATAGCTTATAAGATGACAAATAAAATTTATAGCACAAAAAATGGCCTTTCTGAGGGAATCTTATGGGATTATAAAGATAATAATGTAGCTAATTGGCTACTAGAACACTATGAATTAGACAAATCTCTTACACCAAAAATAATTGAAAATTTCACAAATCAAGGTGAAGTCACATACAGTGCTGCAAAAGAATTAGGATTATTTGCTGGAATTCCAATAACTTATAGAGCTGGAGATCAGCCAAATAATGCATTATCATTAAATGTATTAAAAGATGGTGAGGTTGCTGCAACTGGTGGGACATCTGGAGTTGTTTATGCAGTAACAAACAAAATTAAATCAAAGGAATCTACAAGAATTAATCATTTTGCACATGTGAATTATTCGAAAAAAAATCAATTACTTGGAAAACTTTTATGTATAAATGGTGCCGGGATTATGTATAAATGGCTTAAAAAGAATACTTCTGCAATTTCTTACTTAGATATGAATAAATCTGCAGATAAAATTCCAATTGGATCTGAGGGATTAATCGTTATTCCTTTTGGAAATGGTTCGGAGAGAATGTTTAACAATAAAAATATTGGCACTCATTTTTGTAATCTTGATTTAAACTTACATTCTAAAAGTCATTTATATAGGGCAAGTCTAGAGGCTATAGCATTCTCTTTTGTTTATGGTATTGAAATTATGAAAAATGATGGAACAAAAATTAATGTTATAAAAGCTGGAAATGATAATTTATTTAGATCTAATATTTTTTCAAACACCATCAGTACTTTAATTAATCAAGATATTGAAATATATAATACAACAGGTTCGATTGGGGCTGCGAGAGCTTCGGGTTTAGCAGATGGTGATTTTGATAAGTTTAGTAGTTTTTTGTTCAAAAATGATCATATAAAAACATACAAACCTAACAAAAATAATCAGGAATATATTAGAGCCTATAGCAATTGGAAAAACAAACTAAAAACATTTTTAAATAAATAAAATATGATATTACTTGGAGATAAAGAATACTATAAAGGAATTGGAAAAATTAAATACGAAGGTAAAAATTCTGATAATCCATTAGCATTTAAATATTATAACCCTAACCAAATAGTGGCAGGAAAAACTATGAGTGAACACTTTAAGTTTGCTGTTGCTTATTGGCATACGTTTTGTGGAGTTGGGGCTGATCCATTTGGACCAGGAACTCAAAATTTTCCCTGGGATCTATCTAATGACCCAATTCAAGCAGCTAAGGATAAAGCGGATGCTGCATTCGAGTTTATTACAAAAATGGGGTTTAATTATTTTTGTTTTCATGATTATGATTTAGTTCAAGAGGCGCAAAGTTTCTCAAAATCGGAAGAAAGACTATCTACTATTGTAGAATACATAAAAGATAAGAAAATTAAATCTGGAGTAAAACTTCTATGGGGAACTTCAAATTGTTTTTCTAATCCAAGATATATGAATGGTGCAGCTACTAATCCAAATTTTGATGTAGTAGCAAGAGCAGGTGCACAGGTAAAACTAGCCCTTGATGCTACAATGGCTCTTGATGGAGAGAATTATGTTTTTTGGGGTGGTCGAGAAGGATATATGTCACTTTTAAATACTGATATGGGAAGAGAATTAGACCATATGGCTCAATTTTTAACAATGGCGAGGGATTACGCTAGGTCAAAAGGCTTTAAAGGTAACTTCTTTATAGAACCAAAACCAATGGAACCAATGAAGCATCAATATGATTTTGATTCTGCTACTGCTATAGGTTTTTTAAAAGAATATGGCCTTGAAAAAGATTTTAAAATAAATATTGAGGTTAATCATGCTACTTTAGCGCAACACACCATGCAGCATGAATTAGAAGTTGCTGCTAAAGCTGGAATGCTTGGAAGTATTGATGCCAACAGAGGGGATTACCAAAATGGATGGGATACAGATCAATTTCCAAATAACATTCAAGAAACTACAGAAGCAATGCTAGTATTTCTAAAAGCTGGAGGACTACAAGGTGGTGGAATAAATTTTGATGCAAAACTTAGAAGAAATTCCACGGATACGGAAGATATATTCCATGCACATATTGGTGGAGCAGATACTTTTGCTAGAGCACTATTGACAGCAGACAAAATTATTAGTTCGTCACCCTATGAAAAATTAAGAAAAGAACGCTATTCTTCTTTTGACTCAGGTAGTGGGGCAGATTTTGAATCTGGTAAGTTAGAACTAGAAGATCTATATAAAATCGCAACTGAAAATGGAGAATTAAAACTTCAAAGTGGGAAACAAGAATTATTTGAAAATATTATTAATCAACATATTTAAAATAAAAAAATTGGATAATAAACATAATGGATATTTAATGAAATTAACCTTAGTTGCCACGCTTGGTGGTTTACTATTTGGTTATGACACTGGAGTTATTTCTGGAACAGTAGGCTCACTAGAGAGTTTTTTTGTAGACCCAAAAGGTCTTCCTGAATTTGAATCCAGTAGACTAACAGGTTTTATAGTCTCCAGTGCATTAATTGGATGTATAATTGGAGGGTCTATAGGAGGTCTATTTGGTAAAATTTTTGGAAGAAAAAATAGCTTAATTATAGCTGGATTATTGTTTTTCATTTCTGCTCTTGGTTCATCAATGCCCGAAATGTTTATTACAACTATTGGTCAAGGAGATCATACATTATCTAACGTGTTTATTTTCTACAGAATTATTGGAGGTGTTGGTGTTGGATTAGCATCAATGATGTCACCAGTGTACATAGCAGAAATAGCTCCCGCATCAAAAAGAGGTAAATTAGTTTCTTACAACCAACTGGCTATAGTTGGTGGTTTTATGGTTGTATATTTTGTTAACTACTTTATTGCACTAAGCGGAGATGATAGTTGGTTAAATGAATTAGGTTGGAGATATATGTTTGCTTCTGAGCTTATTCCTGTTACTATATTTATAATTTTACTTTACACAGTCCCCGACACTCCTAGATCTCTAGTTTATCATGATAAAGAAGAAAAGGCATTAGAAGTGTTAAAAATGGTGAATAGTGAAACAGAGGCTGTTGAAATTTTAAATGATATAAAAAAGACTCTAAAAGAAAAGACTGCACCATTGCTTACCTATGGGTTTGCCGTTGTAATAATTGGAATTTTACTTTCTGTTTTTCAACAATTTATAGGAATAAATGTAGTGTTGTACTATGCACCCGAAATATTTAAAACATTAGACTTAGCTACAGACACTGCATTACTTCAAACTATTATGGTTGGAATAGTGAATTTCTTATTTACAATTATTGCTATAAAAACAGTTGATATATATGGTAGAAAACCTTTAATGATAATTGGTGCAATTGGAATGGCAGTTTCAATGATATCACTTGGATTTGCATTCTTTAGTCAAGTTGGTGGATATGTAGCATTAGTTTGTATGATGATTTATGTAGCTAGTTTTGCTTTAAGTTGGGGACCTGTAACATGGGTGTTATTATCTGAAATATTCCCTAATAATATTAGAAACAAGGCGTTGGCTATAGCTGTAGCTGCTCAATGGGCATCTAATTATTTGGTTTCTGCAACTTTTCCAATAATGAATAACAATACTTATTTAACGGAAACATTTAACAATGGTTTTGCATATTGGATATATGGAGTAATGTCTATTCTAGCTGGGTATTTTGTATGGAAATTTGTTCCTGAAACAAAAGGAAAAAAACTTGAAGATATGGGTAGTATTTGGAGAAAATGAAAATTAAAAAAGAACATTACGGAACCACATCTGAGGGGGAAAAAGTCACATTATACATATTAACAAACTCAAAGGGGATTTCTTTAGAAATCATCACTTATGGAGGTATTATAACTAAATTATTTTTTCCTGACAATAGAGGTATATTAGGTAATATTGTTCTGGGATATGATAATCTAAAAGATTATGAGGATAATCAACCATTTTTCGGGGCTATTATTGGCAGATATGCTAATAGAATTAAAGACGCTAGCTTTAAAATTGATAATGTAAAAGTCAATATTGATAAAAATAATGGAAATAACCATTTACATGGTGGGTATTCGGGATTCCATAAAAAAGTATGGAAAGCTAAGTCTATCAAAAGAAGAGATTCTTTATCACTAATCTTAAATTATTATAGTAAAGATTTAGAGGCTGGATTCCCCGGAAATCTTCAGATTACTGTTCACTACACATTAAATAACAATAATGAATTAGAAATTAAATATTTTGCTAAAACAGACAAAAAAACAATAGTTAATTTTACTAATCACAGCTACTTTAACTTAGGTTCTAGTTTAAATAAAGATATTTTCAATCATGAGCTCTTATTAAAAGCAAATAAATATTTGGAAGTGTCTAATGATTTGATTCCTACCGGAAAATTATTAAATGTAAAAGGTACTAAATATGATTTTTTAAATTCAATTAAAATTTCATGTGAATTTGATCATTGTTGGGCATTGAACAAGTATTTCGAAGAAAAGATTGAACTAGCAGCTATTTTAGTTAACGAAGAAACTAATAGAAAAATTGAAGTTTATACCGATGAACCAGGGATACAAATCTACACAGGTAACAATCTTGATTTTAAACATAAAAAAAATTCTGGAATATGCTTAGAAACCCAACATTTTCCAAATTCACCAAATCAACCCAACTTTCCATCTACTGAATTATTACCAGATAAAATCTATGAATCAAATACCGTCATTAAACTCACAAATACATAAAAATTAATACGATAAAACTATATTAGGAGCCTTCATAGGGGTTTAATGTGATAATTGAACCATCACTTCGGTATTGAATTTCTTTAACCTTTATACATCTTAAATGAGTTACTCCTTTAGAAAGTGAAGAATCGTGATAAAACAAATAAGACTTTTCATCTATCTCACAAATTGAATGGTGTGAAGTCCATCCAACTACTGGGTTTAGTATACGTCCTTTATAGTGAAATGGGCCGTATGGATTATCTCCAATTCCATAACAGATGTAATGAGTATCACCAGTAGAATAAGAAAAGTAATACTTACCGTTATATTTATGAAGCCAGGCTGCTTCAAAAAATCGACGATCATTATCTCCAGCTAACAAAAGTTTACCATTTTCATCTAGTATTTGAATTTCTTTAGGTTCTTCAGAAAATTCCAATAAACCATCATTCATTTTTGCAACAAATGGTAATAGAGCTTTCTCATCATCATTAGGAATGAAAGCAGTTGGACTTTCAAGCTTATCTGCATTAAAATAACCTTCTCTCCATCTTTGTAGCTGCCCACCCCAAAGTCCACCAAAATACATATAATAACTATTATCAGTATCTCTAAATACAGCTGGATCAATAGAAAAACTACCTTCGATGGGTTCAGGTTGAGCAATAAATGGACCAATAGGTGAATTACTAATAGCAACTCCAATCTTAAAGACATTATTATAATCTTTAGCTGGAAAGAATAAATAAAATTTTCCATCTTTCTCAGTTGCGTCAGGCGCCCACATTTGTTGTTTGGCCCAAGGAACATCATTTACATGCAATGCTATACCATTATCAATAGCTTCGCTTGCTATTGAATCCATTGAAATAACATGATAATCCTCCATTGCAAAATGACTACCTAAATCGTCAAATGCTTCACCAGCATCTATATCATGAGACGGATATATATATATTTTTCCATTAAAAACATGAGCAGAAGGATCTGCAGTATATATTTTTTTAATTAAAGGTTTTGAAATTGAATTTTGGTTTAATTTATCAAAATCAATATGTTCAATCTTATCTTCGGGCATATATTATTTATTAAGTCTTCGATCTCTTAAATCTATTTCAATTTGAGTTTCCATCTTTTTGTTAATTTCATAAAAGAATAGTAATACAATTCCGATTAAAAAGGGAATTGAAGGATAAATACTAACCAATAATTTTACGCCTTGAATAACATGTTCTGATTGAGCTAATTCCTTATTAGCCTCATAACCAAAATTACCTAAAATTTGTACAACCAATCCACCTCCAATAGTCAATCCTAACTTTAAACCGACCATCATCGCAGAGAAAATTATCGCAGTAGCTCTTCTATTATTTTTCCATTCTGAGTAATCTGCTACATCTGCTATCATTGCCCAAAGTAAAGGAATAGTAATTCCATAAAAGAAACCATGTAAAATTTGTGATCCAAACATCAACTCTACAGATGTTTTATCAAAAAAGTAAAAAAGAATAATAAAAATTGTAGATGTGAATAAAAATGATGCAAAAATATTTCTTTTTCCATATTTGTCGGCTAATGTTTTAGATAAACCGATACCAAAAATCATAAATATTATTCCTCCAGCATTAAATAATCCAAAACCTGCAGAAACAGGATCATTACCAAAGAAATTTATTCCAACAGATGATAAATAATCAAGAATAGGGCTGATAAAAACAGTTAATCTAGGTTCATCGATATAATTTTCAAAATAATATACATATGATCCTCCTTTCATCGCTAAAGATATAAAAGTTAATGTTGTTAGAATTAACATAATCAGCCAAGGCCTGTTTGTTAATAAATCTTTTACATCTTCAACTACACTAGATTTTTGTTCTTCAGTAGGAATAATTCTCTCTTTAGTTGTAAAAAAAGTAATTAAAAGCATTATTGTTCCTATAATAGCGAGCCAAGTCATCACAATTTCAATTCCCAATGCCTTATCTCCGGCTCCAGCATATATTATTATAGGCAACATAAATACTTGAACAAAAAATTGCGCAAACATAACAGCGACAAATCGATATGAAGAAATACTATTACGCTCTTTCATATCTCCTGTAATAACTCCACTTAGTGCAGAGTATGGCAAGTTACTTGATGCATACAATAAAAGAAGTAAAGTATAGGTAATTACAGCGTAAATAACTTTCCCGTTATAACTAAAATCGGGAGTGCTAAAAGCCATAACAGAAATAATACCTAGAGGAATAGATGTATATAAAATCCAAGGTCTAAACTTACCCCACTTAGAATAAGTTCTATCAGCTAACGCACCAATTATAGGATTAAAACCAAATGCTGCAATTGTACCTACAATAAACATAATAGCTGTAGCATCTGCAGATTCCAAACCGTAAATGTCAGTATAAAAATAAGCCAAATATGTCATCAAGGTTTGAAATACTAGATTAGCAGCTAAATCCCCTAAACTATATCCTATTTTTTCTGTTATTGATAATTTATGAGATATATAATTCATGTTTAATTAATTGTTTTTTACAGATATTAATTCAATTAGTGCTTGATGTGCTTTTTTTGCTTGATATTTTCTGTTAAATAATAAAGGGTAGTTAGTTCTACCTTTTATAGGCCAATCATTTAACCAAGAATGTTTGTCCATTACTCCCCAAAATGTAACCCTGCTGATTTTATCACTGTGCTTTATAAATAATTGAAAAATATCTTTATAACGTTTAGCTAGTTTAATTTGTATTGATTTTGGTAGTTTTTCTGGATACGGATTCATTTTACTATCTCCTTCAAATCTTGAAAAATTTTGACTAACCTCTGCCCCATCCTGCTCCCATGGACTAGGGAGAACTGAAATATCTAATTCAGTAAACATAACATCCACCCCCAATTCAGAAATATCTAAAATAATTTGTTCTATTTGATTTAATGATGGTTGATTTAAACTCCAATGAGCTTGTACTCCTACACCATCAATTTTTATTCCTTTTGACTGCATTTGCTTAACCATTTTTATAACTCCATCTCTCTTTTCTTTTTTATATAAATTATAATCATTGTAAATTAAGTCTGCTTTTGGATCAGCTTTGTTAGCCAATTTAAAAGCTTTCTCAATATAATTTTTTCCTAAAAATTTATAAAAAACAGACTCCCTTAAAGAACCATCTTCGTTAAAAGCCTCATTTACGACATCCCATGCATCAATTTTACCCTTATATCTAGATACAACAGTATTAATGTGGTTTTCAAAATGCTCAGTCATTTCAGAGCTGCTTTCAATATTTTGCATAAAATTTGCTAACTGAGAATGCCATACTAGAGCATGCCCAACAATGTGCATGTTGTTTTTTATACCAAGATTTACATATTTATCTGAAGCTTTAAAATTAAAATAATTGGGGGTTGGTTGAATAAACATCCACTTTAATGAATTCTCTGGTGTAATTGAATTAAATTGTGTCTCTACAATATATTTAGAGTCATTGTCAAGACCTAAGATAATATCTTCATTTATTGCAGCCCCAATATGAAAGAAAGTACTATAATATTTTTTAAGAGAATCTGTTGAATTTAAATTATTTCCAAAGGAAAAAGTACAAATAACAATACTAAGGAAAAATACTATATTTAACTTATTTGAATTTCTTTTCATATTCTAATTTATAAAAATAATTAATAATTTATTTTTTTAAAAGCTTCATCATTTTAAATGAATTATTTTGAGAATTATACAGCCTTATTAAATAATAACCTGTTGAAAGATTATTTACATTAATTGAAATACCTTTAGAATCCAAATAAGTGGAGTAAACTTGATATTTTTTTCCTGATAAATCAAATAAATCAATTTTACTATCAGAACTAGCGCCATAAATAAGTACTAAATCTTTAGCAGGATTCGGAATCAAAAATATATTTTGAGAGTTTTCATCAATATTATCTACAGAAAAAGTTGAATCTATAAATTCATATGCACCTATATCAACTATATCATCAATATTTAAAAAATCTATTGGAGGTAAACCTTGAGAAACTAATGAAAAGTCATCTATATAATAGTCACCTCCAACTCCACCATCAACTACAGGTCCTTTTACATAAAGAAACATATTGTCAGATGTTTCATGTGTATAATCTGCAGTTAACAGAGTCCAAGTATCTTCTGAAGCAGTTACAGAAGTTGTTAAGTTATTATAAGTATTTTGATCAGTATTTTTTATAGTCAACTGTGTGGTACCAGAAACACCATCCGATAATTTAACCCACACATAAAAAGTATAACTATCAGCTACAGATAAGAGATTTGTCAATACTAATTTTGGACTATGCCAATTCAATGTCCTATCAGTAATTAATAAACTGTTATTTCCAGATAAAAATTCATCAGAACTAGGGGTTACAGTTGCTCCAAAACCTGTCCATTCATCTGTAGTATCCTCAAAACTTGAAGATGATACTGCATTGGGAGGTGTTGGTCTTAAATTTCCAATAATATCAGTCAGGGGAGTGTGATTTGGATTACCTGCATTAATTGCAGGTGAATCTGATGTAAGCGAAAAATCTGTAGTTGAAATATCTATTAACCCGTTTACTGTTGTAGGAGCTGACACAAAGAGTGGGTCGATATCGATTAAATTATTTTCCTGAGTAGCAGGCCATGCGTATGTTCCATTTTGAAAAATATTATTAACTGCCACTCTAGTTCCAGTTATATCATTTAAAGCTAGTGCAGAATATTCATTATCTCTTGTAACTATAATATTATTCACTACAGTAACATCAAAAACACCATTAGCTTTAATTCCAGCTACTTTATTATTACCGATATGCAATAACTCACCGTGCTCTTGAATTTGGATAATATTATGAACTCCATTAAAATAGAGCGTATTATTTCTATAAATAGCAGAAGCAGAATCAGAATGATCAAAATTAATACCATTTTTCCCATTATTTACACAAATATTGTTTTCAAATAGAAATATCCCTGCATATCCAGGGTCACTCCTAGTTACATAAAGACCCTGACCATCCAGTATGTAATTTTGACTTGCGGTACCATAATTACCACCAACATTTCCATTATTATCTGGAAGTTGAGTTACATAAAAAGGAATTCTATTCCAATTATTATAAACAATATTACCACGCATAATCATTTTAATTTCAGAGCCATTATCTCCTTCAGCTGAAATAGATTCAGCATAAACAATAGCACTTGATGCAGAAGAAGTCCACCAAGTTGTATTGTATACTGTATTATTTTCAATTGTGATGTAATCACTATCGTTAAATCTAATTGCAGATCCTGGAGTATCATGCACAATATTATTTCTAATAATAATATTATTATGTGGACCATAGCCCCATATTCCTTTACCTGAAAAATATGTATTATTGTAAGAAGTATTAGGATCTTCATCCTCACCAACTAATATCTTATAATCTCTATCAGAAATGGCTTGTTCATAGGTTATCGTAGCAGAGGGTCCTTCAATTTCAAAACCTTCTATAATAATATTATTAACCCCGTTAGGAAATTTTATACCACCAGCTCCATCAAATTGAATCTTTGGCGAATGTCCATTAAAATTTTTTAAAGTGATTGGAGATCCATTCATTCCAGATTGATTAAAGTTAACAACAGGACCATTATTTAATGAACTTCCGTTTAATCCTGTTCCGTAATTATTATTTTGATATAAACCATCCTTAACTAGAATTGTTGTTCCAGGAACTGACTCAGAAATTGCTTTATTTATAGTTTTAAATGGATAAGATTCTGACCCAGAATTTGAATCTGAACCAAGTGGCTGAGAGACATATAATTCTTGAGAGAAAATTAAATTTACTGATAGATATAATATAAAAATAATTAACTTTTTTACACCAAATAAAGTTCTAAAATTCATATGTTATGTTTCTCTTAAATAATAAAATTATTTATTTTCTAAATAATCTTTATTCACAAATTCTCTCATTATTTTCAACTTTTCACTATATTTTTTAACCAAGTCTTTATTAATTGAAAGTTTAGAGATGTCGGTATTTTGTTTTATATCATTATTCATATCGTAAAGCATATTCCCTAAGTATTTTTCACCTCTATAAAATTCAGTATATGAATAATCTTTATCAACCACTGCCTCACCTTCTTTGTAACGTGTATATATTTCATCCTTTAAAGTAATCGTTGGATCTTCCAATACAGGAGTCAAGCTTTTACCCTGAAGGTAACTAGGTGGAGTTATCTCTGCTATTTCACATAAAGTTGGGTACAGATCTACAAGTTCTGTAAAAGAGTCTGTTGTCATGTTTTTCTCATAATTAGGGGAAGAGATTATAAATGGAATCTTCGCTGCTTCATGAAATGTACTGTGTTTACACCAAAATCCATGTTCACCAAGAAAATATCCGTGATCACTCCATAACACAATTGTAGTATTGTCTCTTAAACCTAATTCATCAAGTCCAGTTATTAATTCTCCAATAAGTACATCCATGTAAGTGACACTGGCATAATATCCATGTACTAAATTTTTAGAAAGCTCATCACTCAGTAATCCCTCACTTGGAATATCTAAATACATGCCTCGTAATTCAGCAGAATCATGCTGAGCATGCATTGCTATGTAGGGTGAATTTTTTGGCTGAAAAGGATTATCTGCTATTTCAATTTCACTATGATCATACATATCCCAATACTTCTTTGGTTGAATAAATGGTAAGTGAGGAGAAACATAACCAACAGCCATAAAGAATGGTTTATTCTTATCCTTTAAAACTTTTAGTTTATCTAAGGCTCTTTTAGTGATTTTACCATCATTGTAAGCATAGTCGTCTACATCAGGATATTCAAAAGCAGGGCCTTTTCTACCATGCTCACCCACTTCTCCATTGCGTTTACGATTTTTAGAAATAGGATCTTGGTAGTCAGCTTGATGTGCACCTCCATCGGTTTCTGTCCAATACTCGACAGTATCATCAGGGTGATGATATATTTTACCATAAGATATTGTTTCATATCCATTTTCTTTAAAAATTTGATTTAAAAAAATTGCATTAGGTGTGTCGATAGAAGCTCTTGTGGTATAATCATTAAAACGTGATTGACTTGGTCTAATTCCAGTCATTAAACTTGCCCGACTAGCACCACATACAGCAATGTTAGTAAATGCATTATTAAATTGTATTCCCTCAGATGCTAGTTTATCAATGTTAGGAGTAATCATTTTTTTAACTCCGTATGAATTAATTTCAGGTCTAAAATCATCAACTGAAATAAAAAGAAAATTATGATTCTTTTTATCATTTTGCCCTAAAAATGGTTGACAATTTAAAACAAATGCAATAAGTGATAGGATTAAGTTTATTTTATTATTCATATTACTAAGATATATTAAGTAGACAAAAAATTATATTAAAAATAGATCGATTAATATAATATTTGTGTTTAAAATAATTGACCTCACAAGCTATTTAGGTTTAATTAATATTAGTAGTAATAGCTGAAGCTTTATAGCCAATTTTAATCGCTCTGGTAGCTATTTTTTGATTGGGCAAAATATTGAAAGGCTTATTATATAAATTCCAGTTTTGCGAACCTATTTGTGATCCAGTCTGGTAACCAATAGATGCTCCGCTAGTATCACATTTAAGTGAGATAATATTGTCTAAAACTGTAATTTCAACAGGCTTAGTAAGGGGTTGAATCATGTTTGGCCAAAATTCGTTTATCAATTCTGATTCATTTGTAAACCCTTTATCATCAATTTCATTTTGCCAAGATTTTAAAGCATCTCTTAGTTCAATTAATTTATCCTTATAATCAGGGTTATTGGCAATGTTGTTAACCTCATATGGGTCATATTTTAAATCATACAACTCCTCTTCTTGTTTTGTTTTCATGAATATATATTTTGAGTCACCTATCAACTCATTATCATTACTCATCTGAATAATTTTTTTATTCATAGAAACTTGCTCTCGGTATTTATTTCTGTAAATTAATGGGAGCTCTGGCATAAAGTTTTTAATATAAACATACCTACCATCAATAACAGATCTTTGCATATCAGTAGATTCATCAAATCTATCTGCAGAGCCAAACGCATAAGACCTTGGCTTTGTTTTAAACTTACCTAAAAAAGCTTTACCATCTAAAAATAAAGGGGGCTTAATTCCTAATAGAGACATTGTTGTTGGACCTAGGTCCATCAACGATACAATTCTATCATCTACCTCTCCAGATCTATAACCGTCAGGAAACCTGACTATTAAAGGCACTTTTAATCCACTATTTCCAACAGCTCTTTTTTGTCTTAGAAGGTTTCCACCGTGATCACTCCAGAAAAATATTATTGTTTTATCCAATAGGTTATCATTCTTTAAATCACTAATTATTTCACCTACTTGCCTGTCCATCTCTTGAATATTAGAATATTTAATCGCTATATCATTTCTAACTTCTGGAATATCAGGATAATATGCAGGTATTTTTAAAATGTTTTTATCAACTGTGATTGGTTCATCTTTCCTTAACCATATTCTAGATTCATGAGTAACCATTAAGTTCTTAACATAAAAAAAGGGAGTATTTTCAGGTCTATCCTTATAAGATATGTTTCCACTAACTTCGTCCCAAGCTGTAAAAGGAGAATTAAATTGATAATCACATTTGTTGTTATTTACACAATAGTAATTTTCATTTCTTAAATATTCTGTAAAAGCTTTAACATTAGCTGGAGTAACGACCTCATATTCAGGGACATTTTCTCCAGACTTATCTACAACTCCTTTATTTTGCCTGTAAGTTAATTTATCTGGGTCTTTATAAGTGTAAAATTTACCTGACCTCATATTATGAGCTCCTAATCTAGCAGGATACATTCCTGTAATAATAGAAAATCTACTTGGGGCACAAACTCCAACTGTTGAGTAAGCATTGGTATATTTAACTCCTTGTTCTGCTAATTTATCTATATTGGGAGTTGATATTTCATTTACTCCATAAGTACCTAAAACAGGACCCATATCTTCGCAAGAAATCCAAATAACATTTAATTTTTCATCTGTTGACTTACAATAAGTATTTGTAGAAAAAACAAAAAATGTATATAAAAATACTTTTAAGGAATAACTAGTAATGTAATTCGATGTAATCATTTTCATTTAATTTATTTTCAAGCTCTGAAGATACCTTGTTCCATTTAGAATTTCTATCCAAAGGATGTAAAGTAGGTTTAATTAATGGCATCTTATTAGATATTAAAATATCATCTTGAGATATCATCCATTTTTTAAGAACTACCTCTAGTCTATTTTTAACTTGCAAGTATTTATTATCTTTAGCTAAATTATTCTTTTGATAAGGATCCATCTCTAAGTCATATAATTCTTCATATGGTTTATAGGGAAATGATTTTGCGCCAATTTCTATAAATTGATTAACCACCTCATTTTCTCCCATATTATCTTTAAAAACTTCGACAGAATTAAAATTTTTGATGTATTTGTATTTTTTCTCTCTTACCATTCTAGATGGAAAAACCTTACACTGTTGAATATTTTGCATAGTTGACACACCATATATATAATCATGTATTTCATTTTCATCACCTAATAAAGTTTTATAAAAACTAGATCCATCAATATCTTCAGCTATTTGTGCTCCAATAATATCAAGAAAGGTAGGAACTATATCTACAAATGAAAGAATGACATCAGACTCTACATTGGAACTTATTTTGTTTGGCCACCTAACTACTAAAGGAGCTTTAAGTCCTTCTTCCGAAAGTCCCCATTTTCCTGAAATACCATGGTCTGCAGCATAAATAAAAATAGAATTATCTTTAAAATTATATTTTTCTACAATATTTAAAACATCATTAATTTGAGAGTTATCTTCCTTAATATTTTGATAATAACCAGTCTTATAATTTGGAATATTTTTACCTGTGTAGGGAAGCTTAAAAATATCTTCGTTATTATAATCATTAGAATTTGGGTAAGGTCCGTGAGGAAAAGTTGAAGCTATAATAAGACAAAAAGGTTTATCTACTTTAGATAAATAATTTTCAATTTTTGAAATAGGTAAATATCTAGGTTTAGAGTTTCCAATTTTAATTAGACCTAAGAACTTAGACCATTTAAATACTGAATTAGGTTTAACATGGCTTTTTCCAGCTAGGACTACTTCATAACCTTCTTTTTCTAAGTAGCTAATTATAGTCTCCATTTCAGGTTTAACTCCAACGTGGTTGATAAAACATCCATTCTTAATTGGATATTTTCCAGTAAATATTTGTGACCTTGTTGGAGAACAAATAGCTTGAGCAGTATAAAAATTATTAAATTTCATACCTTCTTTAGCTAGATTATCTACTGCTTTTGTATCTACATTAGGATTTCCGTAAGTACCATAATCAAGTTTGTCCTGATCATCTGCTAAATAAAAAATAAAATTAGGTTTTTCATTATTTTTCTCATTAATAAAACTATTATTTTTTACAGTTGAATAGCTTAGAAATAATGTTGAAAATAAAAAAATTATCCAATTTCCATAATTTAAATTAATCATCAATTAATTCATTTGTATTAATCTCAGTTAGTGGAATTAGCAACTTCATAACCTGGTTAGGATCTGTACTTAAAAGCAAATCTACATTCGGAGAAAATATTGGATTATTATTATGTTTATTTATAGTGTTTGTTAAAAAATAATCAAATCCTCTTCTTCTGT
>CAJVXR010000011.1 GCA_913009535.1 uncultured Flavobacteriales bacterium | reverse complement strand
ACGCTATGTCTCTTGGTAAAGTATATACCTTTGGACCAACATTTAGAGCAGAAAACTCAAATACATCGAGACATTTATCTGAGTTTTGGATGATAGAACCCGAAGTTGCGTTTATGGATTTAAATGGAAACATGGATTTGGCGGAAGATTTTTTAAAACATCTACTTAATCACATAATTAATAATAATATTGATGACTTAAATTTCTTGGAACAAAGGTTAACAAATGAAGAAAAGACAAAACCACAAAATCTTAGAAGTGAAATGTCATTAATAGATAAAATAAGGTTTGTTATCGATAATGATTTTAAAAGGATCACCTACACGGAAGCGATAGAGATCTTAAGGAATAGCAAACCAAATAAAAAGAAGAAATTTAAATATCCAATTGAAAATTGGGGAGCAGACTTACAGAGTGAACATGAAAGATATTTAGTAGAAAAACATTTTAAATGTCCAGTAATAATATATGACTATCCTGCTAATATTAAGGCATTTTACATGAAGTTAAACGAAGATAATAAAACAGTTAAAGCAATGGATATTCTATTCCCAGGAATTGGAGAAATTGTTGGTGGCTCACAAAGAGAAGAAAATTTAGATATCTTAAACAATAAAATGAAAGATATCGGGGTTAATCCCGAAGATTTGTGGTGGTATACAGACTTAAGAAAATTTGGTACTGCTAAACATTCTGGATTTGGGCTTGGTTTTGAAAGGTTAATCATGTTCGCAACTGGAATGTCAAATATTCGAGATGTAATACCGTTTCCGAGAACTCCCCAAAATGCGGAATTTTAAAAATTAGTTAAATGCTAAAGCAATCGCTAAAATTAAAATTATCTCAAAAGTTATCTCCTCAACAAATACAATTGATGAAGTTAATTCAACTCCCTGTATTAGATTTTGAGCAAAAACTAAAACAAGAGATTGAAGAAAACCCTGCTTTAGAAGTTAATGAATCTATATCAACAGAAGAAGAATTTAGTAAAGATGAAAATATTGATGTTGAGGATTACATAAATGATGACGAAATACCTGATTACAGATTAAATACCTATAATTCATCAGCAACAGAAGAGAATGCGATTCCATACGCTTCTGGAGTATCATTCAACCAAGTTATTTTAAATCAAATTTATACTGAGAGATTAAGTGATTTTGAGATGAAAATTGCTGAATTCCTAGTTGGATGTATTGATGAAGGAGGCTACATTCGCCAAAGTATTGAAGATATAATTGATGATTTAGCTTTCACTCAAAATATAGATGTTGAATATGACACAGTAAATACTATTTTGAAAGCTATTCAAAATTTAGACCCTGCTGGCATTGGTGCAAGATCACTACAAGAATGTTTAGCAATACAGCTAAATAGAAAAGGTACAGATAATCCAAATACCGTATTAGCATTAAATATAATTGAAGACTCTTTTAATTTATTTACCAAGAGACATTTTGAAAAAATATTAACAAAACATCAAATCTCAGAAAAAGAACTAAAAATAGCAATTAAAGAAATTGAAAAATTAAATCCAAAACCGGGGAACTCTCTTTCTAACAATAGCACAAAATTAATTGAACAGGTTATTCCTGATTTTAAAATAGAAATAGTAAATAATGAATTATTACTTAGTCTGAATGGTAGAAATAAACCAGTAATGAATGTATCTAGAGAATATACAGAGATGTTAAAAGGATATAGTTTAGAAAAAAATAGGAAATCTCAAAAAGATGCAGTTCAGTTCATAAAACAAAAATTAGACTCGGCAAGGTGGTTCATTGAAGCAATTGAACAAAGAGAACAAACATTAATGCTTACTATGAAAGCAATAATGACATATCAACAAGACTATTTTTTATCTGGTGATGAAAAAAGAATAAAACCAATGATATTAAAAAATATTGCTGATAAAATTAATATGGATATCTCAACTATTTCAAGAGTAGCAAATAGTAAGTACGTTGACACTCCTTACGGAACTAAACTAATTAAGGAATTTTTCAGCGAGTCTATGTTGAATAATAAAGGAGAGGAAATATCCACAATTGAAATTAAGAAGATATTAGAAAAAATTATATCAGAAGAAGATAAACGTAAACCTGAAACAGATGATGTATTAGTAAAACTTTTACATAAAGAAGGATATAAGATAGCTAGAAGGACTGTATCAAAATACAGAGAGCAATTAAATATTCCGGTTGCTAGATTGAGAAAAGAACTTTAATTAAAAGAATTTTTTAATTGCTGTTTAAAGAAACATCACCAATTCTAGTTGTATAATTAATTTTTAAAGCATTTACTTTTCTAAGCTCTTGTTTAACATCCCCGACAATGCCCATAGAGGCGTCTTTATCAACTTTTAAGGCAGTTGTCAAAAAAGGCCTAAGTTCTTCTCTCTTAGTCTCTCTTTCAGCATAAATAAAGGCTGGGACATCACTAACTTCAGCAAATTTGTCATTTAATTGAATTCTAGCTTCTTCTCCAAATTGATCTTTAAAACCATCATTTGGCTTTCCTAAATAAATATACATTACAAGATCTTTCTTGTCTAGTTTTTCAACTTGATTAGCAGCTGGTAATTCATTTTTTATTTTTAATTCATTATCCCTCATTACAGTAGCTACCATAAAAAAGAATAATAACATAAAAACTATATCAGGTAAAGAGGCTGTATTAACAGCAGGAAGTTCACCTTTTTTTTTCTTATTGAACTTGGACATAATATTTTTTTATTGAACCTCAGATAATTTTTGAGGATATTCTAGTTTAATTTGAGTTATATTTTCTTTGAGTTTAGCTTTGCTTCCTGGCCAATTAACATCTTTATAGTTTTTTTGCATTTCGCTATAGGATGTGCCAAATAATTCTTCTGCTCTGATATTTCTTAGATGTGTGTATGCAGCAACTAATTCATTTTGAACGGATATATATGTAGCATAAGTAGTTTCTCTTTCATTCTTTAATGAAATAATTGCTTTATCTGGATTATCAGAAGATTTTGGGTCAGAAGCTCCTTTGCAGTAACTACATTTATCTTCACCAGAACCTCCACCATTATCCAAAAACTTGATTGCAGCTTCTCTTAATTCCCCTAATTCCATTAAATTATCCTCTACTAAAAGTTGATCTTTGTTGTTTAATAAAACAGTGAAAATGTTTTTTTTCTTGATAACAACATCTTCATCTGATTCTTCAATTGGAGGTAGTTTTCTGCTTATTCCAGAATCGGTTTCAATAGTGGTTGTTACTAAGAAAAAAATTAATAATAAAAATGCAATATCAGCCATTGATCCTGCATTAACTTCAGGGGAAGATCTTTTAGCCATAGTTTATTTTTTCATATTTTTTACTCCGAAAAAAATCATGATACAAGTAGCAGCTACCATCAATGCATAAAACATAAATAATCCAGCACTAACTAATCTTGAACCTGACTCTGAAAGAATATTACCATCTCTTAATGGAGTTTCTTCTCCAGTAGACAAAGCAAAGTAGCATATCAGTGCAGTCACTAAAAAAATACCAACTACTTTGGATGTGCTTACTAATAATGCCTTATTAGAACTAATGTTTTTTAACGTAAAAAATAAAACAAAAGAAATAATTAGTGCTAGGATTATATAAGCTATCCATAATAAGATTCCTATTTGACCTATACTTCCGTTAATGATTAAACCAACAAGTATTATACCTATAAGAGATAGTATACCAGCTGTGTAGTATGTTCCTTTATATAAATTCATAATTATTTTTTATTGTTAACTAATAAATCCATAAGAGATATTGAAGCGTTTTCCATATCATTTACAATACTATCAATTTTTGATATAATGTAATTATAAAAAATCTGTAAAATAATAGCTACAACAAGACCAAATACTGTAGTAAGAAGCGCTACTTTAATACCTCCGGCTACTAAAGAAGGTTGCATATCTCCCGCAGCCTCAATCTTATCAAATGCTTGAATCATTCCGATTACTGTACCCATAAAACCAAGCATTGGTGCTAAAGCTATAAATAAAGATATCCATGATACATTTTTTTCTAACTGGCCCATTTGAACTCCGCCATAAGCAACAACAGCTTTTTCAGCAGATTCTAAATCTTCATTAGCTCTATCTAATCCTTGATAAAATATTGATGCTACTGGGCCAGGCGTATTTCTGCAGATTTCTTTGGCAGCATCCAAACCTCCAGATTTAAGTGCTTCTTCAACATCATTAGTTAATTTATCTGAGTTAGATGTAGCCAAATTTAAATATATAATTCTTTCTATAGCGATGGCTAATCCTAAGATTAAACAAAGTAGAACTATCCCCATAAAACCAGGACCTCCTTCAATAAATCTCTTTTTTAGTTCTTGATGAAAGTTTTCACTTGCCACTTCTTCTATTACTGGAGTTTCTTCTATAGCTTCAACAACAGGAGCTGCTTCCACTACACTAGAGTCAGTTACAACTTCAGTAACTTCCTGAGAATCATCTTGTAACAAATTAGTTTTTGCATTTAAGCTAGTTATCATAAATAATGATAAAACTGTAAGGATAGATAATAATCTTTTCATTTTATTTTTCTTTTAATTTATTTAAGGGTTTAAAGATATAAAAAAAATGCAATTTTAAATAATAAAAATTATGCAGAGAGGAAGGGATTCGAACCCTCGATACACTTTTGGTGTATACACACTTTCCAGGCGTGCGCCTTCGACCACTCGGCCACCTCTCTAAAATCAAAAATTACATTCTCACAAATAAACTGAAAAAAAAACTAATCTTAAAACAAATGATAAGTTATTTTAAGATATCTCACCGCTAACGCTAAGTTCAAACATTTCTTTAAAGGTTTTGAAATTTACATTTTTAGTTAATAAAAACATAGATTTACATATTGCAGACTCTATTGTAATATCTTTTCCTGAAATTATTTCTAGTTCAACTAACTTAGTCGAAGACTCATATTGACCCATTTTAACACTTCCTTTTGGGCATTGAGATACATTAATAATATATTTCCCTCTATCGATACAGGATTTAATTTCGTTTAAAAACCACTCAGAATTTAATACATTTCCTGACCCAAAGGATTCAATAATTATTACCTTAGAGTAAATGTCTGATAAATTGTGTTTGACTACTTTTTCAGAAATACCGGGAAATATTTTTAATAAAGAAATCCTATCATCAAGCGAGTCATGAAAAATTGTATTCTTATCTGATGGCTTGAAAAGGTTATTATAATTAATTTTTAAATCTACTCCAGATTTAGCAAGTTCAGGGTAATTAAAGCTTGCATAAGCTTTAAATTGATCAGAATTAACTTTAGTAGTTCTATTACCTCTGTATAATTTGTTATTAAAATATAAACAAACTTCTTTAATGATATTGTCTTGAATATTGGTGTTTAATGAATTATCATGGACTGATCTTGCTAGTTCAATAGAGGTGATTAAATGTTCTTTAGCGTCAGTTCTAAGATCTCCTAATGGTAATTGAGAGCCTGTTAGTATCACAGGTTTTGATAAGTTTTGTATTAAAAAACTTAGAGCTGAGGCAGTGTAACTCATAGTGTCTGTTCCGTGTAGAATCACAAAACCATCAAAAGAATTATAATTATTTTTGATTATACCGACTAATTCAATCCAATTATCGATACAAATATTCGAAGAATCAATTGGGTTATCGATTGATATTGTCTCTATATGACAATTTAGAAGTTTGATTTCTTTGACTTTTTCTAAAATGTTTTCAAAATTAAAAGGCCTTAAGTATGGCTGGCTAGCCTCTTTAAACATACCAATAGTCCCACCAGTATACACTAATAAAATTTTTGACTTATTCATAATTATATTTTAAAAATATCTATTGAATTTTTAGATGTTATTTCGAATATTTTGTTTGTTGGAATAGAGTAAATGTCACTCAATTTTTGGGCAATTATAGTTATATAAGAACTTTCATTTCTCTTCCCTCTATATGGAACAGGAGCTAAATATGGTGAATCTGTTTCGAGCACTAAATGATCTAATGATATGTTTTTTAAAAATTGATCAATTTTTCCGTTTTTAAAAGTAACCACTCCCCCAATTCCTAACTTCATGTTAAATGAGATTGCTTTCAGAGCATGCTCATAGGTCCCACTAAAACAATGAAATATACCCCTTAGTTTTTCAGACTTTTCGTATTCTAAAACTTCAAATATCTCATCAAACGCATCTCTACAGTGTATAACAATCGGTAGATCAAGTTTTTTCGCTAGTCTTATTTGATTTGCAAAGGCCTCTTTTTGAATACTTAAGTTGGTCTTATCCCAATATAAATCAATGCCAATTTCTCCAATCGCTACAATAGAGTTGTTTTTTACAACCTCATTTACATGATTTAACTCTTCTAAATAATTTTTTTTTACACTACAAGGATGAAGGCCAGCCATCAAATGCATAATAGTAGGATATGCATTTTTCAAGTTAAGCATTGATTTCGTATGAGATGAATCAATTGCAGGAAGAAAAAAATTATTAATATTTAAATCTAATGCACGGCTGATAACAGCATTAATATCAGCATCAAAATCTTTTAAATATAAATGGGTATGAGTATCTATAATCATATTAAAGCAAAGGTATAAATAGTTACTAAATATTTAGTAATTTTTTACAAGTAGCTTAGCCACCACTTATTACTTTTTGATTTATATATCATGTATTTTTTACAAATTGGAAAAAAAGTGTAAAAATAAATTAGAGGTTTAAAGAATCTTTAATTTTATTATTCATAAGATGCTCAACCGGGCTTTCTAGAGCCTCTTTTATGGCAACTAAAAAACCTACACTTTCTCTACCGTCAATAATCCTGTGATCATACGATAAGGCCAAATACATTATTGGACGTATTTCAACCTTACCATTAACAGCAATAGGTCTTTCAACGATATTGTGCATTCCTAATATTCCACTTTGAGGGGGGTTAAGTATTGGAGTTGATAACATACTTCCAAATACTCCGCCATTTGAAATTGTAAAGGTTCCTCCAGTCATTTCATCAACTGTTATTTTAGAGTCCCTAGCTCTTATTGCTAACCTTTTAACTTCAGATTCAACCTCCATAAAAGACATTTTTTCTGCATGTCTAATAACAGGGACCATCAACCCTTTAGGTCCAGAAACGGCAATACTTATATCACAATAATCATAAGTAATCATTTCCTTACCATCAATCATTGAGTTAACAGCAGGAAACAATTTTAAAGCTCTTACAACTGCTAAAGTGAAAAATGACATAAACCCTAGTCCAACTTCATGCTTAGATTTAAAATCTTCTTTATATTTTGATCTTATATCAAATATTGCGGACATGTCAACTTCATTAAATGTAGTTAGCATAGCTGTTTCATTTTTTACTGTAACTAACCTTTCAGCAACTTTTCTTCTAAGCATTGATAACTTAGTTCGACTGTCGCTTCTCTCACTATTAACAGAAAGTGAACCCATAGAAGGTTTAGAATTAACAGCATCATCTTTTGTTACCCTTCCATCTTTTCCAGTACCAGTAATATTAGATATTTCTAAATTATTTTCTGCAATAATTTTTCTGGCTGATGGGCTAGCAATATGAGATTTATTATTTGATTTTGGTTTAGAAACTTCTACCTTAACTTCTTTAATAATATTTTCATTAATTACTTCAGGTTTGTTCTCATTAGTAGCGCTAGTATCAATCAGACAAACTACTTGACCTACATCTACCGCGTCCCCTTCTTCAGCCTTTAAAGTTATTACTCCACTTTCTTCAGCGGGAAGCTCCAGTGTAGCCTTATCACTGTCAACCTCTGCTATTACTTGATCTTTTTCAACATAATCCCCGTCAGAAACAAGCCAAGTAGCAATTTCGACTTCTGTAATAGACTCACCTGGTGACGGAACTTTCATTTCTAAAATCATACTTTATTTTTTTACTCTTTGGTTATTTTTTTCTTTATCAAATACATAATCTATCACTTCTTGATGTCTTTTTTTGAATCTTGTCAAACTACCTGCAGCTGTAGTTCCATATGTCCTTCTTGAGGCAACTCTAAAATTCTTAGCATTATCTAGATTCATGAGAATATGAGTGTAAGCCCCCATGTTTCTTGGCTCTTCTTGAGCCCAAACAAAATCTTCCGCAGATGAATATTTTGAAATGATTGATCTAATTAAATTAACAGGTAACGGAAAAAGTTGTTCAACCCTAACTAGCGCTACATCATCTCTGCCTAATCTATCTTTTTGATCTAATAAATCATAATAAAATTTACCAGAAACAAAAACTACAGTATTAATTTTTTTTAATTCTACTACACTTTCGTCATCAATTAAGGGCTTAAAAGCTCCTTTAGTAAATTCATCAACAGATGATAAAACTTTAGCATGTCTTAATAAACTTTTTGGAGTGAAAATTACTAATGGTTTTCTAAAACCTGCTTTCATCTGTCTTCTTAAAATATGAAACATGTTTGCAGGGGTAGAACAATTAGCTATATATACATTATCCTTTGCGCATAATTGCAGATACCTTTCCATTCTAGCCGAAGAATGCTCTGCTCCCTGCCCTTCGTACCCATGAGGCAACAACATAACCAATCCATTTTGGGTTTTCCACTTATCTTCTCCTGAAAATAAATACTGATCTATTATAATTTGTGCTCCATTACTAAAGTCTCCAAATTGAGCCTCCCAAATATTTAATGTTTTTGGGCTAGCCATAGAGTATCCATAATCAAAACCTAGTACAGCATATTCAGAAAGGAGAGAGTTATAAATACTAAAAACTCCTTGATCATCACTAATATTATTATGAAGTATTATTTCTTCCTCACTATCTTCTACTTTAATAACTCCATGTCTGTGTGAAAAAGTTCCTCTTTCAACATCTTGACCAGATATTCTAACACTAAACCCTTCTTCTAATAAAGAGCCATAAGCAAGGTGCTCCGCCATTGACCAATCCAACTTATCTTGTTCGAACATAACTAATCTGTTGTTTACTAATTTTTTTATTTTATTAATAAACTTTTTTTCATCAGGCAGTGTTGATAGCACAGTTACGATTTTTTCCAGTTTTAATCTCGGATAAGTCGTGTCAATTACTTCCATCATTTTGCTTTGATTAGCTTTTTGATAATCCTTCCACTCGGAACTCATAAATTCAGTTATGACTGTTTTTTTATCTTTTTTAGAATCTTCTAAAAAGTCATTTAAACTAGCCTTGTAATCAGTTTCAATAGTTTTTACATAATTTGAATCAATTATTCCATCATTTATAAGCTTTTTAGAGTAAATGTCTTTTGGATTTAAATGTCTAGAAATAGCTTTATATAATTTTGGCTGTGTAAACCTAGGCTCATCTCCTTCATTATGCCCATATTTTCTATATCCAAGTAGGTCAATAAAGACATCCATTTTAAATTTCATTCTAAATTCTAAAGCAAATAAAACAGCATGAATTACTGCCTCAACATCATCTGCATTTACATGCATAACCGGTGATAGGGTAACTTTCCCTACGTCAGTACAATAGGTACTTGATCTCCCGTCTAAATAATTTGTGGTAAATCCAATCTGATTATTTACAACGATATGGATAGTTCCATCTGTTTTGTAGCCATCTAAATTAGCCATCTGAACAAGCTCATATGCAATACCTTGGCCAGCGATTGCAGCATCGCCATGAACAATAATCGGAAGTACTTTTTCAAAATTATTTTTGTGGTAATTATCTTGTTTCGCTCTTACAATTCCTTCGACTACAGAACCAACAGTTTCTAAGTGAGATGGATTTGGTGCTATACTAATATTTACTTTTTTTCCAGTATCTGTTTCCCTATTACTTGTCCATCCTAAATGATATTTAACGTCCCCATCAAATACTTCTTCTTCATAATCTTTACCCTCAAATTCACTAAATATTGCTTTGGGTGATTTTCCAAAAATATTAGTCAGAGTATTAAGCCTTCCTCTATGGGCCATACCCATTACAAACTCTTTAACTCCAAGGTTTGCAGCGCTTTCTATTAGTGAATCAAGTGCAGGAATTAAAGATTCACCACCTTCAAGTGAAAATCTTTTTTGACCAACATATTTCGTATGTAAAAAGTTCTCAAAAGAAACAGCTTGAACTAGTTTTTTTAGGATATGTTTTTTTTGAGTTGAGCTTAGTGTTGGATGATTGTCATTCTTATTTAACCAGTCTTGAATCCACTTCTTTTTTTCTGGATTTCTTATATACATGTATTCTACTCCAGTTGCTTCACAGTAAATTGCTTCTAAGTGTTCAATAATTATCTTCAACGGCTGTGGCCCGATTCCAAGGATATCCCCTGCATTAAATATATTATTTAAATCATTTTGATTTAAATCGAAATTATTAATATCTAGATTTGGCGTATACGTTCTTCTATCTCTAACTGGATTTGTTTTAGTAAACAAATGACCTCTAGTTCTGTAAGCATCGATTAAATTAATAACATTAAACTCTTTTTTTAAGTCATCTGGGATTTGAGTAGCTACTCCATCTACAATTTGATCAATAGAATTATTATTAGATCCGAAATCATAGCCTTGAAAAAAAGCTCTCCAACTTGGCTCTAAAGAATCTGGGTTTTCCAGATATTGATCATATAGATCGGCAAAGTAAGCAGAATGTGCAGCATTTAAAAAAGAAAAATTGTCCATTTTTTTTCGAAGGATTTTCTTACACACAAAGTTAATGAAAAATATAAATTTTAACTAAATAAGTAACTTTTAAATAAGTAACTATGTTTTATATTTTCCTCTCCATTAATGAATTTCCAAATTCATATAATAATTCCTTTTTTTCTTCGGATATTTTTAAAGAATCTAATATTTGAAAAGCTAATTTTGTGTATTTTTTAATCTCAGTTATAGTAAAATCAACTGAACCACTTTCTAGAAACAAAGCTTTAGATTTATCAATTTTTTCTTGAGAGTTATTATGGTTAGAGTATAATTTAATTAATTTAATTCTTTTTTCCGAAGAAAGAAATTCAATAGCTTTTAGATAGAGGTAAGTCTTTTTATTTTCTAAAATATCACCACCAATCTTTTTTCCAAATTTTGATTCATCTCCAAAAGCATCTAAGTAATCATCTTGAAGTTGAAAAGCAATACCTAGGTATTTACCAAAATCATATATTTTATTTTGATCTTCTTTGCTTGCTTGAGCTATTATAGCTCCCATTTTCATAGAAGCACCTAAAAGAACAGCCGTTTTGTAAGTAATCATTTTCAAATAATCCTCAATCTTAACATCATCTCTTGTCTCAAAATCCACATCATATTGTTGACCTTCACAAACTTCAACTGCAGTTTTACTAAAGAGTTTTGCTAAATCAACAAAAACATTGCCTTCATATTTTTCAAAAAGCTGGTAAGCTTTGATTAACATTACGTCTCCCGATAATATACCTGTACTAATATTCCATTTTTTATGAACAGTTATATTTCCTCTTCGCAGATCAGCAGAATCCATTATATCATCATGCACTAAGGAAAAGTTATGAAAAACTTCAACAGCCAAAGCAGCATCTAATCCAGATTCATAGTTGTCAGAAAAAATATCTGTTGCCATTAGAGTTAAAATCGGACGTAGCCTTTTGCCTTTTAATGTTAAAATATAAGACACGGGGTCATATAAATTTAAAGGCTCTTTATTTAACGGAAAACTTTTAAGGTAATCCACAAAAACTTCTCGGTATTGACTTACGGTTAACATGGTGCAAAAATAATGTATTTAATTACATGAGTAAATTATATCAATAAAAAACTTAAAAAACTTTTGCAGTATCTAAAGTTTCCAACTACATTTGTATTCCAATTTAAAATTATGACTAAAAAAACTCTGTCTATTATACTATTGTTTGCAGGAGTAAGCGTGTGTTTAAGCCAGTCTTATAATTTAGAGATTGAAATAAATAATGTTGAAATTGATGGAGTAATTTATATGGCTATATATAATAATTCAGACGCATTTGAGAATGACAGTGATGAAAAAGATGTTCAAAGAAATAGATGGGTGAAAAATGTAGTGGAGAATATTAATATAGGTGTATATAAAAAGAGTATTGTTTTAAAAGAAGGGATCTATGCAATAAGTTTATTTATTGACTCTAACGATAATAAAAAACTGGATAAAAATTTAATTGGGATTCCAACAGAACAGTATGGTTTTTCAAATAACGCTATGGGCTTTTTAGGAAAACCATCTTTTAAAGATGCCTCGTTTGAATTAATTAAAAATTCTGAGATTAAAATAAAATTAAAATGAAACAGGAAATTATAAACAAAGCAACAGATCTTTTTTTAAGCCTAGGTTTCAAAAGTGTAACCATGGATGACATCGCAAATGACTTAGGGATGTCAAAAAAAACCATTTATACTTATTTTGATAATAAATCATGCTTAGTTGAAGCTGGAACTTCTCATTTATTTAAAAAGATTACTGATGGTATTAAAGATATTAAGACTAAATCATTGGATCCAATTAATGAACTCCATGATATAAAAATATTTTTAATGAACTCCTTAAAAGGGGAAAAAACCTCTCCTTATCATCAACTACAAAAATATTATCCATCAATTCATAAAGAGCTTAAGAAGAAGAAATTTGAATTCGTATTGGAGTCGACTAAAAAAAGTTTAGAAAAAGGAGTTGAGCTTGGCATATTTAGAGAGAAAATAAATACAGATCTAATATCAAGATTGTATTTCAATGGAATTATTGGGATAAAAAATCCAGAAATATTTCCATTAGAATCATTTAATCCAGCGCTTTTAATGGAAAATTATTCAGAGTATCATCTTAGAGCTATAGTTACTAAACTAGGATTAAAAAAATTAGAAAAATTTTTATTAAATCAATCAAAAATGTAATATGAAAAACATACTGTTCTTTTTTATAATTATATGTAGTTCGGTCTATTCTCAGACCGATAAAATGAATTTAAGTTTAGAGGAGGCAATTAATTATGCGCAAATTAATAATGCAACTTTAAAATCTGCCGACCTTCAAATCAAGTCCGCTGAGGCAATTAAACGGGAAACAATTGCGATTGGGTTACCAAAAATAAATGCTAGTATAAATTATAATAGTTGGATAAAGCAGCAAGTATCATTAATTCCGGCAGCAGCATTTGATAATACACAAAACATTGTTGATGTAGTGAATAATTATTTTAATGTAGATCAAAACAATAATAACATTAATCAACCAGAAGGATTAATCCCTTTAAAATTTGGAACGAAACAATCCATTAACGGCAATATAAACTTAACACAATTAGTTTTTGACGGGTCTTATTTTGTAGGAGTAAAATCTGTTCAAATTTATGTAGACATTGAAGAAGGTATAAGAAACAAGACATCAATTGAATTAAGAAAAAGCACTATTGAATCTTATGGGAATGTACTCTTGGCTAAAGAAAGTGTACGTATTATAAATAAAAATATAAAAATAGTTGAGAATACTCTAAATGAGGTAATTAAAATATATGAAAATGGCCTTACCGAAGAAGAAAATGTGGAGCAATTACAAATCACATTATCAGGCTTAGAGAGTAATTTGAAAAATGGACTGCTGCAACAAAAGTTAGCTTCACAGCTATTAAACCTTATCCTTGGATTAGAAATTAATCAAGAGCTTAATTTAACTGAAAACTTTGAAGATCTTATTGACAAAAGTATCGACATATCAATAATTTCAAAAACTAGTGACACAAAAAAATCTGCAGATTACATAATTAAGAATAATGATAAAACATCTAAAGAACTTTTGGTTTTTTATGAAAAAACTAAGCTATTACCAACATTAAATGCTTTCTTAAATACAGGCTATCAAGGATACTCAGATCAATTTAACTTTACTAACAAGTCACAAAAATGGTATGGATCTACAATCTTTGGGCTTAAAATGGATATTCCAATTTTGAGTTCTGGTGACCAATTATCTAAAATTACAAGGGCAAAAATTGAATTAGAAAAATCGAATTTACAATTAGACGAACTAGAAAAAAAGTTGGGTATTGAAACTACCCTTGCAAAAGGAAATTATCAATTTGCTATTGAAGATTACTACAACAAGAAAAGAAACCTTGAATTAGCTGAAAGAATTGAAAAAAAGAATCAAATTAAATTTACAGAAGGGATAGCATCTAGTTTTGATTTAAGAGAAGCTCAAACTCAACTTTACAAATCACAACAAAGTTATTTGTTATCCATGCTTAGTATAATCAACTCAAAGGCTAAATTAGAATCATTAACATCTGAAATCTCTAAAAATTAATTTAATTATGAAAAAAATATTTATAATAATCAGTTCTTTAATTTTCTCTTGTCAGAGTGATAATAAATCTATTGAAGAAGTTATTAATTCTAACGATATAGATTTAATAAAACTAAAAAGAAAAGAAATTACAGATAATCAACAAGAGATTTACAAAAAAATAAGTCTTATTGATGAAAAATTGAGTGAATTAGGAAACAATTCTAAATTCCCGATTGTTTCAACTATCAATGTAAAAAATGAAATTTTTAAACACTATGTACAACTGCAAGGAGATGTAAAATCGGATAAAATTATTTCTATTTATCCTGAATTTTCAGGAATTCTTAAAAATATTTATGTTAAAAGTGGGGAAAATGTAAGTCAAGGTCAAGTTTTAGCTACAATTGATGATGGCGGATTAAAGCAACAGTTAGCACAACTTAAAATTACTTATAATTTAGCTAAGACAACATATGAAAGACAAGAGAGGCTTTGGAATCAAAAAATAGGAAGTGAAATTCAGTTTTTAGAATCAAAATCTATGTTTAACGCTCAAAGCAAGGCAATAGAACAATTAAATAAACAGCTAGATAAAACAATAATTAAAGCTCCATTTTCTGGTGTTATTGACAATGTGATTGCAAAACAAGGTGAGGTTGTATACCCTGGAAGGTCAAATTTAATGTTGTTAGTAAATATGGAACAAATGTTTGTGGTTTCTAAGGTCCCTGAGAATTACATTAACACTATAACCAAGGGAAAAGAAATAACAATAGAAGCTCCAATGCTAAACATGACGTTAAAATCTAAAATCAGATTAGTCGCTAATTTTATAAATCCGTCTAATAGAACGTTTAGAATTGAGGCTGACATTCCTCACAATGAGTATAAAATAAAACCCAACCTAAACGTAAAAATAAATGTCAACGACTATACCAATAAAAATGCAGTTCTAGTTAAGTTAAATTATATAAGTATGGATAGTAATAATGATCAATATGTATATAAAATTATCAATAAAAAAGGAAAGTCTTACGCTTCTAAAACTATTATTCAAACAGGTAAAGATAATGGAGACTTTGTGGAAGTTCTTAAAGGTTTAAGCGCAAACGATGAAGTAGTAAGCGAGGGTGCGAGAAAATTGACAAACAACAGTATAGTGAAGATCATTAATAACTAAATTTAAGAAATTGAAAAATAATCTAGAAAAAGAATTTAAACCGTCTTCTTGGGCTATTAATAATAGTGTGACTATTTATGTTTTAATGGCCTTAATACTATTTTTGGGGGTTAGTTCTTATTTTAATATGCCAAGAGAAGATTATCCTGAGATTAAAGAAAATATAGTTTTTGTAAGCTCAATTTACCCTGGAAATACTTCAGAAGACGTAGAAAAGTTAATTACTGAGCCATTAGAAGATAAATTAAAATCACTTAATAATATTGAAAAAATTAGTTCTTCATCTCAAGAAAACTTTTCAATTATAATTATAGAGTTTAATGATGAAATTAGTTTTTTAGAAGCAAAGCTTAAAGTAAAAGATGAAATTGAAACTGCTACAGCCAGCGAAGATTGGCCAATGTTTAATAATGTGAAAGTGGACCCAAGTGTTTTTAATTTAAATTTTACAGAAGAAATGCCAATATTAAATATCAATATATCTGGCGATTATACAACTAGTAAACTAAAACAATACTCTGAAATATTACAAAAAGAAATAGAGAGCCTAAGTGAAATAAAGAAAGTAGACATAAGAGGGGCGTTAGATAAAGAAATAGAAGTTGCCGTGGACATCTATAAAATGATGGCTGCAAAAGTTAGTTTTTATGATGTCATAGGGGCTATACAAAATGGAAATATCTCTATTTCTGCTGGGAGTTTAAAAGAGAGTGAGCAGAGAAAAACATTAAGGATAATTGGTGAGATTAGTTCGCCTATAGACTTAGAGAATTTTGTTATAAAAACTGAGTTTAACAGTCCAGTTTTACTAAAAGAAATTGCCAATGTAAGTTTTAAAGAAAAAGAAACTACAACATTCGCTAGAGAAAATGGTGAGGCTGTTGTAATGTTAGATGTAAAGAAAAGATCTGGACAAAATATGATTGAAGCGGCTGAAAAAACACGCAAAATTGTAGATAAGACCCTAAAAGATGTTTTTCCAAAAAACTTAAATATTAGTATAACTAACGATCAATCAGAACTGACTAAAAACCAAGTTATTGATTTAGTAAATAGTATAATTTTTGGCATCGTATTAGTTGTTACTGTTCTTTTGTTTTTTCTAGGATTTAAAAATGCTTTGTTTGTTGGGTTTGCGATACCTATGTCCATGTTTATGTCATTATTTATACTAGACACACTTGGGTATACACTAAATACAATGATACTCTTTGGTCTAATTATGGGTCTTGGGATGCTAGTTGATAATGGAATTGTTGTTGTAGAAAATGTTTATAGGCTAATGGAAAAAGAAGGTCTAAATAGAATTGAAGCAACTAAAAAAGGTATATCAGAAATCGCATTTCCAATAATAATCTCTACCGCAACGACAATAGCTGCCTTTATTCCTCTAGGGCTTTGGCCTGGAAGGATTGGAAAGTTTATGGTGTTTTTCCCTATAACTCTTTCTGTCGTATTGGGTTCATCATTGTTTGTAGCAATTTTTTTTAATTCAGTTTTAGTTTCAAAAATGATGAAGATTGAGGACACAAATATGCCTTTAAAAAGAATAATTAGAATTACAAGTGTATTAACAATATTTGGATTAGCTTTCTTGGGGTATGGATTATTTGATTGGGATTCAGGAGAAACTTACAGATTTATAGGTACACTACAACTATTTGTTGCAATTAATTTTTGGATTTACAGATTGTTTTTAAGAAAAGCTGCCAACAATTTTCAACAAAAATTATTGCCAAAAATTGATGCTCTCTATGAAAATACATTAAAAAAGATACTAATAGGTAAGCGACCTTATTTAATAATTTTATCTGCTACACTTCTTTTGGCATTATCTTTTTATGGATTTGGGAAATCTATAGAATCTCAAAGAACAAGTATAGAGTTTTTTCCAGAAGAAGATCCTAGGCAAATCACAGTTTATATCGAATATCCTGAAGGAACTGACATCGATAAAACAAATGAGATAGCAAAAAAAATAGAAAAAGAAGTTTATTTAATAATAAACTCTGATAAGTTTAAGGAAAAGTCTGGATATAATTTTATGGTGGAAAGTTTAGTTTCACAAGTTGGAGAAGGGTCAGAAAACCCAGAAACTGAACTTGGAACTGCTTCTGAGATGCCTAATAGAGCTAAAATCACTTTAACTTTAAGAGATTTTAAATTTAGAAATGATGTTAGTTCAAGATTACTTAGAAAAGAAATTCAAGAGCAGTTAAAAAATAAATATCCTGGAGTCTCAATAGCGGTAGAAAAAAATCAATCAGGCCCTCCAGTTGGGTATCCAATTAATATAGAATTAACAGGAGATGATTACTCCTTACTTATAAAAAAAGCTGAAGAAATTACAGAGTTTATCAATAAAAGAAATATTCAAGGAATTGAAGAACTAAAAATTGATGTAAATAAATCTAGAGCTATAAGTTTAATTAATGTAGATCGTATTAAAGCTGGTGAATTAGGAATAAGTGCTGGTCAAATAGGGCAACAATTACGCACCTCTTTATTTGGATCTAAGGCAGGTGTCTATAAATTAGATGGAGAAGATTATGATATAAATATTAGATTCAATAATAGTGATAGGTATTCAGAAAACTCTTTATATGATCAAAATTTAACATTTAAAGATCCCTCAACTGGAAAAACTAAAGAAGTACCAATTTCTTCAATTACTAGTAAATCTCAAACAACAACCTTTAGTGAAATAAAACATAAAAATTTCAAAAGAATTGTTACAATCTATTCAGGGTTATCTTCAGGTTATACGGACGCAGGAGCTATTGTTTCTCAAATTGAGAACGAAATGTCAAATTTTCAACAAGGATTAAATAATGTAAATGTAGATTACACTGGCCAAATTGAAGAGCAAAACAAAAATGGTAAATTTTTGATATCTGCATTCTTTACAGGCTTAGGCCTAATATTCTTGTTACTTATTTATCAGTTTAATTCAATAAGTAAGCCGACTATTATTATGATAGCTATTTTTTTAAGTCTAATTGGTGTTTTTGGGCATCTTGTTATTAGCGGTAATCCATTTGTTATAATGATGACAATGATGGGAATAATTGCTCTTTCAGGAATAGTAGTGAATAATGGCGTTGTTTTGTTGGATTATTCTGAAATACTTTTAGAAAGAAAAAAATTAGATCCTAAGAATAATAAGCAGGAAATAGTATTAAAATTTGAATCTATTGTAGAATCTTGTAAGTCAAGACTAAGGCCGGTATTATTAACAGCAATCACGACTATTTTAGGATTAATTCCACTAGCTATTGGATTTAATATTAACTTCTACACACTATTTAGTAGCTTCAATCCAAACATTTATATGGGAGGGGATAATTTTGTATTCTGGGGACCTTTAGCCAAAACTGTTATAGCAGGATTAGTAGTTGCTACTTTTTTAACTCTATTTGTCGTTCCTTCACTATTTTTAATGATTGAGAAATTTAAATTGTGGATAAGATTAAGATATAAGTAATATCTTATTAAATTTGTAATTATAATAATAGACTATGTATAGAACTCACAATTGTGGAGAATTAAGGATTTCTGATTTAGGAAAGCAAGTAACTTTATCTGGATGGGTCCAAAAATCTAGAGATAAAGGGTTCATGGTTTGGGTAGACCTTAGAGATCGCTATGGAATATCTCAACTAATATTTGACGAGGAGAGAACTTCAAAAGATATTTTACAAAATGCTAAGTCGCTAGGAAGAGAGTTTGTTATACAAGTAAAAGGAGAGGTTATTGAGCGAAGTTCTAAAAATCCTAATATACTGACTGGTGAAATTGAGATTTTAGTAACAGAGTTAAAAATCCTTAATAAGTCAAAAGTTCCTCCATTCACAATTGAAGAAAATACAGACGGAGGTGATGAGTTAAGAATGCAATATAGATATTTAGACATAAGAAGAAATTACATAAAAGATAATTTGATCCTAAGACATAAAGTAACACAAGAAGTGAGAAGTTACCTGTCTTCTAGTGATTTTATTGAGGTAGAAACTCCTTACTTAATTAAATCTACGCCTGAAGGTGCTAGAGATTTTGTTGTTCCTTCAAGAATGAATGAGGGAGAGTTTTATGCATTACCTCAATCCCCTCAAACTTTCAAACAACTGTTAATGGTTGGTGGATTAGATAAATATTTTCAAATTGTAAAATGTTTTAGAGATGAAGATCTAAGAGCTGATAGACAACCTGAATTTACACAAATCGATTGTGAAATGTCTTTCGTTAATCAAGAAGATATTCTAAATACTTTTGAAGGATTAACAAAACATTTAATCAAAAAAGTTAAAAATATTGATATTAAATCATTTCCAAGAATGACTTATGATGAAGCTATGTCAAAATATGGATCTGATAAACCTGACATACGGTTTGGAATGGAATTTGGAGAACTAAATGAGGTGACAAAACATAAAGACTTTAATGTTTTTAATACTGCCGAACTTGTAGTTGGAATTAGCGTCCCTAAAGGAAATGATTTTACTAGAAAACAACTTGACAAATATACAGATTGGGTAAAAAGACCACAAATTGGTGCTAGTGGATTAATCTATTTAAGATGTAATGAGGACGGAACTTTTAAATCTTCTGTGGATAAATTTTATAACCAGGATGATTTAAAAAAATGGGCTCAAATAACTAAAGCAAATAAAGGAGATTTAGTATTAATAGTTTGCGGTAAATCCGATAAAGTAAGAGCTCAATTAAGTGCTCTAAGATTACATGTAGCTGAAAATTTAGGGTTAAGAAACCCTGATGAATTCGCTCCATTATGGGTTACAGATTTTCCACTTCTAGAGTGGGATGAAGAGACAAACAAGTACCATGCAATGCATCACCCATTTACATCTCCAAAGTTAGATCAACTTAAATTACTTAAAACTAGTCCAGCAGAAGTAAAAGCCAATGCTTACGATTTAGTTTTAAATGGAAATGAAATAGGCGGTGGATCCATTAGAATTCATGATAAAAAAATACAAGCATTAATGCTTAAACATCTTGGGTTTTCTGAGGAAGAGGCAAATGAACAGTTTGGGTTTTTAATGAATGCGTTTGAATATGGGGCACCCCCTCATGGAGGAATAGCATTTGGATTAGATAGATTGGTTGCAATATTAGGTGGTCAAGAAACTATTAGAGATTTTATTGCTTTTCCAAAGAACAACTCGGGAAGAGATGTAATGATTAACTCACCTTCTAAGCTTGACTCAAAACAGTTAGATGAGCTAAATCTAAATGTTAATTTATAATATGAAAAAACTAATTGTTTTTACTACAATCCTTAGTTTATCTCTAATTTTTTTTGGTCTTCTGTTTAAGAATATTAGTATTGATTTTGAAATCTTTAATTTAAGTATTGATTTTGAAATAAATAGTGATCAAGTGATAGGATCTGGGGTTGTAATTTTGTTTTTTATTGTATTTCCAACCTTTTCATATTATCGATGGAAAGATAAAGATGTAAGAGATTATATGCTAACGCAAGAAAACATTGATAAAATGAATAAAACTAAAAAAAGAGATTAGGTTCTTTTTTTTTTGAAAAACTCTTTCAGTATTATCTCTGTTTGACTAGCTAACACTCCGCCCTCTATTTTAGTTTTTGGATGGATTTTTGATCTTACAACATTAACTCCATTATTTTTTTCTTCGGCTGAATATACTACTCTAGATATTTGACTCCAGTATAATGCACCAAAGCACATTGAACATGGCTCAAGTGTAACATACATTGTACACTCATGTAAAAATTTAGATCCTAAAAAATTTGAAGCTGCAGTTATTGCCAATATCTCAGCATGTGCGGTTACATCGCAAAGTGATTCAGTCAAGTTGTGGGCCCTAGCTATAATTTTATTATCAATTACAATTATTGCCCCTACGGGAACTTCTCCTTTATCTAATCCAATCTTAGCCTCTTCAATGGCTTTTTTCATGAAATAATTAGAATCGTAATTTAAAAGCATTAATATGTTAATTAATAATTAGTTTATGATTATACATCACACCATTATTATTCAAGTTTAGTATGTAAACTCCTGAGCTAATGTTCTGTAAATTAACATTGATTTTGTTTTCAAAATTATAATTTCCTTCTAAAACTATTCTACCATTTAAATCAATTAACTTAATTATAGTAGCGCCATCAATAAATTGAGAAACAATATTTACTGACCCGTTTGCTGGGTTAGGATAAACTATTGTCATATTTTCAATGTCAATAACACTTAAAACTTCACAATTATCTAAAGTTGGATCTTCGTCTGGTGGCAAACTAAAATCTTCAATTTGATCAGTTCGACTTTCACTATCTCCTTGAGATGCATTGTATCCAAGCCCTCTATTTGCAAAAGCCTCCCATATAAGGCATTGATTTTGGCCTCCTGTAGAAGCCATGTCTGCAGCAAGTATAGCGTCTCTACCATCAACAAAACCTGGACTACAAGGCTGTAATTTTAGTCCATCTAAAACTAATTGCATTACCTTATTATTTCCTCCAGTACCGTTAAACAAGTCCGAGTCAAATCCATATTTATCTATATAAGCCCATGTTAGATCCCATAACATTGTGGCAAAAACAAAGCCTACACCATGAGGTTCACTAACATTTGATGCGTTATTTGAATCTCCGTAGGTATAATTGTTAATTAAAAAATCTGTAGTATAAGGCGCATTTCTTATTCCAGTTCCAGTTGTAGATTGACCCGAAGCAAATGGACTCATTCCTCTAATGTCTGTTGATAAATCACCCTCTTCAATTGTTAACATTAGTGCAATCCAATCAGACCAACCTTCTCCCATTTGTTCGGGATTATTCATGCAATTTACCGAACTAGAGCCGCCAGTAAGCCTATTTGAAATTCCATGACCATACTCATGAGAAACAATACTATTATCAAAGCTTCCGTCTAAATCAATAGTACCGATTAATGATCCGCTTATTGTTATTCCGGATTCTAACTCCGATATTAAATCATTTCCTAAATCTTGTGCAACCATAATTGACGGAATTGTAACACTTCCACCGTCTGCTCCTCCTCCCATATTAACAGCTGATCCTGGAACATTATTTACAATGATAACTGCTACTGCGCCTTGTGCTTGTGCCGCAAATACTTTGAAGCCAAATTCACATGTTCCTCTTCTAATAACAGCAATTTTACCTGCAATTTCACTTCCATTTGTAATACTCTGACATGCATCATAACTATCTCCTCCTATAATTAGTTCATCTATAACTAATGCTAAATCTGCTGTTAAATAAGAGTCAATTGGTAGCGAATCTCCAAAATCAGCTGAACCAGCAGAGTATGAACCTGAAGATGCTCCATTATTTATTGTTAATGGTTCCCCATTGGGTCCATTCCATAAATACATTGTCATTGATGGATTAGCTCCATCAGGAGGGGTTCCAAAGCTAGCATTATTCATTCCGTCACCATCTTGTCCATCTGCATTCACAGAATCTCCACTTCCCCATGTCGAACTAGAGTTCCCGTAATTATTTTCTTGAAAGTTTCCGCTTTGTTCATCAAAACCATATTGATACCAAATATCATGCATCATATTATTAATGTAAAATAAATTAGTTAATGAAGCGTCTTGATAACCAATTGGTTGTTGATCAAAATTAAGTTCAAAATCAAAATTTAGCTCAGATGTGCCGTCAGGAGAGTATCCATTACCCCCTAAGCCATCGACATCTTCTCTAGCCCAAACATTATTACCTCTGGTTATTGTATATTCTGGGCCATCAACTCCATTAATGTCGTGCCATCCATAAGGTGAGGCTGAATCGTTAGAAGGCTCTGATAAAAGTTGTCTTGATCCGTGAATTGGACTTTCAACTGGCAATGCAAAAACACTATATGAGGATCCATCCGTTAGTACAGATTTTGTTTCAGTTTCTTGATTATATATTTTTGGACTATTGCTTTGGGTGTTTTTATGATCTTGATTAGACTCAAAACTACAGTTTATAATCCAATCTGATTTATTAAGAATCTCTCCGTTTAGAGCATCCACTCTAACACTGTACCAAAACTTTCCATCTAAAGTATGAATACTTAAATCCCATACTAGATTAATAGAACTTTCGCTATTGTTATAATAAGCTAAATCAACTGGAATATCATGTTGTGAAACTCCACCAGAACTGAAAATAAAACTATTATCTTCTGAACTCAATTCTCGAAGGTTAGTAGCTATTCCCAAACCATAATAATTTATTACATTAGTAATTGCATCACTTGGACTTATAATTGGTGTGCTAGAATTGATTTTTTCTGTTATGTTTTTTAAAAAATTATTTGTGTAGTAAAATACCTCACTATCTTTTATAGAAATTGTAGAAATTGCATTATAAATCTTTATTCCGTTATGCATTTGATTGATGTATAATATTTTCATACCCATACTCTCAGAGTCAATCTCATTGTTAATAAAAAATTCATCAATATCTGAATCTATTAACATATGAGTGGACTTAGTCTCTTTAAGATATTCCTCAATTATTGTATTTGATTGATTTTGAGAAAAAATTGAAGTAGAAATTAAAAAAAGAAAAAGGAGTTTTTGCATATTTTAGGTTTAGGGTATAGCTTAAATTAAGTTCAAAAATAAGTAATTATTTCGAACTCTATTAATTAAGATATGTTTTGATAAACTTAATTGTGTTATTTTTGCAGAGTACACTAACTAACAGAGTTAATTATTTAATAAAATGGCCTTAGAATTTTTAAATAAAGTCAATAATATTGATGATTTACGAAAACTTTCAGAAGAAGATTTATTTGGATTAGCAAAAGATCTTAGAGAGTTTATAATTGATATTGTTTCTAAAAAAGAAGGTCATTTAGGTTCAAGCTTAGGCACTGTTGAATTAACTATTGCACTTCACTATGTGTTTAACACTCCAATTGATAAATTAGTTTGGGATGTTGGTCATCAAGCTTATGGTCATAAAATATTAACTGGAAGAAAAAATAGCTTCCACACAAATAGGGAGTTTGGAGGAATTAGTGGTTTTCCAGAAATAAATGAAAGTGAATTTGATAGTTTTGGAGTGGGACACTCTTCTACCTCAATTTCTGCAGCTTTAGGAATGAGCTTAGCATCTAGCATAAAACAGGAATTTGACAAAGAACATATAGCGGTAATTGGTGACGCATCTATTGCTAGTGGCATGGCATTTGAAGGGCTAAATCATGCTGGTGTTACAAATTCTAATATTACCGTAATTTTAAATGATAATTCTATTGGAATAGATCCTAGTGTTGGGGCTTTAAAAAATTATTTAAGTACTGTAAAAGTAAACAGCAAGAAAACAGATAATATTTTTGAGTCTTTGAATTTTGATTATTACGGCCCTATTGATGGGCATAGTATTGATTCATTATTAATAGTATTTAAAAGGATTAAAAATAAAAAAGGCCCTAAATTAATACATGTAATTACAAAAAAAGGTAAGGGCTTAAAACTAGCAGAAGAGGATCAAATTAAATACCATGCACCTGGAAAGTTTGATAATAAAACTGGTGTTATTATTAACAGCAAAGTGAAAAATTTATCACCCAAATTTCAAGATGTATTTGGATTAACCATATTAGATTTAGCCAAGAAAAATAATAAAATTATCGCTATTACTCCAGCAATGCCTACTGGGAGTTCGCTTACTCATATGATTAAAGAATTACCTGATAGGGCTTTTGATGTTGGAATAGCTGAACAGCACGCTGTAACACTTGCGGCCGGTTTTGCATCTCAAGGATTAATTCCATTTTGTGTAATTTATTCTACTTTTTTACAAAGAGCCTATGATCAAATTATTCATGATGTAGCCATACAAAAACTACCTGTAATTTTTTGTATAGATAGAGCTGGCTTAGTTGGTAATGACGGTGCTACTCATCACGGAGTTTTTGACATTGCTTACCTTAGGTGTATTCCAAACTTGACGATTTTTGCTCCAAGAAATGAAATAGAATTAAGAAATATTTTATATACTTCACAACTTAAAGACAGAGGTCCAATAGCAATTAGATACCCAAGAGGAAGAGGGTTAATATTTGACTGGGAAAAGGAATATAAAGAAGTGAAAATTGGGCAAGGTGAAGAAATTAGAAGCGGTAAATTATTAAGCATATTATGTGTTGGGACAATTATAAATGAGGTAATAGATATTTCTAATAAACTTAATCTTAGTTTATATGATATGAGGTTTATTAAACCAATAGATACCAAAATATTACATAAAGTATGTCAAAGAGGAGATAAGATAATCACAATAGAAGATGGTGTCAAAGCTGGCGGTTTTGGCAGTTCTGTATTAGAATTTATGTCTGAAAATAATTATTCAAATAAAGTCAAAATTTTAGGAGTTCCTGATATTTTCATCAAACATGGGAAAACTGAAAAATTAAAAGAATCAATAGGTCTTGATAAAACTAGTTTAGAAATAACTATTGAAAGTTTTAAAAATGATTCCCACTAATTTTCTTGTAGGTAATTACAGCTTGAGTATCAGACATTGATGAAACATAGTGACAAACACCTATTAATCTGTTGTAAAGACTAGATCCTAAAAGGTTGAATTTTTGGGGCAACAATTCTAAAATTAATTTATCATAACTACTTGCATTTCCGTCTTCATTATTATTTAAAGAAGTTATAAATATGTCTAATAGCTTATTTATTATATTATAACCAGCAATTTCCTTTTCAACTACATCTCTAGATTGATAAATATTACTAATACTTAATTTAATAATATCATTTATTTGTGCTGAAAATTTACTTTTATCTAGTAAAGCAGATTTAAAATTCCCTTTTAATATTTCTTCTTCGTTAGTTATGAAAATATCTACAACTTCATTAATTAATGTGTTAATAGCCAAAGCTCTCAAGTAACTTACACGGTCTTGCTTATTGGTAAGTGAGTTATATTTATTGCTATTGATACTATCTCTTACAAGATTAATCAAATACTCAAGTGCGAATTCTTCTTCTATTAACCCTAAATTAATTCCATCTTCAAAATCAATAATAGTATAACATATATCATCTGCAGCTTCAACTAAATAAGCTAAAGGATGTCTAATTTTATTATCATTTACAATTAATCCGAGTTCACTAAAAACATCATTAAATATTTCTAATTCACTTTGAAAGACTCCAAACTTTTTATCACTGACATTATTTGTAGGTTTAAAAGGTAAAGATTCCTTTGGGTATTTAATAAATGCTCCCAATGTAGCATAACTTAACCTTAAACCTCCTTCACGTCCAGTTCTAGACTGAGTAAGTATTTTAAATCCGTTAGCATTACCCTCATAATCGCATAAATCTTGGTATTCTTTTTTTGTTAAATCATTTAAAAATTTACTTCCATTACCATTTCTAAAATATTGACCAATTGATTTTTCACCACTATGACCAAACGGAGGATTTCCAATGTCATGGGCTAAGGACGCAGAAGCTACTATAGCTCCAAAATCATTAGCCTGATATCCATGTGTGGCTTGAAGATGCGGGTATTTAGTTAATATTTTAGTTCCTACCTTTCTACCCAAAGATCTACCTACAACACTGACTTCTAAACTATGGGTTAACCTTGTGTGTACAAAGTCGTTGTCTGAGAGAGGGATAACCTGTGTTTTGTCTTGAAGACTTCTAAATTCAGAAGAAAATATAATCCGATCATAATCCACCTCAAAGCCTAATCTAGTCTCATCTTCCTCTTTTCTAATTCTTTTAGTTGTATCTCCTTGACGCTTAAGTGAGAGTAATTGTTCCCAATTCATATTTATAAATTTATCTAGTCGCAATATAATTAAAATCAAGAACAAATATTCGTTAAATTTCTTAACATTGGCTTAACATTATATCCTATTAATAGTAAGTTATTTGTAACAATAAAAATTATTTATGTTATGAAAAAATACTTAATTGTACTTAATTTATTACTACTACCACTGATGAGTTTTTCACAGGGTAATAGTACAGATTTTGTAGCATCAGGAAATCCACATTTCAAAGTTTTTTGGAATTATAATTATGATTTTACCGAAGATGTAACAAAGGTTAGTGCATTTGAGCTTTCTAGAGTTTATTTAGGATATAAATACTCATTTAATGAAAATTTTTCTGCTAAAATCACATATGATATAGGGAAAAATAGTGCTGGAAGCTCTCATACTGCTTTTTTAAAAATTGCTCAATTAGATTGGAAAGTAAATTCAAAAT
>CAJVXR010000010.1 GCA_913009535.1 uncultured Flavobacteriales bacterium | reverse complement strand
GCAATGAATCCGTAGTCGAGGGAGGTATACAAGCAGAAACAAGACAAGCTTTAGAGAACATTAAATCAATACTCGAACATTATGATTTAACGATGGATAATATTGTAAAATGTACTTGCATGATTGATGATATTTCTGAATGGGGACAAATGAATGAAGTATACAAGACTTACTTTACCAAAAACAAACCTTCAAGGAGTGCATTTGGCGCTGATGGACTAGCACTTGGCGCTAAATTAGAACTAGAATGTTGGGCAGTAGAAAATTAAATCGCATAGATTGTGATTTATATTTAATCAAGTGAACAAGTTTAAGAGTCAAAAATAACAATATTTTATAAATAAAAAAAGGGGTTAATCTTAAAGATTAACCCCTTTTGTACTGAAGGCGGGACTTGAACCCGCACGGACTTACAGTCCATTGGATTTTAAGTCCAACGTGTCTACCAATTCCACCACTTCAGCATTATATTTTATCAGAGCGAAAGAAGGGATTTGAACCCTCGACCTCCACCTTGGCAAGGTGATGCTCTACCCCTGAGCTACTTTCGCAGTTTTTTTTTAATGAACGAACACCTAAATGGTGCGGGTGCAAATTTAATACAATTCTTATAATAGCAAAGTGTTTTTTAAAAAAATAAGCACTTATTAATTATCTATCTTTTTTTTAAGTTCGCTGAGCTTAAGTAATGCCTCCACTGGAGTTAAGGAATTAATATCGATTTTTAAAATCTCTTCTTTTAATTCTTCTAAAATTGGATTATCTAAGTTAAAAAATTGGAGCTGATGATCATCTTTTATAGACTTCACTTTCCCTGTTAATTCTTCATTAGAATGAGACTTTTCTAATTTTTTTAAAATTTGATGGGCTTTTTTCAATACTTGATTTGGCATTCCTGCCATTTTCGCAACATGTATTCCGAAGCTGTGCTCGCTACCACCAGGAACTAATTTTCTTAAAAAGAGAACATCGTTTTTTTCTTCCTTTACAGAAACATTAAAGTTTTTTATTCGCTTAAAAGAGGACGTCATTTCATTTAACTCATGATAATGAGTCGCAAAAAGAGTTTTTGGCTTAGATTCATTGTCGTGTAAAAACTCACTAATAGCCCAGGCAATAGATATTCCATCATAGGTACTAGTACCTCTACCAATTTCATCTAGTAATATTAGACTTCTTGCTGATATATTATTTAATATAGACGCTGTTTCATTCATTTCAACCATGAAAGTAGACTCGCCCATAGAAATATTATCACTCGCTCCTACTCTTGTGAATATTTTATCAAACCAACCCATTCTTACCGATTTTGCAGGAACAAAACTCCCCATCTGAGCCATCAAGACAATTATTGCTGTTTGTCGTAAAATAGCAGACTTACCAGACATATTAGGTCCAGTAATCATTATAATTTGTTGCTTATCACTATCTAAAAAAACATCATTAGGAATATAAGATTCATGAGCCTTTAATTGTTTTTCAATAACAGGATGTCTTCCTTCTTTAATATCTAACTCATAAGAGTCATCAATTAATGGCATACAGTAGTTATTCTCTATTGCTAATTGACTAAATCCTGAAAGACAATCTAGTTTAGCTATTAAGAATGAATTATTTTGGACTTCCTGAATAAACTCTCCCATCCACAGAACTAGATTATTGAAAATTTCAATTTCTAGAGCCATTATTTTCTCCTCAGCACCAAGTATCTTTGATTCATACTCTTTTAACTCTTCTGTAATATATCTTTCTGCATTAACTAATGTTTGCTTTCTTATCCAGTGCTCAGGAACCTTGTCTTTATGTGTATTTCTTACCTCTATATAATAACCAAACACATTATTTGAAGCAATTTTAAGAGATGTAATACCTGTTGCTTCACTTTCTCTAACGAGCATTTTATCCAATACTTCTTTCCCTGAAAAAGCAATACTTCTTAATTCTTTTAATTCCTCAGAATAATCAGAAGAAATGGAATTTCCTTTTAGAATATTTACAGGTGACTCTTCCAAAAGAGTTTCCTTTATTCGAGCTCTTAGCTTATCACAATTACTTAAGTTTAATCCGATTTCTTTTACAGATGAATTAACAGATTTTTTAGCTATGGATTTAATTGGAATAATTGCTTCAAGAGAATTTTTTAATTGAATAACCTCTCTAGGGCTTATCTTAAAAGTAGCTACTTTAGAAATTAATCTTTCTATATCTCCAATTAGCTTAACATGGTGCTGTATTTGATTTAATGAATCTAAATCTTCTATTAGAAACTTAACAACCTCATGGCGTTTATTTATTTCCTTAATGTCTTTTAATGGAAGTGCTAGCCATCTTTTAAGTAGCCTTCCCCCCATTGGAGAGATTGTTTTATCTATTACATCAATTAGCGTAACTGCATTGGTATTATTAGAATAAAAAAGCTCTAGGTTTCTTGTTGTGAATCTATCCATCCACACATAATCTTCTTTTGGTATTCGCTTTAAAGAAGTTATATGATTGATTTTTTGATGTTGTGTTTCGCTTAAATAGTGCATTATAGCACCTGCAGCTATCACACCATCATTCATGTTTTCGACTCCGAAACCTTTAAGGTTTTTTGTTTTAAAATGAGTGCAAAGTGATTCTATCGCAAAATCATGTTGAAATACCCAATCTTCCAAATAAAATAGTTGATATGGATAACTAAATTGAGAAGAAAAAACATCTTTTTTCTGCTTAGAGACTAATATTTCACTAGGGTTAAAGTTTTGAAGAAGCTTATCTACTTCTTCTTTTGTTCCTTGAGATATTAAAAATTCTCCTGTGGAAACATCTAAAAAAGAAATACCAATTTGTTTACCCAGGCTTATAGCTGCTAAAAAATTATTAGTCTTTGGAGACAATACTTCATCAATAATAGCCAAACCAGGTGTTATAAGCTCTGTAACTCCTCTTTTTACAATAGTTTTAGTAAGCTTAGGATCTTCTAATTGGTCGCATATAGCAACTCTTAATCCAGATTTTACAAGTTTAGGAAGATATGTATTTAGTGAGTGATGTGGGAAACCTGCAAGTTCCGTTTCACTAGAGCTACCTGCTCCTCTTTTGGTTAAGATAATACCTAATATTTTAGCAGTTTTGATTGCATCTTGCCCAAAGGTTTCATAAAAATCTCCAACTCTAAATAATAATAATGCGTCAGGGTATTTTACCTTGATAGCATTATATTGCTTCATTAATGGAGTTATTTTTTTTACTGTTTTAGACAACGTAGAGTAGTTTTAAATATTTATTTTTACTGATATATTATCACGCAGTGCTAATGTAACTAATATTTATTTTTTTAAAAAGACATTAAAAAGAAGATATTCTAAATTATTTTTCTAGAATGAGAAAATTAAAAAATAGTGAGCTTAATAGAATTAGCCCAAAGGAGTTTAAAGAGACTAATAAAAGTCCTGTGATTGTAATTCTGGATAATATTAGAAGTTTAAATAATATAGGAAGTGTATTTAGAACTAGTGACGCATTTCTAGTCGAAAAGATATTTCTATGTGGCATTACCGCAATACCTCCCCATAAGGATATAAATAAAACTGCTCTTGGTAGTACAGAAACAGTAGATTGGGAATACAAAACTAGTACTGTAGAATTAGTGAATAAATTAAAAGAAGAAGGAGTTACAATTTTGTCTATCGAACAGTGTGAGGGATCTACTAAACTAAATGAATACACATTTACAAAAGATAAAAAGTATGCCTTAGTTTTTGGAAATGAAATTAAAGGTGTTTCGCAAGAGGTTATTGATCAAAGTCATAATGTTATTGAAATACCCCAGTTAGGAACAAAGCATTCTTTAAATATTTCTGTTAGCGTAGGAATCCTGCTATGGAGTTCTGTTTATAAATAGATTTAATTATTCACAAATGGAACTTAGTATAGATAAGTAATCAATTCGATTATTTACAAAATCCATATCGTTTATATCGATTATCTTAATATTTAGATCAATTTGGGTTTTATGAAAGTCCAGATATCCTGAGTTTATGTTTTTTAAATAGGTCTTATCTATATCTTGCTCATAATCTCTACCCCTTTTTTTTATATTTTCTTTTAATCTGTCAATATTTTGATTTAAATAAATATATAAATCTGGCTTTAGTATGTCTTTATACATAGAAAAAAATAGCTTTCTATATAGCGAAAACTCATCTTCACTTAGAGTTATTTTGGAGAAAATTAGTGATTTAAATATATCGTAATCACTTACAATAGAATCATTGAAAATATTTAATTGAGATAAGTCATCTGTTATTTGCTGGTATCTTTCTGCTAGGAAAGACATCTCTAAGGTAAAAGCATACCTATCGGGTTCTTTATAGAATTTGGGTAAAAAAGGATTATCTGAAAATCGTTCTAAAATTAATTTTGAATTAAAATCTATAGCAATTTTTTTAGCTAATGAGGACTTACCAGCTCCAATATTACCCTCAATAGCAATATATTTAAACTTAGAAACATCGAATTTATCTTTTGGGTTAGATAACCTATAATCTAATCGTTGTAGCTTATTATTATCACATAGACTTAACAACTCCAATGAGTTTTTATTAAGGATTGGATGATTTACATTAGGATCGATATCATTTAAAGGAGCTAAAACAAATTCTCTTTGATGCATCAAAGGGTGCGGTATAGTTAAGAGGTTATTATCTATAATCTCATCTTCAATTAAAATAATATCAAGATCAATAACTCTAGATTCATACTCGTTTTTTTGACTTCTTTTTCTACCTAGTTTATTTTCAATATTAAGTAAACTTTGTAATGCATCATTAGGCTCTTCGTTTGAGAAAAATGAAATACAGATATTATAAAAAAAATCTCCTTTAAAACCAACAGCAGCAGTTTTATAAACCGGAGATATAGATCTAATTATAGCAATTTCTAAATGTATTAGATCAATTGCATTTTGAATATTTTGCAATCTATCCCCAATATTGGATCCAATAGAAATATGATATTTTTTAAAAGATTTCATGATTACAAATTAAACAAAAAGAAATACAAATTGTTATATTTACTTCAATTAATATTTAAGTTTAATGACCGTAGAAAACAAATTACTAGCACAAAAAATTTATCTAATTCTTGGTGCACTCTTTATCACTTCTCTAGTTGTTTCAAATTTAATTTTTCAAAAGTTTTTTTATTGGCACCCTTTTGATATACAACTATTTGGTGTAGATCTGTTTATTCTATCAGTAGGTATTCTACCATATCCAATTACATTTTTAATTACTGATTTAATCAGTGAGATTTACGGCAAGCAAAAAGCCAATCAAATGGTTACCGTTGGTATCTTTGCTTCTATTTTTTCTATAATAATAATCTCAGTTGCAGATTCTGTGCCTGCAATTGCAGATTCACCTGTTGGTGATGTGTTATTTTCAAAAGTATTTGGAAGCACAATAATTGCTGTTTTTGCCAGTATGATAACTTACTTACTAGCTCAATTTATTGATATACGCATTTACCATTTCTGGAAAAACTTAACTAATGGTAGGATGTTATGGCTAAGAAATAATTTTTCTACTTTTTTCTCACAATTCGTAGACACTTTTACAATAACATTTCTTCTATGTTTATTTGAAGTCTTGAAATGGGATCAATTTACAGGATTATTAATTTCTGGTTTTTTATTCAAAATACTGATCGCTTTAATCGATACTCCGTTTTTATACCTAGGAGTATATTTATTTAGAAAGAAGTTTAACTTAAAAGTAAATGAAGAAATTAATATAGATTAATTCGCTAAAATGAGATTTCTACAACAAAACCTTCGTGAGATCTAACATTAAAAACTTTGTTATCTTCAAATATTAGATACTGGCCTTTAATCCCTTTTAATGTTCCTTTAATTTCTTTTGTTTTAATAAGTTTTTGAGTCAATGGTTTTACAGGAAATTCATTAACAGGAAAATTTATATCTGTTTTAGTATCACTATTAATATAGTATTGTAAAGTTTCCTTAGGAATATGTTTTTTCATCTCTTGTTTACAAGACATTATATCTAGATCATTATTATCACTAGTAAGCATCTTTCTCCAATTAGTCTTATCACTTATAAAGTCCTTTATAGCAACTTCTGTAATCCCAGCTAAATACCTGTTAGGAACTTCAACTAACTCAACAGCTTGGTGCGCACCTTGATCTATCCATCTGTAAGGGACTTGAGTTTTCCTAGTTACTCCAACTTTGAGTTGACCTGTATTAGCTAGATAAACAATGTGAGGCTGTAATTGAACTCTTTTTTCATAGTCTAAATCACGGTCCGCTATATTTAGGTGAGCCGTACTTAACTCAGGCTTAATAATCCAGTCTCCAGCTTGAGCTTGTTCAAAAAAACAGTTTTTACAATACCCTTGTCTAAAAATTTCTTTTTCTTTTTCACAACTCAAACAAAAGTAGTGTAGGAACTTAATTGAGACTTCCTTATCGAGTAAATCATTTAAGCAGATAAAATCATCTTCAAATTCAAGATAATATTTTATCGGGCTTTTAAACTCGCTCTGCATTTTTCTAATTACTCCTTGAAATTTCATGAAAAAAAAACTAATTTTAGTATTCTATAAATATATGAAAAAATGGTAAATCCTTTTATAAATTCTATAACCTCTTGGTTTTTAAAAAAAAGGATTCATCAAATAGAATTGTTTATTAAATATCCAAATGAAGTTCAAAACGAACTACTGTTAAAACTTCTGAGCTCTGCAAAAAATACTTCAATTGGAAAGCTCTATGGATTTGATTCGATTAAAAACTATAAAGATTATTCAGAAAGGGTTCCTGTTTCTACGTATGAAGAAATCTCAGAAATGATTGAAAGATCTAGAAAAGGAGAAAAAAATATTTTTTGGAGTTCGGATATTAAATGGTTTGCAAAATCTAGCGGAACTACAAATTCTAAAAGCAAATTCATTCCTATCAGCCAAGAATCTTTAGAAGATTGTCACTATGCAGGAAACAAGGATTTATTATGCCTATATCTTTCCAATAATGAAAACTCTAAACTATTTGAAGGTAAAAATCTTAGACTAGGGGGAAGTAAATCTACTTATTTTGAAAATGGCAGTATCTATGGAGATCTTTCAGCCATATTAATTGAAAATATGCCTATCTGGGCTGAATATATTAGCACACCAGGCAAGAAAGTTGCTTTAATGAGTGATTGGGAACATAAAATGCCTGCTATAATCGAAGAAACTATAAAAGAGAATGTCACAAGTTTAGCAGGAGTCCCTTCTTGGGTATTAACTCTTTTGAATAAGACATTAGAGGTTAGTGGTAAAAAAGCAATTAATGAAATTTGGCCAAATTTAGAAGTATACTTTCATGGAGGAGTTAGCTTTAATCCATATGTAAATCAGTACAATTCTATATTTAAATCTGATAAAGTTAAATATTACGAAATCTATAATGCATCGGAAGGTTTTTTTGCTGTTCAAGATTCTAATAGTTCTAAAGAACTTTTACTGATGCTCGATTATGGTATTTATTATGAGTTTATCCCAATGGACAACTACCATAATGAAGATCAAAAGATAATCAACTTAAGTCAAGTTGAATTAAATAAAAATTATGCGATTGTTATCACAACTAATGCAGGTCTTTGGAGATATAAAATTGGAGATACGGTTAGATTTACCTCTTTAAATCCTTACAGAATTTTGGTAACAGGAAGAACAAAACATTTTATTAATGTATTTGGAGAAGAAGTAATAATTGAAAACAGTGACAATGTAATTAAGAATTTATGTAAAGAATCTAACTTAGAAGTTGTTGATTATACGGTAGCTCCTGTATTTATGGATGGTAAGAAAAAAGGAAGGCATCAATGGCTAATTGAGTTTAAATCAGTACCTAATAATCTAATTGGCATTGCTAATCAAATTGATGAATACTTGAAATCTGAAAATTCAGATTATGAAGCAAAAAGATATAATAATATTTCATTGGATAAACCGGAAATTATAATCGCAAAAAACGGACTATTTTACAAATGGATGAGAAATAGAAATAAGTTAGGTGGGCAAAATAAAATACCCAGATTATCAAACTCTAGGAAATATATAGAAGAATTATTAGAAATTAATAATTAAGAAGCTGCTTTTAATTTTTTCAAAACAATTCTAGATAATTGCTTTTCTGCATAAGATTTAGTTACAACAAGCTTCTTTTTATCTCCACCTGGCATATTAAACATTGCATCGTTTAATATTTCTTCACATAAAGACCTTAAACCTCTAGCTCCTAAATTATAGTCTAATGCTTTTTCAACAATATAATCTAAAGCTGGATCTTTAATCTCAAGTTCAATTCCGTCCATTTCGAACAATTTCACAAATTGCTTGATAATTGCATTTTTTGGAGTAGTTAATATAGCTCTAAGTGCTTTAGCGTCTAAAGGATTCATGTATGTTACTACAGGTAGCCTTCCGATAATTTCGGGTATTAAACCGAAATCTTTTAAGTCTTTGGGATTTATGTATTGAAGTAAATTATCTTTTAAAATAACTTCTTCTTTGGAAGATTTATAGCCTATTGCAGCCATATTTAATCGTTTAGAAATAAACCTTTCTATTCCATCAAATGCACCTCCTGCAATAAATAAAATATTTTCTGTATTTACTTCTGTGAATTTTTGATCAGGGTGTTTTCTTCCTCCTTTAGGTGGAACATTCACAATCGTTCCTTCAAGTAATTTAAGTAAAGCTTGTTGTACTCCTTCACCCGAAACATCTCTCGTTATAGAAGGGTTATCGCTTTTTCTAGCAATCTTATCTATTTCGTCAATAAAAACTATGCCTCTTTCTGCTTTCTCTAAATTATAATCTGCAGCCTGTAATAACCTAGTTAAAATACTTTCAACATCTTCACCTACGTATCCTGCCTCAGTTAAAACTGTCGCATCAACTATAGCTAAAGGAACATCTAACATTTTAGCAATACTCTTTGCCATTAATGTTTTACCCGTTCCAGTCTTACCGACCATTATTATATTACTTTTCTGTATTTCGACATCATCCTCTTCAATTTTTTGACTTAACCTCTTGTAGTGATTATAAACAGATACTGAAAGAATTTTTTTTGTAAAATCCTGACCTATGACATATTGATCTAAAAATGATTTGATTTCTTGAGGCTTGAGAAGTTTAGATGGTGAAACCTCTTTATTGGATATCTCCGAATTAGCTTCTTGAATAACAATCCCATTGGCCTGTTCAATACATTGGTCACAAATATGCGCATCAATTCCAGCAATTAACAGTTCTGTTTCTGCTTTTTTCTTTCCACAAAATGAACATTGTAATTCAGAAGATTTACTCATAGATAAATAAATTTAAGATCTTGTAAGAATTTCATCGATCATACCATACTCCAAAGCTTTATCAGATTTCATCCAATAATCTCTATCACTGTCTTTGTAAACCTTGTCGTAGTCTTGACCAGAATGTTTGCTTATAATATTATATAATTCTTCTTTAAGTATCATTATCTCCCTAGCAGTTATTTCAATATCACTTGCTTGACCTTGGGCTCCTCCTAATGGTTGATGGATCATTACCCTAGAATGAGTTAATCCACTTCTTTTCCCTTTTTGTCCAGCACATAATAAAACTGCACCCATTGAAGCAGCCATGCCAGTACATATTGTGGCAACATCCGGCTTAATCAATTGCATTGTATCATAAATACCAAGACCAGCGTAAACACTTCCTCCCGGTGAATTTATATAAATTTGAATATCTTTTGATGCATCTGTACTTTCAAGAAATAATAACTGAGCTTGTATAATATTCGCCACTTGATCATTTATTGCTGTGCCCATAAAAATTATTCTATCCATCATAAGTCTAGAGAAAACATCAAGAACTGAAGCGTTCATTTGTCTTTCTTCTATAATATTAGGCGTCAAAGAACTAGGATACATACTACTAACAATCTTATTGTAGTATGAACTATTTATTCCTTGATCTTTAATAGCAAACTTTTCAAATTCTTTTGAATAATCCATATGATTTAATTTTTATACTTTTTAATTAATGCTGGTAAATTTGCAATAATGACAACTACAAGGCCTCCAATTAATGCTGCATTTTCCATATATAAAGATAAGGGTTTTAAAAATTACGCTCCATAAACTTCCTTGACAAACTTATCATAAGGGAGTTTTTTCGCTTTTAAATTTACATTTTCTTTATAAAAAGATAGTATTTTTTGACTTGTTAGTTGCTCAGATATTCTTTTAACTTCATCCTGGTTTGTAAGAACCCTATTTATAATTTCATCTAGCTCTTTATCTCCAGGGTTAGCTTGTCCGTACTGGAGCATTTGACTAATAATCATTTCTTTGGTGTAAGATTTGATTTCTTCCATATTAACTTGAAGTTTATTATCAGTTATAATTCTACCTTCAATTAATTGATATCTCATGCTTTTTTCCGACTTCATGTACTCTAGCTTAGCGTCCTCTAGGGAAAGTTCTTTTTCACCGGCAGTCTGCATCCATTTATGTAAAAATTCAGCAGGTAAGTCAAATTTAGTGTTGTCGATAAGGTATTCGGTTACATCATTTAATAACTTTTGATCAGATTGCTGAACAAATTGTTTCTCAGCATCTTCTGCAATTTTCCCCTTTAACTCAGTAGCTGTTTTAACAATTCCCTTACCAAATAATTTATCAAATAATTCAACGTCTAAATCTGCTGGTTCTCTAAAATTGATTTCTTCAACGGTAAAATCAATATCTATTTTTAAACCCTCTGCTTTTTCTGTTGTTATTTTTAGAGCACTAACTAAATCAGCTTGATTTTCAAACAAGTTATTAGTTTTTAAGGAAACAGAATCACCAACTTTAAGACCAACAATAGATTTTGAAGCTGACTTACTTTTAAATTTATCTAGTTTAAGAGTAAATTTATTATTTATTTCTTCCGTCTGATTAATAAAAGAAGCTGTTACCTCATCATCTTTAGAAACTTCAGTCTTGCTAATTAATTTACCATACTGATTTTGAATGTTTGTAATTTGGTCATTAATCATTTTATCATCAGCAGTAATAGCATAGCTAGTTACAGGCTTTTTGAATTTTAAATTTATATCAAATACTGGGGTTAAGCCAATTTCAAAATCAAAATTAAACTCACCTGAATTCCAATCAATTTCATCACTAGATACAGGAAGTGGATTTCCTAAGATATCTAATTTTTCAGAAACTAAGTATTTTCTTAATTCTTCTTGTATAATCTTACTTACTTCTTCTCTAACAGCATCTTTTCCGTATTGTTTTTTCACTAATCCAAGCGGAATATGTCCTTTTCTAAACCCAGGCATATTTGCTGTTTTGGAATAATTAACTAATACTTCATTTACTTTCTTAGAATAATCTTTTTCCAATACTTGTACAGTAATTAACAAATGTTGATTACCTAAACTTTTTTTTGAAATTTTCATTTTTTGATTTAAAAATTGGGTCGCAAAAATACAATAATTTTTAGTTTAGGACAAGACTAAAATTATAGATTTAGTTTTTTAAAATTTCCTGTAATGCGGAATAAAAATAATTAGGGTTTTCTGCATGAACCCAATGGCCAGAATTTAATATTTCTATAACCTCTGAATTAGGGAATTTACTTTTAATGACACTAATATCATCTTTATTTATATAATCTGATTTGTCGCCTTTAATAAAAAAAGTGCTCACTAAAATTTTTTCATTTATGTTGATTTTATCCATTAGCACAATTAAATTTTCATAAAGTACATTTACATTGGCTTTGAAAGAAAAACTATTTTCTTCATTTCTGCCAATATTTTTTAGAAGAAAGAAAACTAAAGACTCATCTTTAACTGATTGTGATAACTGATTTTGGATATCTTTTCTTGATTTACAATTTTCTAAATCTAATAATTTAAGAGCTTCAAACAAATAACTAAATTTAGCTTCATATTTTTTTGGAGCTATATCTACTACTATTAATTTACTTAAAAATTTAGAATGCAATTGACTAAATTTCATAGCTGTTTTTCCACCCATAGAATGACCCATAATTACACATCTTTTAATTTTGTGAGATTCTAAATAATTATACACATCCTCAACCATCAAATCATAATTCATCTTTGGAGAATGGAAACTCTTACCATGATTTCTTTGATCTATTAAATGAACACAATACCCATCTTTGGATAGTTTATTAGCAATAGATTTCCAGTTATCTCCCATACCCAACAAACCATGTAAAATTAGCACGTGGTTAGTCCCAGATCCAATTATTTTTGAATGAATATTTTTCATGTTAATTTTCTCAAATAGGATTTAATAACCGATTCCAGGCCTAAGTACAAGCTTTCAGTAATTAAAGCGTGACCAATTGAAACTTCTAATAGATTATGAATTGTTTGTTTGAAAAATAATATATTATCTAAGGACAAATCATGGCCTGCATTTACTCCAATATTTAATTGATTTAAAACATCTGCACATTCCAAGTATGGCTGAATTGATAAATTATTTCCTTTTTTATAATTTACTGCATAATCTTCTGTGTAAAGTTCAACTCTATCTGTTCCTATTTTATTTAAATTCTCTAAAAACTTTAAATCTGGATTAAGAAATATAGATGTTCTAATATTATTTCTTTTAAACTCCGTAACAATTTCAGTTAAAAAACTTTCATTTTTGATAGTGTCCCAGCCAGAAGAAGAGGTTATGTCATTCACAGCATCAGGAACTAGAGTCACTTGTGTAGGTTTAACATCTAAAACCATTTTAATAAACTTTTCATTAGGATTTCCTTCAATATTGAACTCAGATTTTACTACCGATTTCAAATCATAAACATCTGAATATTTAATGTGACGTTCGTCAGGTCTTGGATGAACCGTAATGCCTTGAGCACCATATAGTTCTATGTTTTTTGCAAACTCTAATAAATCAGGATTATTACCCCCTCTAGCATTTCTTAATGTTGCTATTTTATTAATATTAACACTTAATTTTGTCATTTTTAAAATTTAATGTAAAAATACAAACTACTTTAAGTAAATTATGTAATTTGGTTTAAAATTTACTAGAATATGGTTGTAGAAAATCTTGTTAAAAACGAGGTATCAATAAAAATTTTAAAAAACACTAACACTTTTTCTTTTTCTGAAATATGCCAAGCGTTAGAAGTTAATGGAGTTAAAATTTTTAGTGTTTCAATTTCAAGTTCAAACATTGAAAATATTGAAGCAATTGTTAAAGTTGATCTTAAAGATTTGACTTCTGCGTTAAGGCTTTTAAGACAATATGAGTATGAGGTAACTTCAAATCATGAAGAAGATGATTTTTTCAATGAATTAAAGGATAGGTCAAAATATCTGGATAAATATTTAAATATTTAGATTAGATGAAGGTAGCTATTCTCGGAAAGTTTTTGAAATCAGAACCGTCACATTATATCACAAAATTAATATCGCTTTTAAAAAAAAGAGAGGTCTCCGTTTTTCTTGAAAAAGAATATTACAACCAATTAAAAGAATTACTTCCAGAAAATATTAATTCGTTTACAAAATTAGATAAATCCTATGATTTACTAATTTCTATTGGTGGGGATGGTACAATTTTAAAAGCAATAACATTTGTTAAACACCTGTCAATCCCTATTGTTGGCATAAACTCTGGAAGATTAGGTTTTTTAGCTAAAATTAAAATTGATAAAATCGAAGAAGCTATCGATGAGATTATTTCTGGCAACTATTCTATTTCTGAAAGATCCCTTATTGAGGTTATTACTTCAGAAAAAAATAATGAACTTTCTAAATTAAATTTTGCTTTAAACGAAATAGCCGTAAGTAGAAAAAATACTACTTCAATGATTTCAATCGAAACTAAACTAGATGATAATTATTTAAATTCATATTGGGCTGACGGCTTAATTATAGCAACTCCAACTGGATCAACTGGGTACTCTTTAAGTTGCGGAGGGCCGATTATAATGCCTGAAGCAGAAAATTTAGTTATTACTCCAATAGCTCCACATAACCTAAACGCTAGACCATTAATTATTGCTGATAGTACTGAAATTTCATTAATGATAAATGGAAGAGAAAATGAGTTTTTAATTTCCTTAGACTCTAGAATTACAACATTAAGTAACACTACTGTTGTAGTTATAAAAAAGTCTCCTTTTAAAATAAAAATGATTGAATTAGAAAACGAAAGCTTTTTAATTACATTAAGAGAAAAGCTAATGTGGGGTAAAGACAAAAGAAATTTACAATAATTTAGGTTCTAATCTGTTCTTTATCTAGAAAAGAATAATTGTATTTTTTATATTTGCATAATTTTATAATTATGAGATTAATTACCATCTTCCTTTTAACGATTCAGTTTTCCTTCAGTCAAATATATGAAGTGGGGGTAACTTTTGGTAGTAGTAACTTTATAGGGGATGTAGGTGACACAACCTTTATATCTCCTGATGAAATTTTGAATCCTGAGGGAGAAATTAATGGTTTAATGACTTATGGCCTCCTCTTAAAATGGAATAGAAGCCCCAGGCATTCTTATAGATTTTCAGTTTTATCCTCACATTTAGCAGGGAAGGATTTTGATTCTAAAGACCCAAGAAGGATAGAAAGAGGTTTTATATTTGAGTCCAATTTAATGGAAATGTCTGCGGGAATGGAATTTACATTTTTAGATTTCAACCTACACGAGCCTGGTACAAAATATACTCCTTATATTTTTACAGGACTAGTTTACACTCAATATGATAAATTAGCTTATCAAAACAATAATATTTTAAAACTTGGAACAAAATCAAGTTCTTATGGTATTCCGTTTACATTAGGTTTCAAATACAAAATCTTAGATCAGTTCATAATATCAGCTGAAGTTGGATCTAGATTTATGTTTACTGACAATATTGACGGCAGCGTTTCAGATGATGAAGATTATACTAATTTTGGAAACATAAACAACAATGATTGGTATGTCTTTTCATTAATTAATTTATCTTACACCTTTGGAAGAAAACCTTGCTATTGTAATTATTAGATATGGAAACAGATAAAATAAATATTCCTCAACACATTGCCATTATCATGGATGGAAACGGAAGATGGGCTACAAATAAGGGATTCTCAAGAGACAAAGGTCATACAGAGGGGAGAGAGTCCGCAAAGGAAATGGTTAGAACTTGTGCAAAGATTGGAGTTAAAAATCTAACATTGTTTGCGTTTTCAAGTGAAAATTGGAAAAGACCTAAGCTTGAAATAGAATTATTAATGGGGTTACTTCACAATTCCCTAATAACAGAGTTAAAAGAACTTCAAAAAAATAATATAAGGTTGAAAACTATAGGAGATACTTCCAAATTACCAATAATAGTAAGAAAATTTTTGGAGAAGGTCTGCGATCAAACAAAAAACAATGATTTAATGACACTAACTCTTGCATTAAGTTACGGCTCTAGAGATGAAATCATAAATTCTGTTAAAGAAATCGCTGATAAAGTTAAAAATAATATAATTTCCGTAGAAAAAATTGATGAATCGCTAATAAATCAGCATCTTTACACTCGAAATTTACCAGATGTAGATCTTATGATTAGAACAAGTGGTGAAAAAAGAATAAGTAACTTTTTATTATGGCAATCTGCTTATGCAGAATTATATTTTAGTGATAAATTATGGCCAGACTTTAAAAGTGAGCATTTATTGAATGCTATTGAAGATTATAAAAACAGAGAAAGAAGGTTTGGAAAAACTAGCCAACAAATTATTTAAAAAAAAAATTTTGAAAATAGATTTTAAAAATTTCACATACATATTTTTACTTTTCTCAATGTCAGTTTTCCCCCAGCTAACTGAAAAAAAACAAATTTATGTTATTGGTGATGTTATCGTTTCTGGTAAGACATCATTTAGCCCGCAAACAATCGTAACTTATTCTGGACTAGGAAAAGGAGAGAAAATAACTATTCCAGGAGAAAAGATTAGTAACGCAATTAAGAAGCTATGGGGTTCAAACTTGTTTAGCTCTATAGAAGTGTACGAATCAAAAAAAATAAATGACACAGTTTTTTTAGAGATATATCTTGTAGATCTACCTGAGCTTAAAAAATTAACTATTACAGGTGTTAAGAAAAACAAAACAGAAGATATTGTTAGAGAAAATAAGTTGCAAAATGGAGTCAAAGTAACTGAAAATTTAATCACAACAACAAAAAATTATCTGGAAAGCACTTATAGAAAAAAAGGGTTTTTAAATGCCAAGATTTCTATTAAAACCGAACCTATAATTGACACTATTAGCAAGGCAAGAGTAAATATGTTTCTAGATATTAGTAAAGGAAGCAAAGTTAAAATTGAGGAAATTTCTTTTATCGGTAATGATAAAATAAAATCTAAAACATTACTCAAGGCAATGAAGAACACTAAAGAAAAAAATATTTTCAGAGTGTTAAAGAGATCAAAATACATAAAAAGTGATTTCAAGGAAGATTTAGTTAGTGTGGTTGATAAGTATAAAGAAAATGGATATAGAGATGCTAGAATTTTAGTAGACACTCTTACTTATGACAAGGTAAATAATACGGCTAAAGTTTCTATTAAATTAGAAGAAGGGGATAAATATACTTATGGAAAAATAAACTATTTAGGTAATACAGTTTATTCAGACTCTCAACTAAATCAAATTTTGAAAATTAATGAAGGGGACACATATAATGGTGTTGAACTTGAAAAAAGAATAGCTGACGGTTCTGACCCTGATGCAGATGATATATCTAACTTATATCAAAATAATGGATATTTATTTTCTTCTGTTACACCAGTTGAAGTTAGTGCTGATGGAAACATAATCGATTTAGAGATAAGAGTAAATGAAGGTAAAGCGGCATACTTCAACAACATAACAGTAGTTGGAAATGAAAAAACAAATGACCACGTTATTTACAGAGAAATAAGAACCAGGCCTGGACAATTGTACAGCAAGGCTAATGTAATGAGAACTCTTCGTGAATTAGGTCAATTAGGTTATTTTGATGCGCAGCAAATTTCACCTGACTTCAAAAATGTTAATCCTACTGATGGAACTCTTGACATGCAATACTCAGTAGTAGAAAGTGGTTCAAGCCAAATAGAATTACAAGGTGGTTATGGTGGTGGTGGTTTCATTGGAACTTTAGGCTTATCATTTAATAATTTTGCAATTAAAAATATTTTTAATAGAAAAGCATATAAACCGGTCCCAATGGGAGATGGCCAAAAACTTGCTTTAAGATTACAATCAAGTAGATTCTATACAATGAATAGCTTTTCATTTACAGAACCTTGGTTAGGAGGTAAAAAACCTGTACAGTTTAATGTACAGTTATCTCAAACAAAACAATTCTTATATAATCCTATCACAAGAAATGCAGATAAGTCAAGATCTTTTAATATCAGCGGTATTTCTGTTGGACTTGCTAAAAGATTGACTGTTCCAGATGATTACTTTACTTTATCCCAAGCGGTAAGTTTCCAATTTTATGACTTAAATAATTATAATACTGGGCTGTTTACTTTCGGTAACGGATCTTCTAAGAATTTAGCTTATACATTCGGTCTTAGCAGAAATAATACTTACACAGATCCAATATATCCAACAGGGGGTTCTAATTTTAGTTTTTCTGCTAAAGTCACATTTCCATACTCTTCATTAAATAATGTAGATTATGCTGGATTAAGAGTTGAGAGAGAAGGTTTAGTAGAGGACTTGACTACAGACCCTTCTAATACAGATGCATCTGACAGGATAGCTGTCATAGATCAGCTTAAATTTCAATGGCTAGAGTATTATAAATTTAAATTTAAGGGGGAGTGGTACACAGCTCTTACTAAAAAATTAGTTTTAAAACCTACATTTGAATTTGGTTTTCTAGGAGCTTATAATAATGACCGAGGAATAGTGCCATTTGAGAGGTTTTTTCTTGGTGGAGATGGATTAGGAACATATAGTTTAGACGGAAGAGAGACTATAGCGCTTAGGGGTTATCCGAACCAATCATTATCTAACCAAGATGGAGGATCAATTTATAATAAATACTCATTAGAACTAAGGTATCCTATTAGTCTTGGACAACAAGCTAAAGTATATGCACTCGCTTTTATGGAGGGCGGTTCTTCATTCAATGATTTTAAAAATTATAACCCATTTGATTTAAAAAGATCAGCTGGTTTTGGTGTTAGGTTATTTATGCCAGCATTTGGACTACTTGGCATTGACTTTGGACACGGGTTTGATTCACTTCCAGGTGAAAGTGGTAAACATGGATGGGAAACTCACTTTATCATAGGACAAAATTTCTAAATAAACATACTATTAGAATAAAATAGACGTTAATAGATAAACTCTACAATCATTAAAGATTTAAAAAACATATTATTTTGCTTTATTATAATTCAAAGTATACTTTCATACTCACAGAAAGGGGTTAGAATTGGATATATAGATACAGAATATATACTAGAAAATATACCAGAATATCAAGAAATAAGTACACAGCTAAATTCTAATGTTGAAGGCTGGAAAAAAGATATAGAGGAAAGGGAAAAAAATGTTCAAAACAAGAGAGAGGTATTAAATAAAGAGAGAATCCTACTAACCAAAGAACTAATAGAAGAAAGAGAAGAAGACTTGAAAATTGAAGAAGAAGAAATTTACCAATACAAGCAAGATAGATTTGGCCCAAATGGTGATTTTATTTTACAAAAAAAACAATTAATACAACCTATCCAAGATCAAATATTTTTAGCTATTCAACAGATAGCAAAAACAAAAAAATATGATTTTATATTTGACAAGTCAGCAGATGTCGTAATGCTTTATTCAGAAAAAAGATATGACATTAGCGAACAAATTTTAAGAACAATTTTACGTACTAATAACCAGAACCAAGTTGAATCTAGAAGAGAAAAAAAGAGAATAGAAAAAGAATCTATAATTTCTAAATCAAATATTGAAGATCCACGAAAAACTGAGATTGAAAATAAAAAGAAAGATGCTGAAGCTAAAAGAAATGAAATTATAGAAGCTAAAAAAGCTAAAAAAAATGTGGAAGAACAGAAAAGAAAAGAATTAATTCAGCAGAGAGAAAACAAAAAAACTGCAGCCAAAGAAAAAATTAAGGAAATAGTTGCCGCTAAAGAAAGTAAGAAAAAGGAGATTGAAGAAAAAAAAATAAAGCTTCTTGAAGATAGAGAACTGAAAAAAATAAAACTTCAAGAGAACAGAAAAAAATTAATAAACGATAAAAAAGAAACAAGTATTGAGGACTCTACAAACTCTGTTGCTAAAGAAAAAATGTTATTAGAAAGACAGAAAAAGGCATTAGAAGACTTAAAAAACAAAGAGCCATCAAGGATATTAACTAAAGAAAATTCAAGCCCTAGTATAGAAGAAAGAAAAAAACTACTAGAAGAAAAGAAGAAAAGAATTCTAGAAGCTAGAAAAGCTAAGTTAGATGCTAAAAAGATATCAAAAGATAGTACCTTTACAAAAAATTAATAATAAATAGATAAATTAGAATCATGAAAAAAATTAAAAACATACTTCTTACGGCTATAATTGCTTTAAGTTCATTGTCATTTACTTTTGCTCAAAGCAAAGTTGCTCACATTAACACACAAGAATTAGTAGGCTCAATGCCTGAAATGAATACTGCTAAAGCTGAGCTAGAAAAATTAGCTAAAACTTATGAAACAGACATTCAAACAATGGCTGCTGAACTTCAAAGTAAAGTAAAGCAATATGATTCAGAAGCAGGAAGCCAAACTGACGAAGCTAATCAATCAAGGTTACAAGAGGTTCAAGGTATGGAACAAAGTATTAGACAGTATCAACAGCAAGCGCAATCTGATTTACAAAAAAAAGAATTTGATTTACTAAAACCTATTTCAGAAAAAGCTCAGGCAGCAATTGTAAAAGTTGCTAATGCTCAAGGTTTTGATTATGTACTTGATTCTACTCAAGGACAAGGAGTTATATTGGCGAATGGTAAAGATCTAATGGCTGATGTAAAAACTGAATTAGGCTTCTAATTATAGAAACTTAAATAATAATATTTTAAAAAAAGCTATCTTAATAAGATAGCTTTTTTACTTTTACATAATGACTAATAACTATCCTATAGGTTTATTTGATTCAGGAATTGGTGGCATTTCAATATATAATGAAATAAGAAAAACTCTTCCAAAAGAAAGCACCATATATCTAGCAGATAATCTAAATGCTCCTTATGGAAAAAAAAGTGAAAAGGAAATAATCAATTTAAGTATAAAAAATACTCAAAAATTAATAGATCTAAATTGTAAGCTAATTGTAGTAGCTTGTAATACCGCCACAACTAATGCTGTAGAGATTCTTAGAGAAACTTTTGAAGTACCTATAGTAGGAATTGAACCATCAATTAAACCTGCAATACTTGCAACTAAAACAAACCATATTGGAGTCTTAGCTACTGAAAAAACCTTATCAAGTAATTTATTCCTAGAAACTAGCAATAGATTCTCCGGTGGAGTAAATATTCATGAACAAATTGGATATGACTTAGTTAGTATTATGGAAGAAAGTGGTATTAAAGAAGAGTTGTTAATTAGTAAGCTAAGAAAATACATAGAGCCTATGTTAGAGAAAAACATAGACAATTTAGTTCTTGGGTGCACTCACTATTACTTTTTAAAAGACATATTAGAAAAACTATTGCCCAAAGAAATAAAGGTCTTAGACTCTTCAAGTGCAGTCTGTAAAAGAGTTAAACAGGTATTAGAGTCAAACAATAATACATCTGAAACATTAGATATTAAAAATCAGTTTTACTGCAACGGAAATAAATCAGTTATTCAAAAGTTTTTAAGAAAAGGAAAAAAGATAAATAAGATAATTTTTTAATTTACACTAGGGCAATTACAGTCATACTTTTGCTTTTTGCAACCAAGGTTAATACCAAGAGTTATTTGATGGTAACCGCCGTTGTCAAATACTATTGAGTTTCTTTGAGCGGAATAAGTATAAGCAAATACAAAATTTTCATAATCTACTCCAATAAATGGTGTAAGATATTGTGGCTGTTGAGAAGAGAGTGTGTTAGTGCCGTTTTCAAGAGAGGTGGATACATAACGATCCATATTTCTTCTGTAAGATAATCCTCCCCATACTTTACCAAAGTCAGTAGATCTAAAAACTTTGAAGTTCAAATCAATAAAAGACTCTTCGGTAGATTCTTTGTAAGCGAGTAAAATAGAAGGTTCATAACTCCAAGGGCTACCTATATTTCCAAATACATTACCAGCTGAAAATAAATAAGTTCTTGAATTATCATAGGAGTAAATACCTAACTCATTGGAGTTTATACCATCATTTTTTAAGAAATTCTTAAAAGTAGCGTGGGCATAAAATTCCATATAATGGTAAGAAAAACCAAAATCTAAATTAAAATCTGTAGAGCTTTGAGTTATTCCTGCAACTAAGGGATCAAAGCCATCAAATAAAAATGAGGATTCATCAAGTTTATTCTGTATCATTCCTGCGCTGATTCCAAAAGACAACATATTCAAATCAATTCTATTTCTTGAGAAAAGCAGATGATGTGCATAAGTAAGATAAGCACCTGATTGTGAATGATAACCATTTTTATCATTAAAAACTATAGCACCAATTCCAGATTTAGAATCTCCTATTCTACCATTAAAACTAAGTGTTTGGAGATTTGGAGACTCACTTTGGTCAAGCCATTGTTTTCTACTTGTTAATCTAAGCTTATTACAATTAGCTACACCAGCCATTGAGGGGTGTAATAAATAGTAGTTATCTGTTAAGTAATCGGAATATATCGGAAGTCCTTCTTGGGAATTTATAAATTGAGAACTAAATATAAAAAAAGCAGTATATAGTAAATGTTTTTTTAATGTCATTTTATGCAATTAATGGATCCAAATATATAAATTTTTAATGGATTTATATGTTTGATCATTCTTTTATCTTCAATGAAGATTCATTATTTTTGTAAAAAATTAGTAATGAAAAAATATAAAGTTTCAATCAACGAAACGAGTAATAAATTAATTGTAAAGTTTGAAACAAATTTTTTTCTAACTAATCATCAAAATTACGAGTATAACAATATTGATGAAGCTTCAAACTCACCACTAGCACAACAATTATTTTACCTTCCCTTTGTTAAGAAAATATATATATCATCTAATTTCATTGCTATTGAAAGATATAGCATAATAGAATGGAAAGATGTTCAAGAAGAAGTTGCTGAACAAATAGAAAAGTATCTAAACGAAGGTAATATTGTAGTAACTGAGACTAAAGGTGTTAAAAAATCAGCTGTAACTATATACGCAGAGAGTACTCCAAACCCATCTGCCATGAAATTTGTTTCTAACAAAAATCTTGTTAATTCCCTTTTTGAATATACATCAATTGACCAGACTGCTAAAAGTCCATTAGCAAAAGCACTTTTTCATTTTCCATATGTAAAAAACGTTTTTATCGAGAAAAATTACATATCAATTACAAAGTATGAATTAGCGACATGGGAAGAAGTAACAATGGAATTAAGAGAGTTTATTAGATCTCACATTGAAGATGGTAAGCAAATAGTTGAGTTAGATTCAAGTGATATAATCACTAATTCTGAAGAGCAAAAAACTAAAGAATTTGATAAACTAGATGATATCTCTAAAGAAATTATTAATATTTTAGAAGAATATGTCAAGCCAGCAGTAGCTGCAGATGGCGGAAATATTCAATTCAAGTCTTATAATGCAGAAACAAAAAAGGTGTCTGTAATCTTACAAGGAGCCTGTAGCGGCTGTCCTTCTTCAACTTTTACGCTTAAAAACGGGATCGAAAATATGCTAAAAGAAATGTTGGCTGGTAAAGTAGAGTTAGTTGAAGCTATAAATGGTTAAAACAGAAACTTAAATTAAGTTTTGTATTTTTAAAAAAATGGAAAAAAAATTATTATACATTTTTTATATTCTGTTTATTATAACAGCGTGTGAAAATAAGGAATCTAACAAAATGAGCAATAATTTAATTAACGAGACCAGCCCGTACTTATTGCAACACGCATACAATCCAGTAGATTGGAACCCTTGGGATTCAAAATATTTAAAACAAGCAACTAAAGAAAATAAACTTGTTATAATTAGTGTTGGTTATTCTGCCTGCCATTGGTGTCATGTGATGGAAAAAGAAAGTTTTGAAGACACTCTTGTTGCAAAAATAATGAACGAAAAGTATATCTCAATAAAAGTAGACCGTGAAGAAAGACCTGATGTAGATAATGTTTATATGAACGCCGTTCAACTAATGACTGGTAGTGGAGGGTGGCCGTTGAATGTAGTAACTCTGCCTGATGGAAGACCAATCTGGGGTGGTACTTATTTTTCAAAAGATCAATGGATAAACGCTCTAGAACAGATATCAAAACTTTATGATGATGATCCTGAAAGGCTTATTACTTATGCAGATCAATTAGAAGAAGGCGTTAAATCTTTAGATCTTATTGAGCTCAATAAATCTAGCACTAATTTCGAGTTAGATATAATGAAAAAATATTTAGATACTTGGTCAAAGAAGTTTGATTTGGAATACGGAGGCGCAGAGGGAATGCCTAAGTTTATGATGCCGAGCAATTTGCATTTTTTACTAAAGTATTCTTATCAAACTAGCAATATAGAAATTCAAGACTTTGTAAACCTTAGCCTAAAAAAAATGGCATATGGTGGAATTTACGATCAAATTGGTGGTGGATTCTCAAGATATTCTGTTGATAATAGATGGCATATCCCACATTTTGAAAAAATGCTTTATGATAACGCACAATTAGTAAGCTTATATTCAGATGCATATAAAGCAACTAAAAATGAGTTGTATAAAAAAATTGTGTATGAAACAATTGATTTTATAAATTCAGAATTAAAAGATGAGAGCGGTGGTTATTACTCTTCCTTAGATGCGGACAGCAAAACAAGTAGCAACGTTTTAGAAGAAGGAGCTTTTTATGTATGGACAGAAAAGGAACTTAAAACTACATTGAATGAAGACTTTACTGTATTCTCGAGTTATTATAACATAAACACTTATGGGTATTGGGAAGATGATAAATATGTTTTAATAAGAAATGAAGACGATGAAATGATTGCTGCAAGACATAATTTATCAATTTCAGAAATAGAAAAGATAATAAAAAACTGTAATTCCAAATTAATTAAAATTCGAAATAAAAGAGCTAAACCAAGACTTGATGATAAAATTTTAACATCTTGGAATGGTCTAATGATAAAAGGATTTGTTGACTCTTATAAAGCTTTTAATGAACCTGATTTTTTAAATGCTGCAATCGGAAATGCAGAGTTTATTTTGAAAAATTTATATAATAAAGATGGTCAATTATTGCGTAATTATAAAAATGGAGGAAGCTATATTAATGGTTACTTAGAAGATTACTCGGCAATTATTAGTGGATTTATTTCCCTCCACGAAGTTACTCTTGACGAAAAATGGCTAAAATATTCTCAAAATTTAACCGAATATATATATAAACATTTTTATAATCAAGATACTAAGATGTTCTATTTTACATCCGATTTAGATGAGAAGCTTTTATCAAGGACTCTAGAGTTCAGAGATGATGTGATTCCTTCTAGTAATTCGATAATGGCAAATAATTTATTTTTGCTTTCTCATTACTTTGATAATGAAAAATATTTAGAAACAGCTACCGCAATGCTTAATAACGTTACGCCACAGATTGACTTATATCCAAATAGCTTTTCAAATTGGTTAGATCTAATGCTAAAAATAAGTGATTCATTTTATGAAATAGCAATAGTTGGGGAAGATGCTCTTATTAAATCAGAAGGGATCAATAAAAGTTTCAGTCCTAATAAACTAATTATAGGAAGTTTAAACGAAAGTGATTTTCCTTTGCTTAAGAACAGATATATTGATAATGATACTTACATATATGTTTGTGTAAAAAAAGCTTGTAAATTACCTGTAAGAACCGCGAAAGAAGCTTTAGAATTACTTAACTAGTCTTTAATTTATTACCCACAAATTCCTTTAAGTAAAAGGGCTCAAAATCCGCAACATTTTCAAAATCGTTAGAGATAAATTTCTTGTGAGCTAACTTTCCGATTTCAATGGAAGAAGGGAGCTTATCATCAATAAAAATGGCGTTAGAACTATTGATTATACTTTTTGTTTTATCATTAGCATTTCCTAAAAAATAGACCTTGCTTTTTTTTAGATAATCTTCAAAAGAATTTTCTGAGAGTATTTCAGCCTTAGTCTCTCTAACTTTGTTGAAATTATTATCATATACAGAGGAATAAACTTCCATTCTTCTAGCGTCAAGAAGTGGTACAATAAAGCCATCAGAAAATTTGACTTGATGTGCAAATGCGTCAAGAGTATCAACCGAGATTAACGGAATACCTAAAGCAAAACATAGTCCTTTAGCGGAAGATACTCCTATACGAAGACCAGTATAAGACCCAGGACCTTTACTTACACAAATAGCAGAAAGATTATTTGGAGATACGCCTGATGCTTCTAATAATTCGTTTATATAAACATGAAGCCTTTTTGAATGAGAATAATTTTCGTCATTTTCCTGCTTAACGATGACCAGTTCCGATCCTTTAAATAAGGATACCGAACAATTTGTTGTAGAGGTTTCTATGTTTAATATATAATTCAACATTCAGTTATTTACCCATATAAAAATCTAAAACCTTGGTTTTAAATATGAAATCATATTTTGAATTGATCAGTGAAGATTCAGCATTTAATAATCTGATTCTCACCTGCTCTAAATCGATAGTGTTAATTGTCCCTAGTTGATATCTCTGCTGCGAATTTTCAAAAGCCAACTCTTGTGACTGTAATGATTTTTTAGCGGCTTGATAAGATTTAAGTGCAGCTTTTGCATCAGTAAAGGCTCTTTGAACAGTAGCCTCAACATTTAATTGAGCTTGAATTAAACCTAAATCAGAATTATTTTCTTGAATTTTAGACTTTGCTACATTGGTTTTTATTTGATTCCTAGAAAAAATAGGAATACTAATATTCATGTTAAGACTATGCCCCTTGTTATCGTTAATTTGTTGGAAAAAAGAGTTACTTGAAGATAAATTTGAAAAATTTGCGCTTGCATTAAAACCATAACCAAATGAAATACTTGGCAGGTAAGAACTTTCCGAAATTTTAGTACTAAATTTAGCTAAGTCAATATTATTATTAGCAACCTTTATTTCATTTCTATTTTCTAAAGCATAATTAATAATAGGATTAATATCTGTGTATAAAAGACTCTCAGAGGGGACTTTCACATCAATAGCAACAACATTAAATCCTTCCAAAGGAATTTGCAACAATTGAGTTAAATTCAATAATGCAAGTCTATAGTTATTTTGAGCTGTTGTTAAGTTTTGTTCATCTAGACTAAGAGTAGCTTCAGCATCAATAATATTTGCTTGAGGTTGGACTCCTGCGTTAACTAAACTTTCCACCTGTTTTAATTGCTTGTATGAGAACTCGTACTGAGATTTGGCTAGAGCTAGATTTTCTTTATTAAACAATATATTTAAATAATAATTAGCAACATTAAGAGAAACATCATCCTTAATCTTGTTTAACTCATTTTCGCTTCTTTCTAGTGCTATTTTAGATTGTTTTAGAATGTTTAGGTTTCTAAAACCGTTAAAAACAGTTTGAGATAAACTTAACCCCAAACTAGAAGAATTAAATCTTCGATCTGCAAAATTACCTGGATACAACTCAACAGTACCTAAGCTCATTGACTGATTTAAATTAGAACTAAGCGATGGTAAAAAATTACCTTTTGAAGCAATAATATCTTGATCATTAGAAAGGATTGTGTTTTGAGCTTGTAAAATTGAAATGTTATTTTCTAGAGCATAATCCACACACTCTTGTAGATCCCAAAACTTTTCTTGACTTATTGAAGTTGTAATAGAGAATAAACTTACTACTATTATATATATATATTTCATAATCTTTATTAATTAATATTAATCATTAGAGTTAGGTCTTGTTTCTCCATCACCACCTTCATCTTCTTCTAAAACTTTATTCCAAACTTTAATTTTGTCATCTTCCTTGACCCCTTCTAAGACTTCAACACTTATTCCGTCAGAAATACCAATGGTGATATCTTTTTTAACAAATACTCCATCATCATTTAAAATTTCTACAAATGGTTTTTCAGTAAACCTATTAAACTGAATTAAAGATTCTTTGATACACAAAGAGTTTTCTATATTTTCAATTTCTATTATTGCATTAGCGCTATAGCCAGCTCTAACTTTAGAAGTTGGAATTTCAACATTTGCTTTGATTTTAAATTGTACAGCTCCATTTACTTCAATTCCTTTGGGTGCTACAAAAGTTAATTTAGACGGAAACTCTTCTTCTCCTAAAGCGCCAAGAACTACTTTAATGTCTTTGCCTTCTTCTAGTTTACCAACTTCAGCTTCATCTACTTGCCCTTCAAAAATCATAATACTCATATCAGCAACAGTTGCTATTGTAGTTCCTGCGTTAAAGTTATTACTTTCAATAACCTGATTTCCTTCTCTGACTGGAATTTCTAAAATAGTACCAGAAATTTGAGCTACGATATTTGTGTTTGCCGAACCCCCTCCAGAAAGCGAGCCTTGTTTAATTATTTTAAAATCATTCTCTGCTTGTGTCAAAGACTCTCGTGCTTGATTTAATGATAATTCCGCATTTTCAAAGTCTTGTTTTGATATCACTCCTTTGGTAAACAACTCTTCACTTCTATCGAATAGTCTCTTTGAATTGTCAAACGATAACTTGGAGGAATTAATTCTACTATTTGCACTAACTAAACTTTGCTCATTTGGAACAACTCTTATTTTAGCAATTAAATCTCCCTTTTGTATCATATCTCCTTCTTCCACATAAATCATATCAACAATGCCAGTTACTTGAGGTTTTAACTCAATCTCATCTTCAGGATTTAATTTTCCAGTGGCTACAACATTAGTGTTTAATGAAGTATAAAATGGAGTCTGAGTGTCATAATCAATAATTGATTCTGAATTTGCATCGCTAAAGTATTTTATTACAATAACTAATGCTACCACTGTAAAAAGGCCTAAAGTAATTCTAATTGGTTTATTCATTTTATTTTATTTTTAAAAAATTATTCTTCTCTTAATGCTTCAATTGGTTTAATGCTTGTAGCTCTACCAGCTGGTATTAAACCTATAAGTGTTCCAAATATCACTAGTATAATTAGAGATATAAATACTACAAATATGGATACTGACGGATTGACTAATGTTGCTTCAGCTCCTTGTCCAAAAAAGCTATCTAAAGCTATTAAAATCCATCCTCCAGAAATAATTCCAAATATTCCTGCGATGGTAGTTAAAAAAACCGCTTCCAAAACTATTTGTCTTTTAATTTCAAATGGAGTTGCTCCAAGGGCTCGTC
>CAJVXR010000009.1 GCA_913009535.1 uncultured Flavobacteriales bacterium | reverse complement strand
ATTTACTTTCAGGAGGTGAAAGAAGAAGAACTGAAATTGCTAGGGCATTAGCTACTGATCCAAGCTTTATTTTATTAGATGAACCATTTGCTGGAGTAGACCCAGTAGCTGTTGAAGACATACAAAGAATAATATCTAAATTGACAAAAAAAAATATAGGTATTTTAATTACAGATCATAATGTCCAGGAAACATTAGCAATAACCGATAGAACATATTTAATGTTTGAAGGAAACATATTAAAGGATGGTAAACCTGAAGAGTTAGCAGAAGATGAAATGGTTAGAAAAGTATACTTAGGTCAAAACTTTGAATTGAGAAAAAAAAATCTAAACCTTTAAATAAAATATTTACCTCAAGGTAAAGATTGATACCACAAAATATACCAAGAAAATTAGAGGTATTGATATATAACCTAATAAAACAAATAGTATTATAGAACTTAGAATTAAAAAGTAACGACTATTGTTTTCTTTATTAAATAAATAGTTATTGAATTTAAATGAAATAAATTTTAAATTTGAATTCATTAAAAAGCTTGAAATAATAACTAGGCTAATTAGGAAATATTTATTTATAATTAGCTCTACAACAAATGAGTTAGCACTTAATTCTGATACCAAAAATAATGACAATATCATTATGGTATTTGCAGGAACTGGTAAACCTATAAAATAATTTGTAGTAGAATCTTTGGTGTTAAAATTTGCTAGCCTGTAGGCTGAAGCCATAGTAATAAAAAATGCAAAATACGCAATCCATTCAGCAGAAATAAATGAAAGTTCTGCAGCAGATGTATTCTTAAATAATCTAAAAATAATTATGCCTGGGATCAAACCACTTGTAATTAAATCCGCTAAAGAATCTAACTCTAAACCTAATTTAGATTGAACATTTAGTTTTCTTGCCAAGAAACCATCCAATAAATCAAAAAAAATTCCTAAGCAAATAATTAATGTAACTGTATTAACATTAATATTATTTTCAAACAAAAATACTGTTGCTAAACACCCACAGAAAAGATTAGCAAGGGTGAAAAGGTTTGGAACATGTTTTATCATAATAATAATTTAAATGTAAAAGTAATAAACTAATTTTGTAATAATTATTATATACACAATAAGCTTTAGTTTAGTTTGTTTTTAAAGTATGAAAGTTTTTAGATTTTTAATATTCTTTTTTTTAGTAACAAGTTACTCTCAGAACAATTCAAAATACTCAAATGAGTTTATGAATATAGGAGTAGATGCTGCTTCAATTTCAATGAGTGGTGCAGTTACATCTTCAATAAGTGGGGTTAACTCTGGATATTGGAATCCTGCTGGACTAATAAATATTGATAAAACGGAAATTTCTCTAATGCATTCTAATTATTTCGCAAACATTGCTAATTATAATTATTTAGCCTATGCATCATCAATTGATAAGCAATCTACAATTGGTTTTTCAATGATTAGATTTGGAGTAGATGATATACTAGATACAACTCAACTTATTGACGAACAAGGCAATATTAATTATGATAGAATAAACTTATTTTCTGCGGTTGACTATGGATTTATTGTTTCGTATGCTAGAAAAATGCTAACAAAAGATATTAGCTATGGCATTAATGCAAAAATAATTAGAAGAATTATTGGTGACTTTGCTACATCATGGGGTTTTGGTTTTGATATGGGTATTCAGCTCAAAACTAAAAACAACTGGAAATTTGGATTAATGGCTAGAGACATTACAACTACTTACAACTCATGGTCTATAAATGAAAGTAGACTGAATGATATTCAAAATGCTATTGATGGTCAAAATCAAGAAGTACCAAATTCAACTGAAATTACAATACCTAAAATTCAATTTGGAATTTCAAAAATTCACACTTTTAATTATGATTATAGTTTATTAACAAGTTTTGATTTAATAATGAAGTTTGAGCAAGACAATAGTGTGATTTCTACAGAATTTGCAAGTATAAACCCCGCAATTGGGCTACAGCTTGGCTATACAGATATAGTTTTTTTAAGGTTAGGGTTGGGTAATTTTCAAAATGAGATTGAATTTGACAATAGCACTAACTTGACAATGCAACCTAATTTTGGAGTAGGTTTTAAATATAAAGACATAGAAATTGATTACGCATTTACTGATGTAGGTGATCAAAGTGTAGCTTTATACTCTAACATATTTTCTTTAAAAGTTGATTTTAATATATTTAAATAAATTATGAGGAATATCATATTCACATTTTTATTTTTTTTATCAACGACACTAGTTGGCCAGACTGAAGATTATACTGTAAGTATACTAACTATTGGTCCTGGAAATTCATTAAATGATTCCTTTGGTCACAGCGCTATTAGAGTACAAAGCAAAACAAAAAAATATGACCTTGTCTTTAACTATGGAATATATGATTATAATGATCCGAGATTCTACTCTAACTTTATTAAAGGGTATTTAAAGTACAGCTTAGGAGTTAGTTATTTTGAAAATTTCAAATCTAGCTACATAGCTAATGATAGATACATAAAGGAACAAGTTTTATCCTTGCCAAATGATTTAAAAGAAAAGTTAGTAGACAAACTAATTTTTAATTCTAAACCTGAAAACAAAGATTATTTTTATGATTATTTTAATAATAATTGTTCAACAGTTATAAAAGACATAATTAAAGGTTTACTTAGTCAATACGATTATCACAATACATATGAGTCAGTAACTTCAAACAAGGACTCATACCGAAGTTTGATTTATGAAAATATAAACAAAAATTCCTGGGGTTCATTAGGTATTGACATATGCCTAGGCTCTTATATAGATCAACAAATAGATTCTGAAAAAAACACCTTTCTACCTGAATACTTATTTGAATATTTAAATTCTTCTTATTACAGTTATTCAAACAATGATAAAAAAATTGAAAAAGTTAAACTTATTGAAAATATTATATTTATAAATAAAGTTAAAGATGTTGAAAAATCAACATTCAATATTTTTTTAACTTCTCCTCTATTTGTTTTTATATTAATATTTACAGCTTTATTCTTACTAAATTATAGAAATAAAGAAAATAAAAAAATTCATTTAGCATTAGAATCTATTCATATATTAACCTCATTCATAGGATGTTTATTACTATTTTTATGGTTTTTTACAGACCATACTACAGCGGCATTTAATTATAATTTACTATGGGCTAATCCAATAAATTTTATACTATTAATTAACGTACTTAATAAAAAATGGAAAATAGCATACCTAAAGTTACTACTATTGTCATTAATATTAATCGTGTTGCATTCTATAACAGGAGTTCAGGTTTTTAATATAAGTTTATATCCTCTTTTTTTATTCCTTGCTTTCAGATATTTACAATTAATTAAGTTTTACTCAAAATCCTGATGATTTATAAAGTTTTAAGGTTTTTAAGTCATAATTTTAATTCTTCAAATCAATACTCTGTTCATTCACCTGTTGTTTACAAATTACTGACAGAATGTATTTATAAACAGAAAAAACATATATTAAAAAAAAATATTCATTTCTTAAACTTAAGGCTTGTAGATTATTATAATAAACAGTTTTTAACCCATACCATTGAAAATATATTATCTAATAAAGTATCTGAAGTTTTAGAAGAGTATTGCAAAAAAAAAGAAAACACAATTTTATTAATAAAAAATATAAAACTCAAGAATGAATATTCTTGTTGGAAAAAGTTGATTAAAAAAAACGAAATACAAGTAAGTATAGATTTTTATTATTTTGGAATATTAATTTTAAAAGTTAATAAACTACAAAAACAAGATTATATAATTAGGCTATAATATTTGTATATTTAAATCAAGTAACAATTAACTTATGAAAGTTTATACAAAAACCGGAGATAAAGGAAAAACTTCTTTAATTGGTGGAAAAAGAGTAGCTAAGGATGAAATTCAAATTGAAGCATATGGAACTGTCGATGAGCTAAACTCTAATCTTGGATTACTTAGAGATCACTGTACATCTGAGGATGATAAAAGTTTTATTTTAAATATTCAAGAAAACTTGTTTATTATAGGGTCATTGCTTGCCATAGATTACTCTATCAAAAAAGAAAATAATCCAATTAAATTTTCTAGCAAAAAAACTGATCTTATTGAAAAGGAAATAGATAAAATTAGTTCAACATTGCCAGAAATGACAAACTTTATAATTCCTGGGGGGCATATCACTGTTTCTATCTGTCATATATCGAGAAGTATCTGCCGAAGGGCAGAAAGAATATGTGTTAAGTTCAGTAAAGATTATGAAATAAATCAAGATATCATTATTTATATAAATAGGCTATCGGATTATTTATTCACTTTATCTAGAAAAATTTCTTTAGACACTAATACAAAGGAAACCAAGTGGATTAATAAGTAAATGTAAAATAATATTCAAATAACTTGTGAAATTCCACTAAAAATTTATTTTTGCAAAATATAAAAATCATAATAAATATGTATTGGACACTAGAATTAGCATCATTTTTGAGTGATGCACCATGGCCTGCCACAAAAGATGAATTAATAGATTATTCTATCAGAACTGGATCTCCATTAGAAGTGGTAGAAAACTTACAATCAATAGAAGACGAAGGTGATCTATATGAATCCATACAGGAAATTTGGCCTGACTACCCTACTGATGATGATTATCTTTGGAATGAAGATGAATATTAATTAATAAAAAAAAGTCTCTAATGAGGCTTTTTTTATTTTGTATTTTCTTCAAAAGAAATGCAACAAATCGTATCTTTGATTTTCTATTAAAAAAAACAAATTAATGAGTATTTTAAATTCTATTCTTAAAATATTTGTAGGAGATAAGTCTAAACAAGATGTTAAAATGATATCTCCTATCGTCAAAAGCATATTGTCTTTTGAGCAAAAAATTTCACAACTTTCTAATGATGATTTAAGAGCTAAAACAGATGAATTCAAATCTTCAATAGCTGATTCTACTAAAGATATTACTGATCAAATAAAAAATTTAGAATCGGAAGTTGAATCTACAATTGATTTTGATGAAAAAGAAAATCTATACAACAAAATAGATGATTTAAAAGAGGAAGTTTATTTATCAACTGAAGAAACCTTAAAAAAGATATTGCCCGAAGCATATGCAGTTATTAAAGAAACAGCAAAAAGATTTAAAAACAATACTCAAATAAAAGTAACTGCTAGTAATTTTGACAGAGAACTTTCTGGCTTAAAAGACTATGTTAATTTAAATAACGAACATGCTATATGGGAAAACTCCTGGGATGCAGCTGGAAAGCCTGTAACATGGGACATGATCCATTACGATGTACAACTTATTGGGGGTATATCAATGCACCAAGGAAAAATTGCAGAAATGCAAACTGGAGAAGGAAAAACTCTAGTAGCAACTCTACCAGTATATCTAAACGCATTATCTGGTAAAGGAGTACACCTTGTTACGGTAAACGATTATTTAGCTAAAAGAGATAGTGCATGGATGGCGCCAATTTATGAATTTCACGGCCTAAGCGTTGACTGTATTGATTATTACAAACCTAATTCTGAAGACAGAAAAAAAGCATACAGAGCTGATATTACTTTTGGAACTAATAATGAATTTGGTTTTGATTATTTGAGAGATAATATGGCTAACTCACCAGATGATTTAGTTCAACGCCCACATCATTATGCAATTGTAGATGAGGTTGATTCTGTTTTAGTAGATGACGCAAGAACACCGCTAATAATTTCTGGAGCAACTCCTAAAGGGGATATTCATGAATTTAATGAACTAAAACCTAAAATAGAAGATATAGTTTCTGTACAAAGGAAATATTTAACCTCTTTACTATCTGAAGCCAAAAAAATGATTTCTAATGGAGAGGAAGAAGAAGGCTCTTTCAATCTACTGAGAATTTATAGGGGAATTCCTAAAAATAAAGCTCTTATCAAGTTTCTAAGTGAGGGGGGTATAAAGCAATTACTTCAAAAAACTGAGAACTTTTACATGCAAGATAACAATAGAGAGATGCCTAAGGTTGATGAAGAGCTCTATTATGTTATAGATGAAAAAAATAATCAAATTGAATTAACGGACAAAGGAATTGATTTCTTGTCTGGCAAGGACAATCCTAATTTCTTTGTAATGCCTGAGATAGGTCTAGAAATATCTAAAATTGAAGCTCAAAATTTGGACTCTAAAAAAGAAGCTAACTTAAAAGAGGTTTTATATCGTGATTTTGGCGTTAAATCAGAAAGAATTCACACTCTTAGTCAGCTTTTAAAAGCATATGCATTATTTGAAAAAGATACTCAATATGTAGTAATGGACAATAAAGTAATGATTGTTGATGAGCAGACAGGTAGAATCATGGACGGTAGAAGGTATAGCGACGGTTTACATCAAGCTATTGAAGCGAAAGAAAATGTAAAAATTGAAGCTGCTACTCAGACATTTGCTACGATTACTTTACAAAATTACTTTAGAATGTATAAAAAGCTCTCTGGTATGACTGGTACGGCAGTGACAGAAGCAGGTGAGTTATGGGAAATATACAAGTTAGACGTAGTTGAAATACCTACAAATAGACCTATAGTTAGAGATGATAAAGAAGATCTAATTTATAAAACTAAAAGAGAAAAATATAATGCTGTTATTGATGAAGTTACTAAACTGTCTAAACAGGGTCGACCTATACTAATAGGAACAACATCAGTTGAGATTAGTGAAGTGCTTGGTAAAATGTTGGGTATAAGAAAAGTACCTCATAATATACTTAATGCTAAATTACATAAGAAAGAAGCTGATATCGTATCTCAGGCGGGTAATCCAGGTCAAGTTACCATAGCTACTAATATGGCAGGAAGAGGTACTGATATTAAATTATCAGACGAAGTGAAAAATTCTGGTGGTTTAGCTATAATTGGAACAGAACGTCACGATTCTAGAAGAGTAGATAGACAGCTTAGAGGTAGAGCAGGAAGACAAGGTGATCCTGGAAGTTCACAATTCTACGTTTCATTAGAAGATAATTTAATGAGGTTATTTGGAAGCGAAAGAATTGCAAAAATGATGGATAGAATGGGGCTCGATGAAGGAGAAGTAATACAGCATTCTATGATAACTAAATCAATAGAAAGAGCACAGAAAAAAGTCGAAGAAAATAATTTTGGGATAAGAAAAAGACTTTTAGAATATGATGACGTTATGAGTGCACAAAGAGAAGTCATCTATAAAAGGAGATATAATGCTTTATTTGGAGATAGATTGAAAGTCGATATAGCGAACATGATTTATGATACTACTGAGATTATAGTTGAAAATAATAAATCAGCGAATGATTTTAAGAATTTTGAATATGAATTAATTAGATATTTTTCATTTACAACAGATATCACAAGTGAAGAATTTTCAACAATGTCATCTGTACAAGTTACCGATAAGATTTATAACGCAGCATTAAAACATTATATAAACAAGATCCAAGAAAATGCAGTTTTAGCTTTTCCAGTTATTAAAAATGTTTATGAAACACAAAAAGATAAATTCAAGAGAATAGTAGTTCCATTTACTGATGGTATAAAAACCTTACAGGTAGTTACAGATTTAGAAAAGGCATATCATTCTAAAGGAGAACAATTAGTAAATGATTTTGAAAAGAATATCTCATTAGCAATAATCGATGATTCTTGGAAAACTCATCTAAGAAAAATGGATGAATTAAAACAATCTGTTCAACTAGCTGTTCACGAACAAAAAGATCCACTTTTAATTTATAAGTTTGAGTCATTTGAATTATTTAGAGGAATGATAGATCAGGTTAATAAAGAGATTTTATCATTTTTATTTAAAGGAGAGATACCTAGAGAGAATACAAATATCATTAGAGAAGCGAAATCCTCCAAAAAAAGAGATCTAAACACCTCTAAAGAAGAAATTCCAAATATGGATGAGTTGAGTGCTAGAAACAGAGCAGCTGGAAACAATCAATCCAATAACAGAGAAACTGTGGAAACAATCGTTAGAGATCAACCAAAGATTGGTAGAAACGATAAGGTTTTTATAAAAAATGTGAAAACTGGAGAAAGTAAAGAACTGAAGTACAAACAAGCTGAATCATTAATTGTTAAAGGAGAATGGGTTATTTTTAATAAAATTTAGTTAAATTATTAACAATTTAAAAAAGCCACATTGGAATATATTCCAAATATTAAAAACATATCACACACAGATTTAATAAAAAAAATCTTAAAAGGAGATATCGTTTCACTTAGCCGAGCAATAACGCTAGTAGAAAGCAAAAAAAGAAGTGATAGAGAAATAGCTAATAAGATTTTAAAAGAATGCTTACTTAGAAAAAACTCATCAATAAGAATAGGTGTTACAGGTGTTCCTGGGGTAGGGAAAAGCACATTCATAGAATCATTCGGATCTTATTTATCTAAAACGGGAAAGAAAATTGCTGTACTAGCCGTAGATCCATCAAGTAGCCTGACCAAAGGAAGTATACTAGGAGATAAGACCAGAATGGAAAATTTAGTAAGAGATAAAAACGTATACATAAGACCGAGCCCAGCTGGAAATCATTTAGGTGGGGTTTCAAATAAAACAAGAGAATGCATAATTTTATGCGAAGCTGCTGGATTTGATATAATTCTAATTGAGACTGTTGGAGTTGGACAGAGTGAAATAAGTGTCTATGAGATGGTTGATTATTTTTTGCTTCTAAAATTATCTGGAGCTGGTGATGAACTTCAAGGAATTAAAAGAGGAATAATTGAAATGGCAGATTCGATAATCATAAATAAATCTGATGGAGATAATATAAAAGCAGCAAACCTAGCTAAATCTGAATTTAAAATGGCTTTAAACCTTTACCCACTCAAAGCTTCAAAATGGAAACCAAAAGTATCGACTTGCAGTTCAATTAATTCAGATGGTATTAAAGAGATCTGGACAGAAATTAGTAGTTATTTTAGACTAACTAAAAATAACGGCTATTTTACTAAAAATAGAAATGATCAAAAGAAACATTGGCTAATACAAACTTTAAATACTCAAATACAAGCAGATTTTTTTCATAATAAAAATTTAATAGTTGAGCTTGAAAATCAGATAAAACTATTAGAAAGTAATCAAACAACAGTCTTAGCAGCAGCTGAATTAATCATCAATTCTAGTAAGTAGAATGAGAGAAACGTTAACAATTATTATCCCTCTATTTAACGAAGAAGAAAATATTCAAAGACTCGATAATGAGTTAAGTAAATTTTTAAAGATATCAATAGTGGATTCTCAAGTCTTATTTATAAATGATGGGTCTACAGATAATAGTGAGGATATTCTTAGGAAAATTTGTGAATCGAAAAAAAAATTTAAGTTAATTAGCTTTAAAAAAAATCACGGTCTAAGTACAGCTATTAAAGCTGGTTTTGATTATGCTGAAACTACCTTAATAGGGTATATAGATGCTGACCTGCAAACTAATCCAGAAGATTTTAATCTATTACTAAAAAAAATTGATAAGAATGATTTAGTTACTGGATACAGAAAGATAAGAAAAGATTCTATCATTAAAAGTGCCTCGTCATTTATTGCTAATAAAATAAGAAGATTATTTACAAGAGATGAAATAATAGACACAGGTTGCCCTTTAAAAATAATTAGAACTAGTTTTGCTAAAAAAATACCTATGTTTAAAGGTCTTCACAGGTTTTTACCTGCAATGATTCTTTTACAGAACGGAAAAGTAAGTCAAGTTCTTATTAAACATTACCCTAGAAAAGCTGGCAAAGCTAAATATGGATTTTTTAATAGGCTAATAGAGCCATTTATTGATTGTATAGCTTACTTATGGATAAAGAATAAGTATATAGATTATCAAATTAAAGACAATCAGGTTTAACTAACTTGCAACTGAAAATTTATTAAATAGTTTGTAAGCAATACTACCAAAAAAGAATCCAAATATTAATCCAAATAATATATCTACAGGGAAATGGACACCAAGGTATATCCTACTATATGAAAAAACAATTACCCAACAAATAAGAAAATAATTTAGAATTTTAAAGTTCTTAAATAGCTTATACAAAAAGACGGAAACAGCCATAGAGTTTGCTGCATGAGCTGAAAAGAATCCAAACTTACCACACCTTACATCAATCGATCTTAGAAAGAAATTAATAGAATCATCACGACAAGGTCTAAGTCTTTGGAAAGAATCTTTAATTAAATTAGTGAATTGATCAGTAAATAATATTAATAATGCTATGGTTAACAAAATAAATAATAATTCTTTGATTGTGAATTTCTTATATATAAAGTAAATAATTATTAAAAAAAAAGGTAAAAAAGTTAGCTTATCAGTAATTATTAGCCATAATAAATCCCAATTATCAGAGCCAAGATTATTTAAATAAATTAATAAATCTCTATCAAACTGTAAAAACTGTTCTAACATAATTATTTATATCTACTAACTTCTCTATCGTAAAAATCAGATGCCTCATCAATAAGTTCTTTTGTTTGTGCTAAAAGTTCTTCCTCATCTAATTCACTAAAATTCTCAAACCATTTAATAGAATCATTTTCAAGATTTAGAATAAATCTAGGATAATCAGTATGTATAATAAAAATTGAGTCAGGAAAATCAGTGTTATCTCCAAGTATAAACTTAGGTAAATCCATGTGTTAATTATTTAAAATTAATTTTTTAGTTAAAATATCAAACCTAATATACAATAAAACTGCCGCGGTTGTTAAACCTGTTAATAGTCCAATCCAAATCCCTTGACTACCAAGCATCTCTTCAGAACCTAAGAAATAACTAACAGGAAAACCTATTAACCAATAAGAAACAAAAGTGATTACCGTAGGTATCTTTACATCTTGCATACCCCTTAGTGCAGCTAGAATAATAACTTGAATAGTATCAGATATTTGATAAATAGCAGCTATAATAAGTAATTTAGAAGTTATACTAATTACCTGTAAGTTATCTTCATAGTTTAAAGGGTTATTTAAATCTATATAGATATATGGAAGTAAATCATTTAAAAATATAAAACAGAGCGCGAAAAATAAAGCCAGTAGCAATCCTAATAAGAGAATAGAAAAAGAAATTCTTCTTAAATCAACATAATTCCTCAACCCTTTTTGGTTACCTACCCTTACCATTGCTGAAACTCCAAGACCACTGGCAATCATAAAGGTCATCGAGGATAAATTTAAAGCTATTTGGTTAGCAGATTGTGAGTTTTCACCTAGTAAACCACTTAGCCAAATTGCAGTAGTAAAGAAAACAACCTCAAATACCATTTGCATAGAGCTTGGAATACCAATACTTAAAATCTTTTTAAACATTAGTTTATCAAATTTTATAGCCCAAAGATTACTTAATCTCTTTTTTATTCTATTATTATATTTGATAATTAGTATTAAAAATATGAGCATTATTGTTCTAGATACTAAAGTGCCAATTGCAGCACCGATAATACCCATTTGAGGAAATCCAAATTTTCCAAAAATTAATATATAGTTAATTATCACATTAATAACATTTGCAATAATAGCAGCATACATAGGGTAAATTGTAAGAGATAGCCCATCAAAAAATTGCTTGAAAGCTTGAAATATAAGAAGGGGAATTAAAGATATGACAACTAGTTCTAAATAAGGTAGTGCTAGCACCACGACTTCTTTAGGCTGGTTCATTAATAGCATTATATCTTTAAACAGGAAAATTGATAAAAATAAGACTAAACTAAGCGCTGTGCACAAAACTATTCCATGAATAAAAGTCGATTGTAATTTTTCTTGATTGCCCTCTGAGTCTGCCTCGGCAACTAAAGGAGTAATTGCTGATGAGAATCCTATCCCAATAGCCATGCCAATAAAAATAAAACTATTGCCTAAAGAAACTGCAGCAAGATTAGTAGGATCTAATTTACCAACCATAATATTGTCTACAAGACTAACTAAAGTATGACCTAGCATTCCCAACATAACTGGCAATGATAACTTTAGATTATAACTAAATTCTTTGGTGTAATTTTTAAACACTTATCTCTTTTTTGAACTTTTATAAAACTCCATTTCGTAATCAAAACTTAATTTACCCGAAGAAATCTTGAGTAATTTTTTTTTAAGTAATTGCTTTTTAAAACTAGATAATTTATCAGTAAATAAAATTCCTTCAACATGATCATATTCGTGCTGAATTACTCTAGCCAATAAACCGTCAAATGATTGTACATGTTTGATGAAATTTTCGTCAAAATATTGAATTTTAATTTCAGGCTGTCTTAAAACACTTTCTCTTATGTTTGGTATACTTAAACAACCTTCATCAAAACTCCAATCATCACCTGACTCTTCAATTATTTCTGGATTTATAAAGATTTTTTTGAAGGATTTCAGTTGATTTCTTTCGTTATCACTTAAACTATCATCCTCTGAAAACGGAGTAGTATCCACTATAAAAAGTCTAATAGATTGACCTATTTGAGGTGCGGCTATACCAACTCCACTTGCGTTATACATTGTTTCAAACATATTGTCAATAAGTTCCTTTAATTTAGGATAATCTTTAGAGATAACTTCAGCTTTTCTTTTTAAGACAGGGTGTCCGTAAGCTATAATAGGTAACAACATAAAACTATTAATTTTTTGCAAAAATACAATACTTATTTATACAATGATTAAGTAATTAAAAAATTTTGCTCTGTAAATAATCCTGAAGAATTATCGTAGCACTAATCATGTCTATAGTCTCTTTATTTCTTCTTTGCTTTTTTTTTAAGCCCCCATCAATCATAGCTTGAAAAGCCAGTTTTGAAGTAAATCTTTCATCAAACCTGTCAGTCTTTACTAAAGGAAAAGTAGTATTAATGGTTTTAATATACTTTAATATCAAAGGCTCAATTGAGGATTCTTCATTATTCATGTTTTTTGGTAAACCGACAACAATAAGATTAACTTCTTCTTCTTTAAAATAATCTTTTAAAAAATGAATTAAATTTTCAGTTTTAACAGTTTTAAGACCGGAAGCAATTATCTGACTTTCATCAGTTACTGCAATCCCACATCTCTTAGAACCAAAATCAATAGATAATATTCTTGGCATATTGTTTACAAATATAGTATAACTCAAAAAAATAAGTATTTTTTATTCATACTTTATTAAATGATTATATAATAGAATTATATTTGTTTATATAACTATAAAAATGGATTTAAAACAAAAAATAGAATCAGCGTGGGACGATAGAAGCTTATTAAATGATTTAAACATTGTTAAAGCTATTAATGATACAATTGAACTACTTGACTCTGGAGAGTTAAGAGTAGCTCACTGTGAGGGCTCTAAATGGATAGTCAATGAATGGATTAAGAAAGCTGTTTTATTATATTTTCCGATTAATAATATGACCACTCTACATGCTGGTCCAATGGAGTTTCATGACAAGATTCCATTAAAACGAGATTATGCTAAAAAAGGTATAAGAGTTGTCCCTAGTGCAATATCTAGATACGGATCGTTTATTTCAAGCGGCTGTATACTTATGCCTAGCTATGTAAATATAGGTGCTTACATTGGTAAGGGTACAATGGTTGACACATGGGCAACAGTCGGTAGTTGTGCGCAAATAGGAGAGAATGTACATATATCTGGTGGAGTAGGAATTGGAGGGGTTTTAGAGCCTTTACAAGCAACTCCAGTAATTATAGAAGATAATGTATTTTTAGGATCTAGAAGTATCATTGTAGAAGGTGTAATTATTAGAAAAGAAGCTGTTTTGGGTGCTAATGTTGTTTTAACAGCATCTACAAAGATTATTGATGTAACAAATAATGACGCTGTTGAAATTAAAGGAGAAATACCAGAAAGATCAGTTGTTATCCCTGGCTCATTTCCAAAAAAATTTAATGCTGGAACCTACAATGTTCCTTGTGCTCTTATTATAGGAAAAAGAAAAGAAAGTACTGATAAAAAAACATCCTTAAACCAAGTTTTAAGAGAACACAATTTAGCTGTTTAAGTATTATGAAAATAATTTTAATTGATGCTTGGAATACTCTTGTTAAAAACAAAAAGTTAGATATTGATTTATATAACTTATTAGAGAAATTTGAAAATCGTAAGATTATTTTAACGAATGCTAATATTAACGAACTAATTAAATATGGCATAGTAGAAATGCCATATGATGTATTTAGTCTTTCACACAATCCAAATAAGGACGACTCTTTGTATTTCAAACTACTTATTGAAAAATACAATCTAAGTAATACTAATTTGATATATATTGAACACAATTATGAAGCAGTCCAATCTGCAATGTCTATTGGAATAAAGACACATCATTATAATCCAAAGGATTCTAATGATAAGGTTTATCAATTTTTATTAAAAAACATATAATTGGCATATAAAATTACATTATCAAATAAGAATAAAGAGATAGCTGAATCACTGCTTCTTGATGTAGCTAAGTCTTTAAATATTTTATCTGTTAACTATTGGCTTGAGGGTGGGACTTTATTAGGTATAAAAAGAGAATCTAGGCTATTGCCTTGGGACAACGATCTAGATTTATCAATAAACAGCTCAGAAGTATCTAAAATTGATGATTTAATAATAAATTTAAAGTCAAAAAACTTACGTGTTAGGGTTCGAAAATTTGATAGTACATCTGAGTTTTTTAACAGAGGAGATATTAGAATAATTAAAATCAGAAATAAAAGGTTTTTTAACCTATTAAAAGGCTCAGTTTGTCTAGAAATATTTGTTAAATACCCTAAAAAAGAAAATACCTATTGGATGATTGGTAACACTACTAAAAATGTCCCTTCAAAATACTATGCTAACCAGCAAACAATAAAATTTAAAGACTATTTATTTTCTATTCCGATGTTAACAGAGGAATACTTAACCTATAGATATGGGGATTGGAAAAAGCCTGTAAAAGAATGGAATACTTTTACAGATGATAAAGCGTTAAATTAAACTTTATTTATTGATAATAAATCTTTAAGGATAGTACTACTAACACTGGGTGTATAACTAAAGTATTCAACCGGACAAGAAGTTTCTGGGTATCTACCTTTCCAATCATCTCCAACTGAAATTGCATCAATAGTATATTTATCAATAGCCTCTTGCTTGTTTTTATTAATTTGAGGAACTACTAAATCAACATATTTAATAGATTCAATAATTTTAACTCTCTCTTTAAATGGAATAACAGGAAGCTTACCTTTTTCTTGAAGTATTAATTCATCTGTTGAAACTCCAACTATTAATTGATGACACAATTCTTTTGATTTAGTTAGTATGTTAAGGTGACCATAATGAAAAATATCAAAACAGCCAGTGGTATACATTGTATTGTACTTTTTCTTAGCTGATATAGAGTTTACGGAGATAGTTGTTTTATTCTTAAAGACAATCGATATATTATTTCCGTATTTATCAAAAAGTTCATTTAACAAATCAACTATATTGGAAGAAAAAACCTTGGAACAATGAATTGAAAAGCATGTGGAATCAACAAAATTTAGCTGAATATCTGTGTATCTTGTTACTAATGAGAGTAAATATTTCTTTTCCATAATTTTATTATTAATCAAAATTACAAAAAACATATCTTAAGATAACATTCAAATTAATTATTATAACTTTGAAGAATAATAAATATTAATATGAAGATTATAATTTTAGCTGCTGGGATAGGATCAAGGTTAGGTAATCCTTTTCCAAAACCTTTAACAAAACTTAAAAACCATAAAAGCATCATGCAAATGATGACTGAAAATATCTCGTTCTTATACAGTTTAGATTTAGTAAATCTTGTAGTTGGCTTTAAAAAAGATTTAATAATGGAAAGTTTTCCAAACTTAACCTATATCTATAATCAGTATTTTGATCAAACTAATACAGCCAAAAGTTTATTAAAAGCAATTAAAAAAAATAAAGATCACTCTATACTTTGGATGAACGGAGATATTGTTTTTGATAAAAACATATTAATAAAATTAAAGGAATATATTGATAAAGATGTGTCATTTGTTGCTGTTAATACAAGCAAAGTTGCTGAAGAAGAAGTTAAATACACTTTAAAGGATAATTATATCGATGAATTATCTAAGACAGTAGAAAATGGATTAGGAGAAGCTGTTGGAATAAATTTTATCTCTTCAAAATATATAGATTCATTTATTAAAAGACTTGAAGAGTGTGATGACAATGACTATTTCGAAAGAGCATTGGAAGTAGCTATTGAAAAAGATGGCTTTAAAATAAAACCAGTAGATATTTCGGAGTTTAATTGCATAGAAATTGATTTTGAAGAAGATCTTAAAAATGCAAATAATTTAATCTAATGAATTCAATTCTATTTTGTAAAAATAAATATGCATTTGGAATTTTAGAGCCGATTAGAAAAGAGCTTAAAGCTCTAAATCATGATTACATTTGGTATATAGATAAAAAAATATTGGGAGACTTCCCTTATAAAGCTGAACCACACTCCAGTAGCATAAAAGAGCTAAAGAATTATAATAGTGAAGCTATTTTCGTTTGTGGAAATGCTGTTCCTCACTACTTAAAAGGAGTTAAGACTCAAGTTTTTCATGGTTTTGCAGGAGAAAAAAAAGGTCATTTCAGGATAAGAAATTACTTTGACTTGTATCTTACTCAAGGTCCATATTTCACGAAAAAATTTATTGAAAAAAGAAAAAAATACCAAGATTTTGAAGTGACTGAAACAGGTTGGTCTAGAATAGATAATCTGTTTATAGAAAATTCCGATTTAAATAATAAAAAAATAGAACTGTTAAAAACTTACAGTAAAGAAAAAATACTGCTGTATGCACCTACTTTTTCACCTAAATTAACTTCAGCCCCATATTTACAAAAAGAATTAATATCTATCTCTAAAGACACTATTTTTCTAATAATCATAAAGTTTCACCCACTGATGAGCGAAGCATTAAAAAATGAGTATGAAAATTTAGCAATAGAAAACAAAAATATTTTAATTTTTAATGATAATGATATAACGGATTTATTAAAAATATCTGACTTATTAATCAGTGACACATCCTCTGTTATTTATGAATTTAGCCTTTTAAATAAACCCGTTATTACATTTAATAACATAGCCCAAATTAAATATTGGGAAGATTCTAAAAAATATAAATTACTAAAATCTTTAGTAGAGAATAATTTAAAAAAAGGAGCTTTTTCTAAAGAAAGAGATGAACTAATTAAAAACTACCACCCCTATACCGACGGTAAGTCATCTTATAGAATGGTAGAAGCAGTACAAGTTTATATTACAAAATTTGGGGTTCCTAAAAAAAGAGAATTATCTTTTTTTAGAAGATTAAAAATCTATAGGATATTTGGGAATTAAAAATAACGCTTCTTTAATTTTTTTGTTCTTTCTCTGTTAGAAAAAAACTTCTCTGAATAACTTAACATTTTATTATAAACTAAGTCAATATTTTGATTAATTAAAGTAGCATATTCTTTGCTGAAGATTTTAATTACACTAGAATCTTTAGTGAGTCTATTAAAATTTTGCATTCTATCGTCAAAACTCATTTTTTTAAATTGCATCCTGTTTAAATCTATTAAATAAAATTCGTACTCGTTATTATTAAATTTAATTAAGGTATTTCCTGGTGAATGATCCAAGTAATTAATATTATTTTCATGTAACTTATAAGTAAATCTTGAAAACATTTTTAAAATCTGTATTCTATCTTTGAAATTATCGTCTTTGATTACTTCTCTAATTGTAAAGTCATAATCTAGTTGCTTGGATATATAAAAACTGTTTCTTAAAAAAAACCTGGTTTTAAATTCAAAATATGCAATTGGCTCAGGAGTTTTAATACCAAGATTTAATAATTTTTGGGCAAACTTATAAGATCTCTCTGCTTTACTAGCCCGCAAGTTATTGTAGATGAAAGAATTAAAAATATTCGGTATTTTAAATGATTTGATATTAAAAGTAACTATATCAGACTCATAGGATTTTATCACATTCCTGGAATCCTTAATTACATCTCCTGATTTTGAGAAATTATTGATAAAATTTTCAATAACGTCAGAATAAATAGTATAATCAGTACTTATTAATTTAACTTTTATCAAATGGTTATTTTTATATTTGTTGTAAATATATTTATTAATGAGTGATATTATTATAAAAGAGGTTGAAAAAGCCTGTAAAGTTTTAGAAAATGGAGGAGTTATAGTGTACCCTACTGACACAGTATGGGGAATAGGCTGTGATGCTACTAATGAAGAAGCGATAAAAAAAGTTTATAAAATAAAGCAAAGGAATTCTTCAAACCCTATGCTCTGCTTAGTTAACGATCACTTGATGTTAAAAAACTATCTTAAATCCGTACCAAAAGAATCAACTAAAATATTACAAGAGGCCGTATTGCCAACAACCATAATTTATAACCATTCAGTTAATGTTTCTAGGTTATTACTGGGAGAAAATGATAGTATAGGTTTTCGAATAGTAGATAATGAATTCTGTAAAAGATTAATTGGTAAACTTAAAAAACCTATTGTATCTACTTCCGCGAATCTAAGCGGTTACAAATCTGCATATAATCTAAAAGAAATCAATACCAAGATTTTAAAAGAAGTTGACTATGTCGTAAATTTGCCAAGTGCTAAATCTTGCAATTCAGCATCTTCAATTATTAAAATTAATTTAGATGGTACAATTTCAAAAATTAGGTAACAGATTAATGAAATGATTTACAAAGAAGCTTTAGAAAATAATATATTCAATCATATTTGTAGTTGTGCGGATGAATTAGGTGTGGAATGTTATGTAATTGGAGGTTTTGTAAGGGATTACATAATTAAAAAATCAACTCCTAAAGATATCGATATTGTTGTTGTTGGGGACGGAGTGAATTTTGCGAATTATGTTTCTAGTAAGTTAAAAAATACTCCTCATGTTACTGTTTTTAAAACCTATGGTACTGCTATGTTTAAATACAACGACATGGAAATTGAGTTTGTTGGTGCTAGAAAAGAATCTTATAGTCTAGAAAGCAGAAACCCCAAAATAAGTATTGGATCCTTAGAAGACGATCAAAACAGAAGAGATTTTACAATTAATTCCATGGCATTTAGTCTAACCAAGGCTAATTATGGTGCTTTATTGGATCCTTTTAACGGATTAGAAGATATTCAGAACAAAATTATAAGAACTCCTCTAGATCCCAAAATCACATACAACGATGACCCTCTAAGAATGCTTAGAGCAATTCGTTTTGCTACTAAACTTGGTTTTAAAATTAATGATGAGTCTCTAAATTCAATCCAAAGTTTGTCCTCTAGAATAGAAATAATTACAAAAGAAAGAATTATTGTTGAGTTAAATAAAATATTACTTACCGATAAGCCATCTACAGGGTTTATTTTATTAGATAAATGTGGACTATTAAAATACATACTTCCTGAGATAACTTCTTTAAAAGGGATTGATGAAATTGAGGGACAAACTCACAAAGATAACTTCTATCATACTCTGGAAGTTTTAGATAATATTTGTAAACACACTGATGATTTATGGTTAAGATGGGCTGCTCTTCTTCATGATATTGGAAAAGCACCAACCAAGAGATTTAGTAAAAAAATTGGATGGACATTTCATGGACATGAGTTTGAAGGATCCAAAATGGTATATCATCTATTTAAAAGGATAAAACTACCATTAAATGATAAAATGAAATATGTTCAAAAGCTCGTATTTATGAGTTCTAGACCGATTGTTTTAGCACAAGATATTGTTACAGATTCTGCAGTTAGAAGATTAGTATTTGATGCTGGCGAATACGTGGATGACCTTATGACACTCTGTGAAGCTGATATTACAACTAAAAATGAAAAAAAATTTGATAAATACCACAACAACTTTAAACTAGTAAGAAATAAAATTATTGAAGTTGAAGAAAGAGATAGCATAAGAAATTTTCAACCTCCAATTTCAGGAGAAGAAATAATGACTAAATTTAGTCTAAAACCTTCCAAAGTTATTGGAACATTAAAGGAAATAATAAAGGAAGCAATCCTTGAGGGTGATATTCCAAATGAATATAATGCTGCTTATGATTTAATGATTAGAGAAGCAAAAAAACTAGGTTTAAAAGAATGAATAAACTGTTCAACCGACTTACTAAAACCTCATTAGTTTTAATATACCTTGTAATCGTTGCTGGTGCAATAGTTAGAATGACTGGCTCTGGGATGGGATGTCCAGACTGGCCAAAATGTTTTGGCTACTTGATCCCTCCTACCCAAGAAAGTGAACTACTATTTATATCCTTTCATGATTATAGTAAGGGTGAAATGATAATTTTAAATTCTGAAAATCTTTATACAGCAACAAAAGATTTTAAATCCAATGAATTTATTAAATTAAGTAATTGGAGTTTGTATGAAAAACATGATTATGTTGTATACGACCCAGTGCACACATGGATAGAATACATTAATAGACTAATTGGCGCTTTAGCTGGAATACCAATACTGATTTTTACTCTAATTAGCATTTACTATTGGAAAGATTACAAATACCTTACAATAATATCCATCTTAACAGTAGCAGGAATGGCTTTTCAGGCATGGCTTGGAAAAACAGTAGTAGATTCGAATTTAGCACCATATAAAATAACTATACACATGTTAATGGCTTTGGTCATTGTAGGCTTAATTTTAAGTTTAATAGCACAAACTAAAAAAGGTGATTTTGTAAATAACAAACTTTTTAAAAACCTTGTTATTTTTTCTATTGTACTTACATTAATTCAGGTAGTTTTAGGAACACAGGTGAGAGAATTTGTAGATGAAAAGGTGAAATCAATTGGTTACGATAAAGCGAATTGGCTAACCGATGTTCCAATAAAATTTTATATACACAGAAGCTTCTCAATTGTAGTATTACTAGTAAACTTTTATTTGTTTTATCTTAATAAAAAATTAAGGTTAGGCTTTAATAAGCTTAGCTACGTAATTATTTTAATTGGGGTAGAAATTTTAACAGGAATTTTAATGTACTATTTTGACTTCCCTGTACTAAGCCAACCCATACACTTGGTAATAGCAACAATAATATTTGGATTACAATTTTATATTTTACTAGAGTATTTACTTAGAAATAAGTCAATTAAACAAATAGAACTATAATGATTTACAGATTAAGAGTAATATTAGATAACGATACTGAAGATGATATTTTTAGAGATATTGAATTAGATAAAACTAGTAACTTAGAGGATTTTCATAACACAATCACACAATCTTTTGGTTTTGAAGGCAATGAAATGGCTTCTTTTTATTTAACAGATAAGGAGTGGAATCAAGGTGAGGAAATTTCATTATTTGACCTTGGAGATTTAGGTCAAACCAATAGGCTAATGAGTGATATATTGGTAGAAAGTATAATCGATAAGACTAAAACTAGATTAATTTATGTCTATGATTTTTTAAATCTATGGACATTTTTAATTGAATTAGTGGAAGTAGTGGAACAAACAACTGGTGTGAATTACCCTAATTTAATTTACTCAAATGGTCAAATACCTACTAAAGTACCTGAAAAAAACTTTAAGGCTGAAAACACTTTTGAAGAGGAAGATTCTGAGGATGAACTAGGAGATTATAACAACTATGATGATTTTTATAATTAAACCTAATTATTTATTTTAAATGGAATTTAAGATACACTCTGATTTTAAACCAACTGGTGACCAGCCTAATGCAATAGGTCAGTTAACAAAAGGAATTGAGTCTAACGAAAGGTATCAAACTCTACTAGGGGTTACAGGTTCTGGGAAAACATTTACGGTTGCAAATGTTATAGAGAATGTTCAACGACCAACATTAGTTTTAGCTCATAATAAAACTTTAGCAGCACAATTATATTCAGAGTTCAAGCAGTTTTTTCCTGAAAATGCTGTTGAATACTTTGTCTCTTATTATGACTATTATCAGCCAGAGGCCTATATGCCTGTAAGTGGGACCTATATAGAAAAAGATTTGTCCATTAATGAAGAAATCGAAAAGCTTAGATTAAGTACCACATCCTCCCTACTTTCTGGCAGGCGTGATATTATAGTTATAGCGTCGGTTTCATGCTTGTATGGAATTGGTAACCCAGTTGAGTTTCAAAAAAATATAATTGAACTATCTGTAGATCAGAAAATAACAAGGACTAAACTACTACATAGATTAGTTCAAAGTTTATATTCAAGAACTGAAGCAGATTTTAATAGAGGTAATTTTAGAATAAAAGGAGATACAATTGATGTCTTTCCTGGATATGCTGATGAAGCATATAGGATTCATTTTTTTGGTGATGAGATTGAGGAAATTGAATCCTTTGACCCTATTAGTAATAATAAAATTGAAGGTTTTCAGACATTGAATATTTTTCCTGCTAACATATTTGTCACATCTCCTGATATATTACAAAATGCAATTAAAAATATTCAAGATGATTTAGTGTTACAGCATGATTATTTTAAAGAAATAGGGAAACACCTAGAAGCTAAGAGATTAAAGGAAAGAACTGAGTTTGATTTAGAAATGATTAGAGAGCTAGGCTATTGCTCAGGAATTGAAAATTATTCCAGATATCTAGATGGAAGAGATCCTGGAACAAGACCTTTTTGTTTATTGGACTATTTTCCTGAGGACTACTTAATGATAATTGACGAAAGTCATGTAACTGTTTCCCAGGTTCATGCAATGTATGGTGGTGATAGAAGTAGAAAAGAAAACCTTGTTGATTATGGATTCAGACTTCCTGCAGCCATGGATAATAGACCGTTAAAGTTTGAAGAATTTGAAAGTTTACAAAAAAATGTAATTTATGTTAGTGCTACTCCAGCAGATTATGAACTCTCAAAAACTGAAGGGCTTTACACAGAACAACTTATTCGACCTACCGGGCTACTAGATCCCATAATTGAAGTAAAACCTAGTAAAAATCAAATTGATGATTTAATCAATGAGATTAATATAAGGGTTGAAAAAGACGAAAGAATATTAGTAACTACACTTACCAAAAGAATGGCGGAGGAGCTAACTAAATATTTATCCAAAATAGATATTAGAACAAGATATATTCACAGTGATGTTGATACTCTTGAGAGAGTAGAAATAATGCAGGAATTAAGAGAGGGGATTTTTGATGTACTTGTTGGTGTTAATTTATTAAGAGAAGGACTTGATTTACCAGAAGTGTCCTTAGTTGCTATTATAGATGCCGATAAAGAAGGTTTTTTAAGATCTGCTAGAGCTTTAACTCAGACTGTAGGTAGAGCTGCTAGACATTTAAACGGTAGAGCAATAATGTATGCGGATAGAATTACGAAAAGTATGCAAAAGACTATAGATGAAACTACTTATCGAAGAAAAAAGCAGATGGATTATAATAAGAAAAATAACATTACTCCTACTGCAATAAAAAAATCTCTTAATAATGCTCTAACAAAAAACAAAGAAGCAGAATCTGCAAAATTAGATATAATAAATAGCAGAAATCAGCATTTTATAAACAAAAAAGAAGTTGATAAAAAAATAAGGGAAGTTAGAAAACTTATGGAAGATTCTGCTAAAAACTTAGACTTCCTACAGGCAGCAAATTATAGAGATCAAATAAAAGAATTACAAGTAGTAAAGTCGAAAAAATTTAGCTAGCTAATACTTCTTTAACTTTCTGTGCAGCTTCTTCAAATTCTACTGCGCTTTGAACATCTAAACCAGAATTATCAATTATTTCCTTAGCTAAATCAGCATTTGTACCTTGGAGTCTAACTATAATCGGAATATGAATCGAATCTTTCATATTATTATAAGCATCTACAATTCCTTGGGCTACTCTATCACATCTTACTATACCACCAAAAATATTAACTAAAATTGCTTTTACACTAGGGTCTCTTAGTATAATTCTAAAGGCGATTTCTACTCTCTCAGCATCAGCAGTACCCCCAACATCTAAAAAGTTAGCTGGCTCACCACCAGATTGTTTTATAAGATCCATTGTTGCCATTGCTAAACCTGCTCCATTTACCATACACCCAACATTTCCATCTAGATCAACATAATTCAATCCAGCTTTGTTTGCTTCTACTTCAATAGGATTTTCTTCTCTAAAATCTCTAAGAGCTAAATAATCTTTATGTCTAAATAATGCATTATCATCAATGGTCACTTTAGCATCCACAGCTAAAATTTTGTTATCACTTGTTTTTAGTACTGGATTAATTTCAAATAAGGAAGAATCCGATTTGTCATATGCATTGTAAAGAGAAACAACAAACTTTGTCATTTCCTTAAACGCCAGACCACTTAATCCTAAATTAAATGCAACTTGACGAGCTTGAAATGGTAAAATACCCGTAGATGGGTCAATATCAATTGTATGAATTAAATGAGGTGTTTCTTCTGCAACTGTTTCTATGTCCATACCTCCTTCAGTAGAATACATAATCATGTTATTACCTGTAGCTCTATTTAATAAAACTGACATATAAAATTCACTTGTCTCTGATTCTCCTGGGTAATAAACATCTTCAGCTACTAATACTTGATGAACTTTTTTCCCATCAGCCGAGGTTTGAGGAGTAACTAAATTCATTCCAATAATATCATTTGAAATAGATTTTACTTCATCAAGACTCTTTGCTAATTTAACACCACCACCTTTACCACGACCACCTGCATGAACTTGTGCTTTAACTACAAACCAGCTAGTTCCGGTTGACTCCGTTAATTTTTTAGCACAATCTACTGCTTCATCAGAATTTTGAGCGACTAAGCCTCTTTGAATACGTACTCCAAAACTACTTAACATTTCTTTACCTTGATATTCGTGTAAATTCATTCTACTTATATTAATTATTAGCAAAGCAAAAGTAATTAACCTTAATGTTTTGACCAACTATATATAGGATTTATATCGATTAAAAAATGATGTTAATTTGGCATACTATTTGAAGTGTTATTAAAAATAATTACTACTTTTGGATTCGTTCATAAATCAGTAAACTTAATATGATAAAAAAAATTCTTTTTTTTCTTTTATTGATTTCCCAAACTATCTATTCACAAGACGGCAATCTTCCTCCAGAAATATTTTCTGAAGGAAATGAGTTTTACTGTCCTTTAACTGAACAGGCCATAGTAACATCTTTTGATATAGTCGATCCCGATGATGATTCTATAGAAGCTTTGTACATTCAAATCTCTGAGGGTTATGTCCAAGGGGAAGACGTACTTACTTTAAATGGTGTACACCAAGGAATTCAAGAATCTTGGGACGCTGTTACAGGAAAATTAGAATTAAAAGGGCCTGGAGGAGCAGATGCACTATATACGGATATCATTGCTGCAGTGTATGATATTACGTTTAGCAGCTCTAATCCTAATCCCACAGATAAATCATTTTCATTTACGATTGGTGATGCAAATTACTTAGATGAAACTGGACATTATTATGTTTACTTTGCTGATTTAAATATTCTTTGGACTGAAGCTAAAGAATTAGCAGAAATTTCAACTTATTACGGATTACAAGGATATTTAGTAACAATTACGAGTGAGGCAGAAAATCAAATTGCTGCAGAACAGGTAAATAGTTTTGGTTGGATTGGTGCTAATGATGCGGCTAATGATGGTGATTGGAGATGGGTTACAGGACCTGAGGGAGAGAAAAATAACAATACAGGAGTTCAATTTTGGAGTGGACTTGGAAGTGTTAATGGTGGTTCAGCAGTTGCTGAAACCATTGATGGAAATATTGCTGGAACTCCTACAGGTAATTTAATGTATTCTAATTGGAACGGAAATCAAGAACCAAATGATAGTGGTGCGGGTTTTAACTCTGAAAGTTACGGGCATGTAACTCATCCAAATGTTGGTGCAGTTGGATCATGGAACGATCTAGATGTAGATGCAAACCCTAATACAACTAATAATGATTTTTATCAAGCAAAAGGCTATACAGTAGAATATGGTGGTATGGAAGGTGATCCTCCTTTAAATTTATCATCCAGTACAAGTCTACTGGCTCCAATTGTTGAAATAAATGTTTTTAATGCATGTGCTAACGAATTCACAGGTTTAGAAGCTTCGTCAAATATTGGAAGTGGTGAAGTTTATTGGTATGAAAGTGAGATTAGTGGAGATTTAGTTTCTACAGGAACAACTTATAATCCTGATATTACTGAAACTACTTCATATTTTATCTCTCCTTTTGCACCTGGAATATGTGATAACTACGATAGACTTGAAGTTCCTGCTATATTTATTCCTGCACCCACACCTGTTGCTCCAAATGTAACGGTTGATCAGTGTACTTATACTGTAGAAGAACTGGTAACAGAAATATTAATAAATGACGAGTGTTCAAATATTTCTAATATAACTTTTTCAACTGGAACTAATTTTAATGATGTAAATGGTATTGGATATTTTAGTGAAATATCTGATAGTTTCGAATTTTCAGAAGGGTTAATATTATCATCCGGAGACGCTAATTTAGGAACTGGACCAAATTCAGGGAGTGGCCAAGGAGGTCCCCAAGATAGTGGAGGTTTCGGATGGCCAGGAGATGAAGATCTTACTAATTTATTAGACGGGAATACAGAAAACGCTTCTGTAATAGAGTTTGATTTTATCCCTTTGGCAACCACTTTAAGCTTTAGATTTATAATGGCATCTGAGGAGTATGATCAAGCAGGTTTTGAATGTAATTTTTCAGATGTTTTTGGTTTCTTTCTAACAAACGAAAATGGAGTAACCACTAATCTAGCTGTAATTCCGGATACAGATATTCCAATAGCTATTACAAATATTCATCCTGCAAATTCTGATTGCAATAGTGATGGGGTTGTTGACGAAAATGATGCCGCTAATCCAGAATATTTTGGTGAATATGTAGATATAGGTGTAGGCCCAATAGCCTATGACGGTTACACAAGAGCCTTTACTGCTCAGTCTGAAGTAAATATTGGTGAAACGTATAATATTAAATTGGCAGTAGCAGATGCAACTGATAATCTGTTAGACTCTGCAGTATTTTTGGAAGCTGGAAGTTTTGATATTAGCTACAATATAGGGGAAGATATTTTTATGGATTCTCCAAACGCGCCATGTATTGGTACGGAGTTTACTTTAGATGCGCAAATTGAAAATGCGCTATCGTATACTTGGTACAAAGATGGAGATGTTATTATTGATGAAAATGAAAGTTCACTACTACTAAGTGAAACTGCTACTTACTCTGTAGAAATTGAATATGCTACTGACTGTACTATCACAGACGATATACTAATTGAATTTTTTATTCCTGAAACTGTTGATAGTCCTTTACCACTATTTAGTTGTGATAATAATTTAGTCGATGGTTTTGGAATATTTGATTTAACCCTTCAAAATCAAGTTATAAATGATCAATTAACAGGATCTTACGAAGTTTCTTACTTTGAATCTCTAGAAAATGCTGAAAATAATATTGATGTAATTGAAAACCCTGAAAGCTTTATTAATACAATTAACTATTCTCAACCTATATACGTAAGACTTGTAGAAGAATCTTCTAATTGTTTTACTACAACTAGCTTTGAAATTAATACAATTAATCCTCCTATCATTACAATCCCAACTCCATTTGAGGAGTGTGATAATGATTATGATGGTATAGATATCTTTGATTTATCTCAAAAAACAGATGAATTATTAACAGCTGGTGAATCTAACGTCACGGTTTCCTATCACGAGACGCAAGTTGACGCAGATAATGCTGACAATCCTATTACAGAACCTTATTCTAATATAAATAGTCCAAATTCTCAAATCATATTTGCTCGTTTAACAAATACGGAAACTTTCTGTTTTGCTACCACTCCCCTAGAACTTGTAGTAAACCCTATTCCTGAAGTAATTGATCTTGCTATTATTGAAGTGTGTGATGACGATTATGATGGTGTTGGATCTTTTGACTTAAGTTTAGTTCAAGACTATATACTTAGCGAACAACCGAATACTACATCGGTTACCTTTCATCAAACTCAAGAACAGGCAGACACTGCTGCTGGGGTGTTACCTTTGGACTATGAAAATACTACTAGTCCAAATACCCAAGAACTTATTATTCGTCTAGAAAATGCAGAAGGTTGTTATTCAACTTCTGTTCAAGGTCTTATTGTTTATCCTCTGGCTTTAATTGAAGTTATCGATTACGAAATTTGTGATTATGTCAATCCTGGTGATATGATCGAGGTCTTTGATATTATCTCTTACATAGATGATTATTTTAGTTCGCAAAATGTGACAGAAACCTATCATGGTTCTTTGGCAGATGCAGAGTCTGGCAATGATCCTTACACTACTGCAGAACTAACCAATTACTCTAACTCTGATTCTGCATCAGAAGAAATATTTGTTCGATTAGTAGATAACGTAACGGCTTGTGTGACTACTGGTTCTTTTAATATTGTAGTTAATCCATTACCTAATGTAATTGTTAATACCGATTTAGTAC
>CAJVXR010000008.1 GCA_913009535.1 uncultured Flavobacteriales bacterium | reverse complement strand
GCATCTTCTTTGTTAAATACAAGATGTTTTGTGTTGTCTTCTCCCATATCTCCGTGTAACATCCATGCCCATCCATCACTATCCATCATTGGTGTTTTACCACCCATATAAGCCATAGCCCATTGCATAGCCGGAGCATCTCCAACCATAGGCATTGCCTCATGTGCATCTTTCCACCCATTCTCTGGATCTGACATTCCTCTAGGATTTGCAGCCATGGCTGTCCATCCATTAGTTCCTTCTCTTAGCATTGTACCGTCCATAGCCATTACTGAGCAATTTGCTGCAATAAAAGATGGTGCTGCAGTACTGTATGCCCAAACTCTCCACTCTACAGACGTGTGAGGACCATCCGGTTCGCCAGTCGAAGGCTCTCCTACCATGGAAGGAAATACTATTACTTCGGCTTCAGGTGTAACTGAGTCCATTGCTTTGTTTACAGCTGTATTGTTGCACCCCAAAAATAAAGATGTAACTGCTGTTAATAATAATAAGTTTTTCATAATCGTTTTTTTTTAGTTTTTATTAGATTCGATAAAATTGTCTATTTGTACTTGCATACCATTCACATCAAACCAGTCTGAAAAAACAGCTATTTTGCCATCCTCATTAAATGTAAGTACTCCGTACCACTTATTGTAAACGGGAGCTCCTGTTTCAGTGTGTTTCATAGCCCATGTTCCGTAAATTCTCATTACCAATGGGTCAGTGTTAGTTTCACCAACAGAATAAAGTGAACCAGACCAATAAGCATAGTCAGAACCAACTAAACCTTCACCTTCATTAAAGGTTATTTGATCATAGCCTTGAAAATAACTCATCCCTGCAGATTTAATATCATCTGAACCTAAAATTTTATTTCCGTTATAAGATGGCGGACTCCATTTTACTGAATCTGACATTACACTCATAAAAAGATCAATATCTTCATCATAAAAAGCTTTTGTAAATGTTCTAAAAGCTGCAATTTGATCTTGAAATTTAGTTTTGTCCTCTTCGCTTACTACAATGCCTGTTACAGCAGTGTTGTTGCATGAGTAAATTATAGCACTAAGTACTAAAATTGTTAAAATTGTTTTTATTTTATTCATAATTTTATTTATTTATTATTAAATAAATATACAACAAATTGTAAAAACACTATTTTTGCTTACAAATTATTCACACAATTACTCATGCGTAAAATAATATTTATAGTATTTTTATCTTTTATCTCTTGTTCAAATAGTTCTGATGACCAATCCGAAATAAATAACTCTGACTGCAGTAGTTCTACAGTAGATTTTATTACTGAACTCAGTAATGTTTCTAATTTAGTAGAAGAAAATCCAATTGATTGTTTAGCTACCAATGAAAGTCTAAATAATTTGCTTTGTATTTATTCTAACTTATCAGAAAATGATATAGCTAGTTTACAAGTTATTTTATCTAATGAACAAGATGGATTAATATTAGAGGATGCTCTGGATGAGTTAAGTATTGAAATTGATGCTATTTGTAATTAATTAGAAATATTGTTTGTATTTGTTTTATATATTTGCACAAAATATCCAATAAAATAGAATGTCAAAATATTTCCTTAAAATTCTTTTTTTTACTCTAATGTTTCTATATTTTTTTAATTCTGAAGCACAAACAAAATCTAGCTACAACAAAGGAGACATTTATTCTTATTGGGGATGGAATTTTTCATGGTATTCAAAATCAGATATTCATTTCAAAGGAGATAATTATGACTTCACAATACATGATGCAACTGCTCAGGATAGACAAACTGAATTCAGTTTTGACAACTACTTTAATCCAGCGACAATAACTATCCCTCAATACAACTTCAGAATAGGTTATTTTATAAAAGAAAATATTGATATATCCTTTGGTATTGATCATATGAAGTATGTCTTGGAACAGGACCAATTATCTAGAATATCTGGATTTATCCAAGATTCCGGGACTGTTTATGATGGAGTTTATGATAATACTTTACTGCCTATTAGTGAGGGTTTTTTAAAGTATGAACATAGTGATGGTTTAAATTATATAAATTTTGAAATTAGAAAACATAATTTATTTTTAGAACAAGGAATTTTAAAGGTTACTTCTATCAAAGGATTAGGTTTAGGTTTTATGTTACCTAAGACAAATGCTACTTTGCTTAATAATAAACGTAATGATAATTTTTATTTGTCAGGTTATGGTGTACACACTGTTTTTGGATTGAATATTAGAGCTTTTAAGAACTTTTTTATACAAACAGAGATCAAAGGAGGATACGTTTCATTACCATCTGTTAGAACCACTATGAATAAATCGGATACAGCTAGTCAAGACTTTTTCTACGCACAGTATAATTTAGCATTTGGATATCTCTGGAGTTTTTAAAAAACTTCTTTAAAAAGTATTGAACTGGCAACAATTATAATAAAGTAACCAAACCCTTTTTTTAACTTACTTCCATCGGCTTTAAGCCCTATCGCCTGGCCAATAAAAATACCTATTATTGAAATAGATGAAAATTTTATTAAAAACCACCAGTCTATAAAGTGGTTTTCTATATCCCCAATGAAACCAAAAAGTGATTTGATAGAAATTATTACCAAAGAAGTCGCTATGGCCTTTTTCATATCTAATTTACTAAAAAGCACTAATACAGGAATAATAATAAATCCTCCACCAGCGCCAACTAACCCAGTAATAAAGCCTACTACAGTCCCCTCAGTTAAAATTAATACTTTACTATACTTATAAACCCTTCTTTCTTTAGCATCATTATCTTTTCTTTTTCTAATCATTGCTATTCCAGCGAAGTATATTAAGAGTGCAAAAAATAACATTAAAAATTTCTCTTTAGTTATTATCAGTTCTCCAATTGAAATTATTTCATCTGGAATTAACTCTATCACATACCTTCTAGTTAGGTAAACAGAAACTGCTGCAGAAAAAGAAAAGTAAATAACAGTATTTAGGTGAATTAATTTTAGTTTAATATTTTTAATGGAACCAATAAAGGAAGTTAGTCCAACAGTAAATAAAGAATAAGCTGTTGCAATAACAGGATTGATTCCGAATAAATAAACAAATATTGGAAGGGAAAGTATAGATCCACCGCTACCAATCAGCCCCAATGTTATTCCAACAAAAAGTGCACCTATATAGCCTAAAATTATATTTAAATCCATTTATTTCTGAATTAAAATTATGTTAATATAAATTTCAAAACGATAATTTTAAATATCTTTAACAAATCTATAATTATATATTTAATGAGATATAAATTTTTATTTTTATTTTTTGTTTTGTCCTGTTATTTATCTTATTCACAGCAAGATAGTTCGGTGAAAACATTAATAATTAAATCTCTTGAGGATAATGAAATCCCGTTAAATACATTTCCTGTAAAAGTACCTTTAGTTAGGGGCTTAACTAATAAACTAATAATTCCTTTTTTTAATTATAATTTAAGTAATGCTCTTAAAAAACCTGATTTAGATATTACTAACAAAACAGATTTGGTATCACCTACTTGGGATATAAAGCAGACCTTCAAAGAAGGAAATACTACGTCTTCAAAGTTTAGAAAAGATTTTTATTTAGGCGAGTTAGAAACAGAATCGAAGTACATTATAATAAAATGTAGAGATCATGAATATGTTGATGGCGATAGAATTAAATTAATGTTAAATAATATTGTTATACATCCAAATATAACTTTAACAGCAAGTTATTATACAATAGACATTGATTTAATGGAAGGTTATAATAATATAGAGTTTCTAGCCTTAAACGAAGGAGAGTCTAGTCCTAATACAGCTCAATTGAGTGTTTTTGATGAAAATGGCAATAATTTATCTAACAATAAGTGGTTAATAATGACTGGTTATAAGGCGAAACTTGTAGTTTTTAAGAAATAAAAATATTAACTATTTAGCATAACTGGCATAACTAGCATAGTTATACTTTCACCATCCACATTTCCGCTAGTTGGTTTTAAGATACCTGCTCTATTTGGTAAGCTCATTTCAAGTTTAATTTCAGAGGATTCTAAATTATTTAACATTTCTAATAAAAATCTAGAGTTAAATCCTATTTGTATATCATCACCTTGGTAATCACAAGTCAATCTCTCTTCTGCTTTATTACTAAAATCTAGATCTTCAGCAGAAATATTTAATTCAGCACCTGCTGCTTTTAGTCTTATTTGATGAGTTGTTTTGTTAGAGAAAATAGAAACTCTTTTTACAGAATTCAAAAATTGAATTCTGTCAATAGTTAATACGTTTGGATTTTCTTTTGGAATTACAGCTTCATAATTAGGATAGTTGCCGTCAATTAATCTACATATTATAAGACTATCGTTAAGTATGAACTTAGCGTTAGAGTCATTGTATTCGACCTCAATTTCTTGATCATTATCGTTTAGTATAGTTTTAAGTAAATTAAGTGGTTTTTTTGGCATAATAAACTCCGCAGTTTCAGATGCTGTAAAGTCACTCCTAGTGTACTTAACAAGTTTATGTGCATCAGTAGCTACAAAAGTTAAGTTATTGTTAGATAATTGAAAAAACACTCCGCTCATCACTGGTCTCAGGTCGTCATTACCTGCTGCAAATAATGTGTTATTTATTGCCTTTAGTAAAACTTCGCTAGATATTTTTGTTGAAGATGGATTGTCTAACTGAATAGTCTTAGGAAATTGTTCACCGTCAGAATAAGCTAAAGCATATTTACCATGGTTTGAATTAATCTCAATTATATGGTTTTCAAGGACAACAAAGGTTAAAGGTTGCTCAGGAAAAGTTTTTAATGTATCTAAAAGAAGTTTTGATGGGATAGCTAAAGTTCCTTTACTATTACTGTCAACTTCTATAGTTGTGCTCATTGTGGTTTCTAGGTCACTTGCAGTAATACTCAAATTAGAGTTATCTAATTCAAATAGAAAATGATCAAGAACAGGGATTGTATTGGAAGAGTTAATAACTCCACCAACAATTTGTAATTTTTTAAGTAATGCTATGCTTGAAACAATAAATTTCATATTTGGAAATTTAGATTTATAACTACAAATATATTGTAAACAGACAAATAAAGGAAAGAAACTTATTAACAGTTTTTTTTGTAAACTATTTAAAGTTTATGGTTACACTGTCTAAAATATTTAGCCCCATTAAAGAAGCTGCAGTACCAAAATTTACAGGGTTGCTTTTGTAAATTGCAATTTCTAAATTTAAACTTGAATTGAAAATAGCTAAAGCTTGACCATCATTATTTCTTCTATTTTCATCAATACTAAAATTTACTATATCACTATATTTACTATGTATTTTTTTGAATTTATAATTCCTTACAGATATTTCAAAATCTCTTGACTTAGATATTTCTCTAAAAAAAGATTTTGTAATATTAGTAACTACATTTCCGTAATTATCTATATAAATAACATTACCTATAATCTGATTCTTACTTTCATTTATAAAAGGAGTTAAGTTTTTTACAGATTTTATTTTATCAATATTTTTTCCAATTACTTCAAGTTTACCTCCTCTTGAAATGTGACATGCTACTTTAACAAATACATCTAAAACACTAAAATTTGAAATCAAGTTATCATGAATATTTATTTCTACAATTTCTTCAGGCTCTATATTTAAGCAAGCCATACTCATAATTCCATTGTCAGCACAAATAAAGTATTGCCCTTCAAATTTGACCACTAGATGTTTATTTTCAGGGTTTAATTCTGAGTCAACTCCGATGATGTGTATTGTGTTTATTGGAAAGCTTGTGTAAGAATTTTGAATTATATAAGCTGCCTCTAATATATTAAATGGAGATATTTGATGAGATATATCAACAATATTAACATCAGGTAACTCTGAGAAAATAGCACCTTTAATATTGGCCGTAAAGTGGTCTTTTATACCAAAATCTGTAGTTAATGTTATTATTGACATTTATAAATTGTTAATATTTTTTTTAAAATATATGATACAAAATTATGTACATTTATTACAAATTTAATAAAATCATCTCTATAAAATCAATAAAACAGATTTCTATTGAACGAAAAAATAATTAAAATTAAAAATATTGATCCAAAAGAATTATTTGGGTCAAGAAATAAAAATTTAGATTTTATAAAATCTAGTTTTCCTAAGTTGAAAATAATTGCAAGAGGTAATGATATAAAGGTCTTTGGCGATGAAAGTTTGTTAATTGATTTTGAATCTAAAATTGAAATTATTTTCAAATATTTCTTAGAGTATAACTCTATTTCTGAAAACGAGATAGAGACTTTAGTTAAAAGTGGTTCTATTAGTGAAGTTAAAACCTCTAAAAAAAGTCATGGTGCTATATTGCATGGAGTAGGTGGTAAGCCAATTAAAGCCAAAACTATTAATCAAAGAAAAATTGTTGATAGTATTTCAAATAATGACATGGTATTTGCTATTGGTCCTGCTGGCACAGGCAAAACATATACAGCTGTTGCTCTTGCGGTTAAAGCGCTTAAAGACAGGCAAGTAAAAAGAATCATATTAACAAGGCCTGCAATAGAAGCTGGTGAAAATCTCGGTTTTTTACCTGGGGATTTAAAGGAGAAACTTGACCCATATATGCAGCCTCTTTATGATGCTTTAAGAGATATGATTCCTGCTGAGAAATTAAATGACTATATAGAAAATGGAACTATACAATTAGCACCATTGGCATTTATGCGTGGAAGAACTTTAGATAACGCTTTTGTTATTTTAGACGAAGGTCAAAATACAACCCATGCTCAAATGAAAATGTTTTTAACTAGAATGGGTAAAAACGCTAAATTTTTACTCACGGGAGATCCTGGTCAAGTCGATTTGCCAAGAAGAGTTACTTCTGGTTTAAAAGAAGCTTTGTTAATACTAAAAGATGTTAAAGGAGTTGGTATTGTTTTTTTAGACGATAATGATGTTATTCGTCACAAGCTAGTTAAAAATGTGATTGATGCCTATAAAAATATTGAGAATTTAGAATAAATAGATATATGAATAATACTATTATTAAGACCGATTTTAATTTTAAGAATCAGTTAGCAGTTTACAAGGGAAAGGTCAGAGATGTTTATACATTAAAAAATAACTTACTTGTTATGGTTGCTTCTGATAGGCTATCTGCTTTTGATGTGGTTATGCCAAAAGGAATTCCATATAAAGGCCAGATTCTAAATCAAATTGCTACAAAAATGATGAAAGATACCGAGGATTTAGTTCCTAATTGGCTGATTTCTACACCAGATGCTAATATAGCTATTGGACATAGTTGCGAGCCATTTAAGGTTGAAATGGTTATTAGAGGTTATCTATCTGGACATGCTGCAAGGGAATACAAGAAAGGATTTAGAATGATTTGTGGAGTAGGCATGCCAGATGGTTTGATTGAAAATGACATGTTTCCTAATCCAATTATAACTCCGGCTACTAAAGCAGAGTTTGGTGAGCATGACGAGGACATTTCAAAAGAAGACATTATTTCTAAAGGAATTGTTTCAAAATCTGATTACGAAGTACTTGAAGATTATACCCATAAGCTTTTTCAAAGAGGTACTGAAATTGCTAGTAAAAGAGGGCTTATACTAGTTGATACTAAATATGAGTTTGGTAAGACATCTTCAGGAAAGATTGTTTTGATTGATGAAATCCATACTCCTGATTCGTCAAGATATTTTTATAAAGAAGGTTATTCTTTAAGGCAAGAAAATCGAGATCCGCAAAAGCAACTTTCTAAAGAATTTGTTAGGCAGTGGTTGATAAAAAATAATTTTCAAGGTTTACATAATCAAACTGTTCCATATATGTCCGACGAATATATCAGAGAAGTTAGTGAAAGGTATATTGAATTATATGAAAATATTACTGCTGAAAAATTCATTAAAAGTGATACTTCTAACATAATTAGTCGAATTCAATCCAATGTTGATAATTTTCTAAATTCGTATGAATGAAATAGAATCTTTTGTCTCTAATCTGGCTTCATTCCTTTGGGGAATACCATTATTAATTGTTTTAATCGGAGGTGGTCTTTTTTTATTAATTTATTCTAGGTTGATCCAATTCAAGTTTTTTTTTCATGCAATAGATATTTTAAGAGGTAAATTTGATGACAAAGATGATATTGGTCAAATCAGCCATTTTAGCGCTCTCTCCACTGCTTTATCTGCTACCGTTGGAATGGGGAATATAGCTGGAGTTGCAGTAGCTATTAGTATTGGCGGACCTGGTTCAATTTTTTGGATGTGGATAAGTGGAATTATTGGAATGTCTACAAAGTTTTTCACATCTACTTTATCAATAATGTATAGGGGTAAAGATTCGAATGATGAACTTCAAGGTGGGCCGATGTACTTTATCACAGAAGGATTAGGGAGTAAATGGAAGCCTTTAGCAGTAATGTTTAGCTTAAGTGGTTTAATTGGAGTTTTACCTCTTTTTAATGTTAATCAGTTAACCCAGGCAATTAATGATATTTTACTAATACCATCTGGATTTAACGTTAACTTAAATTCTAATATTTTAATTGGTTTTGTACTTATAATAGTAACATCGCTGGTGATTTTAGGTGGATTAAATCGAATAAGTTCTGTTGCTACTAAGCTAGTGCCATTTATGGTCGGTGTTTATATGATATGTGTTATTGCTGTTTTGATAATTAATTATGACGTTTTACCTATGTATATTAAGATGATTTTTACTGATGCATTTGTAGCTGAAAATTACAATGGAGAACAAGTTTATGGAGGTGTTTTAGGAGCTTTAATTATTCTAGGGATTAGAAGAGGTGCTTTTTCTAATGAAGCTGGTATAGGAACTGCACCAATGGCACATGGAGCTGCCAAAACTAACTCTCCTATTAAAGAAGGTTTAGTAGCTATGCTTGGACCTGCTATTGATACCTTGTTAGTTTGTACACTAACAGCTTTGGCTATTTTAGTGACTGGAGTATGGAAAAATGAGGGAGTAAGTGGAGTTACTCTAACTGCACTAGCTTTTGAGCACTCTATGCCAAATATTGGTAAATACTTGCTTTTATTTTGTATTGTAGTTTTTAGTATGTCTTCTTTATTTACGTATTCTTACTATGGAACTAAATGTATGTCCTTTTTATTTGGAGCTAACAATAAGAAATACTATAATTATATTTATATTCTTAGTATAATTATCGGAGCAACAACATCTTTAAGTTTAATGATTAATCTTATTGATAGCTTTTTTGCTCTAATGGCCATTCCAACTATGCTAGCTACATTATTGTTGTCTCCTAAGGTAATAGTAGCACTAAAAAAATACAATAGTTTAAAAAAACAATAACAACATATTTGGTTTGTGTTTTACTACCTATTTGTTGTAATTTTGGTAAATGAAAAATCCTATTCTCAAATTATTTATAATATCATTAATTATTTTTTCTTGCAATAATGAAAATGTAATAACTCCAATAGAGACTACTGCACCTTTGTCGGTTACAACTACTAAAATAATGTCGTTAGGTGCTTCTAGGGTTGAAGGAGATCGACCTAATTATGAAAGCTACAGATATGAATTATGGAAATTACTTATAGATGGAAATTGGAATTTTGATTATGTTGGGACACAAAGTGATAATGCAGAATATCCTACTTATTTAGGCTTAAACTTTGATATAGATCATGAAGGTAGGGGTGGGTGGACTGCAGAATTAATTTTATCTCAAATTGAAAATTGGCTTAACGAATTAGAACATATGCCAGATGTTGTTTTATTTAGTTCTCCAGGTGGTAATGACGCTTTAGGAGGTGGTGAATATGAGACTATCTTATCTAATGTTAATTCAATAATTGATATTATTCAACAAGCTAACCCAAACGTAACTATTATAATCGAAAAATTAGCTCCTGCAAATTCAATTATTATGGTTCCTCCGCTTACAGATTATTTTGATAGTTGGGGTGAAGACGTAGTTACTCTAGCGCAACATCAAACTACCTCAACTTCACAAGTGTTAACCGTTGATATGTATTCTGGTTTTAATAATAGCTATCTAGCGGACCTCCTACATTATAATCAGAGTGGAGCAGAATTGATTGCTAATCGATACTATGATGTATTAGTTGATATTTTAAATTAGTTATTTAAAATAACTAAAATCTTCGTTATTTTCAATATTTAGAAGTGTATTATAAATTAATTTAATTACACTTTCAACATCATTTTTATGGACCATTTCTACAGTCGTATGCATGTATCTTAAGGGTAGTGAAATCAATGCAGAAGCAACACCTCCATTACTGTAAGCAAAAGCATCTGTATCTGTACCTGTTGCTCTAGAAAGTGCAGCACGTTGAAATGGTATTTTATTCTTTTCGGCAGTACTGATAATTAAATCTCTTAATTTTTGTTGAACGGCTGGTGCATATGCAATAACAGGACCTTTATCTAGTTCACAAAATCCTTCTTTTTTCTTGTTAATCATGGGTGTTGTAGTATCATGAGTTACATCAGTAACTATTGCTACGTTTGGTTTTATTGTTTCTGCTATCATTTGAGCACCTCTTAATCCAATTTCTTCCTGTACAGAGTTAGTTATATACAAGCCGAAAGGAAGTTCTTTTTTATTTTCTTTTAATAGTCTTGCAACTTCTGCTATCATGAATCCACCCATTCTATTATCTAATGCTCTACAAACGAAATTATCTTTATTTAGAATATGAAATTCATCTGGGTATGTGATAACACAACCAACATGAACATTTAATTTTTCAACTTCTTCTTTTGTTTTACAACCTACATCAATAAATATATTATCAATTTTTGGAGTTTCCTCTTTTGATGACATTCTAGTATGAATAGCAGGCCAACCAAAGACTCCTTTTACTATACCTTTTTTCGTATGAATATTTACAATTTTGCTTGGTGCAATTTGATGATCACTCCCACCATTTCTAATGACATATATTAACCCGTTATCAGAAATATAATTTACATACCAAGATATTTCATCTGCATGTCCTTCAATAACTACTTTATATTTTGCGTCAGGATTTATAACAGCAACTGCAGTTCCGTATGTGTCAGTAATAAACTCATCTACATAAGGTTTAAGATAATCCATCCATATCTTTTGTCCTTCCCATTCATATCCAGTAGGAGAGGGGTTATTTAAGTAGTTTTCTAAAAATTTTAAAGATTTCTTATTTAATATATTATCCTTAGCCATTCAATTATTTTTATAGTATTAATTGCAAAAAGTAAAAATAATATGAATTATTTTAATTGTAGCTATTTTAATGATTAATTAACTCTCCCATATTTATTTATAGTTATTTTTGTAATAAATTTATAAATGAAGTTTTATTTATCCTTACTAATAATTTTTTACAGTTTATTTTCTTTTTCTCAAGAAAATAATGAAGCAGACACCTTTATAATTATAAAGGGGGATTCAATAATGAAAAACTCAATTGAGCTAAATGAAATTTCTTTGCTACCAAGAATTAAATTCAACGATAGAGATAAGTTAAGACAATATTTAATATTAAAAAGAAAAACTCTAAAGGTTTACCCTTATGCCAAGTTAGCATCTGTTAGACTAGAATCTTTATACGAAAGAGTAAATGGTATAAAAAGAAAAAGGAATCGCAAGAGGTACATTAAAAGAACTCAAAAGTATATTGAAGGAAAGTTTACAGATGAACTAAAGAAATTAACTCAAACTGAAGGTCAAATTTTAATAAAACTAATAAATAGACACACTGAATTTACTGTATATGAGGTTATAAAAGATTTAAAAAATGGATTTAATGCATTTTTGTTTAATACAACAGCAAAAATCTTTAATATGTCTCTAAAAGAGACCTATTCACCAACTGAAGTAATCGAAGATTATTATATTGAAGATATACTACAAAAAGCTTTTCAGTCTGGATCACTAGAGCCACTAGCTCCTAAAAATGATATTCCAGATTTATTTTATTTAAAAAAATTATGGTCCACTAAATCAAGTATGCTAAAACAATAGCTAGAGTAATAAGAGAAATTTTAGCTAAATTAAATTTATGCCCTTCGCTACTCTCAAATAAAATTGTAGTAGACACATGTAATAATACTCCAACTACAAATGAGTCAATGAGGGTTGAATATTGTAATAGCTGAGTACTGTTGTTTGATATAAATGTTCCAAATGGGGTCATTGCACTGAAAAATAATATAAAAAATAAAATTTTGTATTTTTTGATTTCACTATTTAAAAGTGATGTAGTGATAATAAATGCAATTGGAATTTTATGAACAAATATGCCATATAAAATATCTTGATCTAAGTGAATTGAAAAACCTTCAACAAATGCATGAAGAGATAAACTTATAAGCAAAACCCAAGGTAGTTTATTGTTGTTAATATGTATGTGTCCGTGTTCAGCACCCTTAGAGAAAAATTCTAGTATAACTTGAAAAAGAATTCCAACCATAATCATTAAACCAATTAACCTTTCATCATAATTTATTTCAGTTACAGGGTTAAACAGCTCAACAGTATAAACACTCGGAATAAGATCAAAAACGGTAATAGATAAAAGAAACGCACCACTAAATGCTAGTGTGAGTTGAGAGTTTATCTGAATAGCTCTTTTAGATAAAAAGATAACAATTAGTGCACCTACAATTACAGCTAAAAATGGGTATAAATACATGTTCAATTATTTAAAAATAAAAATTAATCGTTTAGATTTATTAATATCAAATTTATTTAATTTATAATCTCCAAATATATGAAGTATTTCGAGTTTAGACCGCTTAAACATATCTTTAAAATCACTTAAAGTTAATGCCCTTACTTTTTCTTTAAAAGTATGTTGCTTAAAATTATGTTTAAATTTTATTTCTTTAACTAAAAAACCATCGATAAAACACCTTTTTAAGTTGAATTTTATTCCCTCAATTTCTTCTGTATTTTGGTGAATTAAATTATTTTTTACATTATTGATATTTAAAAAATCAATAACACCAACACCGTTTTTATTTAAACTCAACTTTAAACTACTCAAAGTTTTTAAATTATCATTAAATTCTTCAAAGTATCCAAAACTTGTAAATAGGTTAACGATTAAATCAAATTTAGTAGACATAGGGTTTCTCATATCGTGAATACCAAAACTTAAACTATTATTTTCATATTTTTTTGCCTTAAAGATATTTTCTTTTGATATATCTACTCCGGTGACATTATACCCCATTTTATTGAAATTCACAGAGTGCCTACCTTGACCACATGCTAAGTCTAAAATTTTGGTCTCAATTGGTAAATCAAGAAACTTAATTAATTCAGTTGAAAATATTTCAGCCTCTTTATAATCCCTGTTTTTATATAAAATATGATAAAATGGTGTGTCAAACCAAGAGTCTTTTAAAGTATTATTGTTTTTAGGCATAAAATATATTCAGTGATCGTCAAAAATAAAGTATTTTTGATACTGATATTTATATTTTATGGAAAATAATTTTCAAATGGTTGCAAAAACCTTATTTGGTTTTGAGGATCTTCTTGCGAATGAGCTTACTCAACTTGGTGCTCAAAAAGTAAAAAAAGGGGTAAGGAATGTTACTTTTTATGGTGACAAGGGGTTTATGTATAAGTGTAATTTAGCACTAAGAACAGCTATTAAAATACTTAAACCAATTGCATCTTTTAAAGTAGTTAATGAAGCTGATTTATACGATAAAATTTATAATATAAAATGGGAGGATTACGTTGACTATAAAGGAACTATAGCAATTAATTCCACAGTTCATTCGACTGTTTTTACTCATTCTCAATATATTTCTTTAAAAGCAAAAGATGCTATTGTTGATAGATTTAGAGCTGTTAAAGGTGAACGTCCTTCGATAGATTTAAAATTCCCAGATTTAAAAATCAATATTCATATTGACAAATTGTTTTGTAATGTTTCGCTAGATTCATCTGGTGAATCCTTACACAAACGTGGGTATAAGACTGCGACTAACATCGCACCTATTAATGAGGTTTTAGCAGCTGGACTTATTATGTTAAGCGGTTGGGATGGTCAATCTGATTTACTAGACCCCATGTGTGGTAGTGGAACAATTTTAATTGAAGCAGCTATGATAGCTTGTAATATCCCTCCTAATTTGATGAGAAATGAATTTGCATTTGAAAAGTGGATGGATTGGGATGTAGATCTTTTTGAGACAATTGAAACTTCACTATTAGCTAAAACAAGAGATTTTCATCATAATATTTATGGTATTGATAAAGCTCCAAGTGCAGTATCAAAAGCAACAGAGAATGTTAAAAATGCAAGTTTAGAATCTTTCATCACTATTAGACACGATGATTATTTTAAGACTTCAAAATCTAATAACGATTTCTTACATATAATTTTTAATCCTCCTTATGGTGAGCGTTTAGAAATAAACATGGAAGAATTATATGGCAATATTGGAAATACTTTAAAAAGAAACTATGCAAATAGTACAGCATGGTTTATAACATCTAATATGGAAGCATTAAAATATGTCGGATTAAGACCTTCTAAAAAAATAAAATTATTTAATGCTAAGTTAGAATCAACTTTCCTTAAATATGAAGTTTATGATGGTAGTAAAAAAGCAAAAAAAAACTTATAGCTATTACTTTTTTATAATTGGAATTAGGTATGATATTTTATATCCAAAACCTACTCCAAACGAACTGCCTTCATATGTTTTATTAAATCCAGGTATATGTAAGTTTTGAATATTATTTTTTGAACCGGAATCAATCATTTTTTTTACTTCTAAATTGAATCCCAAAAATAAATTATTTAATATTTCAGCTTTTATCCCAATTATTAATTCCACCCATAAAGATGAAAGATTTGTGTTACTAATTGGAATATTTATAATGCTTTGTCCCCAAGTTTGACTATTTGTATCATATATAGTGTAGTTGTTAATTGTTTGATCAAACATACTATAGCCTACTCTTATTCCTGAGAAAATCATGTTTTGCATATCTAACCAATTAGTATGCATATTGTAGTCAATACCAGTCTTTATATAAGTTCCTTTATATGTAAAGTTTAAATAGTTTTCATCAATAGTTTTTTCGCTTAACCCAATTTCGGATGCTATATAAAGTTTATTGCTGAGTCTATAGTCGGCATTAATCTCAAATCCATCACTGTAAATTTTGAATAAATCAAATCCAACTCTAAGTCCATATTTTTGTTCGTATTTTATAGAATCATTTGCAACAGTACTTTCCTGGGAGAAAGTAAAAACAGGTATTATGAAAACAAATAATATTTTAGTGAAATATTTTAACATGTGCTTGGTTTTCGTTTTCTACTATTGAGTTAATAATTTCATATCCACTAATCCATGTTCCTGTTGGAGGTCCAAACACATTAGGATCATAATTAAAAACCGATAAATCGTTATAATTATTTATAAATCCGCAAGCTCTAGAAACAAAAACTTCTTCGATACTGTAATCTAAGTGTATGTGATTTTCTTCTCCAAGAATTACTTCATCGATTAGAGAATAATTTTTGTAAAATTTAAAGTCAGAAATACTAATGTCGTTTCTAAGAGGTATGGCTATAGAATCAGTATTGATTCCGTTTATTGATTCAATTAGAATTAACTGATTATCCTTTAACGCATATATTCCTAAAGATTCCACAGGTTTACTTTCTGTAGTATTATCAGCATCTTTAAAAGTAATTACTAATTGTGGGGTAGTGGCAGTAGATTCAGCACAGATATCATCTTTTTCACAGCTAGCAATAAAACTAAATATAAATATCAAATAAATATAATGATGAAACTTCATAATTATTTTTTCTTTAAAAGTACAACATTTTCTACATGGTGTGTTTGTGGAAACATATCCACAGCTTGAGAATTAATTATTTTATAATCATCTTTAAGTAACTCAAGATCTCTAGCTTGAGTAGCGCTATTGCAACTAACATATATGATTTTAGATGGTGAAATATTTTTTATTTGTTCAATTACTTTTTTATGCATTCCATCTCTAGGAGGATCAGTAATAATTACATCTGGATAGCCGTTTGCTTTTATAAAATCGTCATTAAAAACCGTCTTCATATCACCAACATAGAAATCAACATTTTTTATATTGTTATTAGTAGCGTTTTCTTTTGCTGCTATTATAGCATCAGGAACTGCCTCAATACCTACAACTTTTTTAGCATTTTTAGCTACAAATAAAGCGATTGTACCTGTACCAGTGTATAGATCATAAACAGTATCAGTACTATCTAAGTCACTTACATCTCTCACGATTTTATATAATTCATATGCCTGATCTGAATTTGTCTGATAAAATGACTTCGCATTGATTTTAAATTTAAGACCTTCCATTTGTTCGGTAATGAAACTATCCCCATAATAAGTTTTCACCTCTTGGTCATATATAGTATCATTGGCTTTATTATTAATCACATATAATAAAGAATTAGTAGTTGGAAATTTTTTTATTATGTAGTCTAATAATAGTTTTCTTTTATCCTTGTTATCCGAATAAAACTGAACTAAAATCATAACTTCTCCGGTACTAGTAGTTCTTATCATTAGAGTCCTTAGTTCTCCACTTTGATTAGAGTGATTAAAAAACGGAATATTGTTTTCTACTGAAAAATCTTTAATTGAATTTCTAATTATATTAGTAAAGTCTTCTTGAAGCCAACATTTCTTAATGTCTACTACTTTATTCCACATTCCAGGAATATGAAATCCAAGGGCATTTTTTTCTTCAATTATTTTTTTCGATTGAATTTCTTCAATACTTAACCATCTGGAATCACTAAATGAATACTCCATTTTATTTCTATAGAAATAATCATTTTTTGCGGCTTTAATTGGAGTTATCTTAGGAAGTTCTAAATTTCCGATTCTAAGTAAGTTGTTTTCTACTTCATTTTGTTTAAACTTTAGCTGTTCTTCGTAATTAATATGTTGCCATTTACAACCTCCGCAAACTCCAAAATGTTCACATTTTGGGGTTGTTCTTATTTCAGAATATTTATGAAATTCGGTAATTTTACCTTGATAATATGATTTCCTTTGCTTAGTGGTAAGTATGTTTACTATATCACCGGGTGCTCCTCCATCAATTATTATAGTTTTCCCATCATCAGCAACTCCGATAGATTTACCTTTTGAACCAACGCGTTCAATAGTAATATTATTGAATTCTTTATTTTTTTTTCTTCTCATTAATAGAAATTGTTGACATTTAATTGACTAAGATTATAGTTCTGTACTAAATATTTTTAAATTTGTGTAAAATTAACAAAACTAAACGATTTGTATGCATCAAAGTTTGTCAGATAAAGCAATTGAAATAGAAAACAAGTTTGGAGCTCATAATTATCATCCTTTACCGGTGGTTTTGAACAAAGGAGAAGGTGTTTATGTTTGGGATGTAGAAGGAAAGAAATATTATGACTTTTTATCTGCATATTCTGCTGTTAATCAAGGTCATTGTCATCCAAAAATTATTAAAGCCTTAATTGATCAATCTACAAAATTAACTCTAACTTCTAGAGCATTTCACAATGATGTACTTGGTGAATATGAAAAATTTATAACATCTTTTTTTGGCTATGACAAAGTTCTTCCAATGAATACAGGGGTAGAAGGAGGTGAAACAGCAGTTAAATTAGCAAGAAAGTGGGGCTATGAAGTAAAAAAAATCCCTAGTAACTCTGCTAAAATTATTTTTGTTGAAGGTAATTTCTGGGGTAGAACTCTAGGCGCTATATCATCTTCGACAGATCCATCAAGCACAAATGGTTTTGGTCCCTTTATGCCAGGATTTGAATTAATCCCTTACAATGATATCGATGCTTTAAAAATAGCTTTATCGGATCCTAATGTTGCAGGTTTTATGGTAGAACCTATTCAAGGTGAAGCTGGAGTTGTAGTTCCAGATGATGATTATCTTTTGACAGCTTTTAATTTGTGTAAAGAGCATAATGTATTATTTATAGCAGATGAAGTTCAAACTGGTATTGCTAGAACAGGAAAGATGCTATGTTGTGATCACCATGGTTTTAAGCCAGATGTACTTATTTTAGGTAAAGCTCTTTCCGGAGGTGTTTTTCCAGTTTCAGCAGTCTTAGCATCTAATGAAGTTATGCTTACAATTAAACCAGGAGAGCATGGGTCTACTTATGGTGGAAATCCTTTAGGTTGTAAAGTTGCAATTGCTGCTTTGGAAGTTGTTAAAGAAGATGGGTTAGTTGAAAATGCAGAATCTTTAGGGAAACTCTTTAGATCTGAAATTAATGAATACATTAAAACTAGTGGTATAGCTAGAATTGTTAGAGGTAAGGGATTATTAAATGCTATAGTCATAAATGATTCAGAAGAAAGCGAGACTGCTTTAAACATATGTAAGTCCATGTCTTCTAAGGGTCTTTTAGCAAAGCCAACACATGGAAATATTATTCGATTTGCACCGCCTCTAATAATTACGAAAGATCAGCTTATGGATGCTTTATCTATTATTAAGAAAACTTTAAAAGAATTTGAAATATAAACTTTAACTCATAATTAATGAATTCTGTATACCTAGATAACGCTGCCACTACTCAAATAAGAGATAAAGTTATTGATAAAATGCTTCAAGTGTCTAAGAATTATTACGGTAATCCTTCGTCTACTCATAGTTTTGGTAGAAGTTCGAGAACATTAATCGAATCTTCAAGGAAAAAAATAGCTGGTCATTTAAATGTTTCTCCATCTGAAATTATTTTTATGTCTGGTGGAACCGAAGCTGATAATTGTATTTTAAGAAGTGCAGTAAGAGACTTGGGTGTTAAGCATTTAATTTCTAGTAAAATTGAACACCATGCTGTAACGCATACATTAGATCAATTAAAAGTAGATTACCCTATCGAAATTTCATATGTTAAATTAGATAGCTTTGGAAATATTGACTATGCTGATTTAGAATTAATATTAAAATCCTCACAATCAAAGACTCTAGTTAGCTTAATGCATATAAATAATGAAATAGGTAATATTTTAGATATGAGCTTAGTATCTGATTTGTGTAAAAAATACAATTCTCTATTTCATAGTGACACCGTACAATCCGTAGGGCACTATAAATTAGATTTATCTCTTTTAGATATAGATTTCATAGTTGCAAGTGCACATAAATTTCATGGGCCTAAAGGAATCGGTTTTGCGTATGTAAAAAACACGAATCCAATAAAACCTTTAATCTTTGGAGGTTCACAAGAAAAAGGTTGTCGAGCTGGAACTGAAAGTGTGCATAATATTGTAGGTATGTCAGAAGCACTTGATATCTCTATTAATAAAATGGAAAAAGAGGTTGATCATATAAAAAAAATTAAATCTTATTTTATTGATCGGTTAAAGAATGTTATTAAAGGTGTAGAGTTTAATGGTTTAAGTTCTAATCTTGATGATTCTACTTACACTTTAGTCAATGTTAGATTTCCTATTAGTAAAGAAAAGTCAGCATTATTTCTGTTTCAACTTGATATGAAAGGAATAGCTTGTTCTAAAGGTAGTGCTTGTCAGAGTGGGGCAGATGCAGGTTCTCACGTTTTAAATAATGTTCTTACAGTAGATCAAAATAAATTTGTTTCACTTAGATTCTCTTTTAGTATTTACAATACTATAAAACAGATAGACTATGTTGTTACTCAACTAAATGAATTAATAAAAGAATAATTTTAGAGTTTTACGTCTATTGTTAAATTTAATATTCTAGGTGTTAAGTAATTTGGTATTGAGTATTGTCTTTTTGAATAGATATCTCTAACCCAAGTATTAGTTATTGAGTTCTGCATATCAAACATATTAAATATTTCTAATCCAATACTAAGTTCAGTAAAGTGCTTTTTCCAGCTTTTTTTGTAAGTTTTATTTTCGTTAATAACTATGTATGATATTCCTAGGTCCGCTCTTTTATAATCTGGAAGTCTATTTTGGTAATTATAGGTATTAGAATAACTAGGTGCTCCACCTGGAACTCCAGAATTATAAACTAAATTTAAATACATTTTTAAATCCGGAATATTAGGTATGTAATCCTGAAAAAGAATTCCAAACTTTAATCTTTGATCAGATGGTCTAGGAATAAACCCTTGATTATCAATATTTTCCTTAGTATTTAAATATCCGAAACTAAACCATGATTCGGTTCCTTTAATAAATTCACCGTTTAGCCTTATATCAAGGCCGTATGCATATGCTTTAGTATTGTTGTTGGCCAAGTATCGAATTCTAACGTTATCAACTGTATAGGCGTTTATATCGCTCATATTTTTGTAATAGACCTCTGATGTTAACTTAAATGGTCTATTCCAAAGCTTATAACTGTATTCATTAGATGCAACAATTTGTATTGATTTTTGCGCTTTTACATCATAATTTATTTCACCGCTATAATCTCTTAGCTCACGATAAAAAGGTGGCTGATAATATACACCACCACTTAATTTAAATATTATATCTTTTTTCCAGTCTGGTTTAATGCCTAATTGAAATCTTGGACTGAATATGAAGTTGGTTTTATTACTGTCAATTGACCATCCATGAATTCTAACTCCAGCATTTGTGTATATTTCTGAAGAACCTAAGTTGGAGTTTTTACTCCACTGAAAATAAGACTGAATTCGATTAGTTTTTGTTTGGTTAGTCTTTCTTATATTTTGATAAGGTACAATTGGACCTTCATTTGGAGTATATGGTTGATCTCCAATAGTTTCAAAAAAAGGTGGGTCAATTGAGTATCCTGTAGAATCAATTACTTCCCACTCTACAATTCTATCTTTAATATCTTCTCTAGTTAACTTTACAGACCATTCAAAATTATTATCGTTATTTTTATAATTACCCTTATGTTCGATATTGAAAATTAAGGCGTTTAAATTATTTCTACCATGATTGAGCTGGCTGCCAATTCCTTCTGAGAATTCAACATCACCTAAATTTTCATCTCCAATATTATTATTAACCTCTCCAAGCCTGTATTTAGCAAGTATATCAAAATATTCTTTTTCACTTGTTTGAAAAGCAGAAGTTATTAAGGACAAATCTATTTTATTAGACAACTTAAAATTCAATTTTGCAGCACCAAACAATGTTTGATACTTGTCTTTTTCCTGTCCATCATAATTAACTATTAATGCAATAGGTTCATCAAGTGTTCCAAAATTAGTCTGTCTTATTTCAGGTTTGAAGTTGTAATTATTAACTGACATATAGGTTAAAAAATTTAAACTTAATTTTTCATTAAAATTAGTAGTTAAAAAATTTTGAATGTCAATAAACTTTGGATTGTAGTTTGTTGCTGTTTCCCTTGAATTTACAAGCATACTATTATCTCTGTATCTAATTCCTAAGATATTTGAAGTTTTAGCATCTTTAGAGATGCTTTCTAACGTTAAATTCCCTCCAAGCAAATTTAAACCGGCTGAAATATTATTTGATTTTGGGTTTTTATACTCGATATCTAAAACTGAAGATAGTTTATCCCCGTATTTTGATTGAAAACCCCCAGCTGAAAAGTTTATATTTTTAATCAGATTAGAGTTAACAAAACTTAGTCCTTCTTGTTGTCCTGATCTAACTAAAAAAGGCCTGTATATCTCTATTCCATTAACATAGACTAAGTTTTCATCAAAGTTGCCTCCTCTAACAGAGTATTGAGTGCTCAACTCATTAGATATATTAACTCCAGGTAGTGTTTTTAATAAATTTTCAATCCCAGGTTGAGCGCCTTTAATTGTTCTAATAATTTGTGGATTTATATTAACTATACTTTTAAGTTTTTTTCTTTGATTTGAGTTTAGTATAATTTCTTCAATCTGTTCAATGTTTTGATCCATTACAGGGTAAAATTCATACACTTCATTTATTTTTAAGTTAATTTTGTAAGAGATGTTTTTGTAATTAACATGAGAATAAATAATATGAACATCTTCAAGAGCATCAATTTCAATAGAATAAAAACCATTAATATTTGTAGTAACACCATTTTTGACTTCTTTAGAAGTTGATGTTATATTGACGTTTTCAATTGGATTATTATTAATGTCTAAAACAACTCCCTTTATATAACTCTTTTGAGATAGGCACACTATTGGTAATAAAAATATTATTAGTAAGATATATACTTTATTTCTTAACATGAATTAGTTTGTTTTTCTATAAAAAACAGTTTCATAAAAAGAAGTATTTCCAACATTGTCAGAAACTTCAAGATTAAAAATGTTTTTAGTCGTATTAGATATGTTATCACCAAAATTATAACGAATAACCCCATTTTTATTAAATGGCTCCATTAAAATCCATTTACCATTTATGGTTGCTCTGTAATTTTTGATACCGGTTTGTTTATCTTTTATTTGAAATTTTAAGTAGGTTAGATCACTTATCCAATCATTCTTATTAAATCCTAACGGATTTATCGTAGGATTAATTGTGTCTCTTGCCAAGATATAAGTCCCAAGACTCTTTGTATAAGCTACAATAGAATCTCCCTTAACATTTGATGAGACAAAACTGCTTTTATTAGATTTTTTAATTAGTTTTCCTATGTATGAGTTATTGAAAGTAGTTTTTTTGAATTTTATTCTCAATGATTTGATTAAAGGAATTGTATCACTGTTTATAGTTAGAGTATCGATTTTACTATCTATTTTAAGAAAAATACTAGAATAAAAAGATTCTTTATCAATTGAAATTGAAGAGTTGTTTTTGGAGATAAAATATTTCTTATTTATATTAATAAACTTTTTATTAATGTCTTCTATTTTGACTACTTCAGCATCTATATTTTTAGTTTTAGATTCTTTTTCTTTTATTGGAATAATAATTTCAGCTAAATTATTATTAAAATCAACGAGTTCTATTCTAAATATATAGCTACTATCTCTTTTAAGCTCAATCACCCCTTTATTCAACTCTTTTTTAAATACAGATAGCGGATTATTTTCTTGAATAAATAATTTTATAAATCTCTTTTTATTTTTTTTAAATTCTGAATAATCGATTAATCTATTTATGTGTTTTGTTTCGTCAAATGAAAATTTATTAAAAGCTACTTTTAAAATTGTATCTAGATTTATAAAAGTATTAAGTTTATATATTCCATTTTTATTATTTGCTAGATCTTGTCGGTCAAAGGCTTGAACCCCAAAACCTATATCACCTGTATCATAAATAGTGTCTGTAATATATTTATTGTTACTTAATTTATAAAAAGATAGATTTCTGGAGGACAGAATCTCGCTATTTTTATGCAGTTTATACAATTTTAACGCTTTGAGATTTGGTGCTTTTGTATCAGTAACATTAATTCCATAATCTAAAGGATTTAACGGCTTTTGGTTAATGTCTCTTATTTCAAAATGAAGATGTGGACCGCTAGAGCCTCCTGTATTACCAGAATATGCAATGATTTCATTGTTTGAAATATTTATTTCATTAACAGCAGGGAAAAACTCAATTTCGTAATTTTCATTTTTGTATTGTAATTTCTTTACTATGCTATCGATCTTAGATGAAAACTTTTGTAAATGTGCATAGACTGAAGTAGTGCCATCAAGGTGTTTAATATAAATAGCTTTTCCATACCCTCCCCTAGATATCTTAATCCTACTTACATATCCTTCGTTTACAGAAAAAACTTTAGCGCCTTCTTTACCTTTTGTTTTAATGTCTAAACCTGAATGAAAATGATTTGATCTTAGTTCTCCAAAAGTTCCAGACAAAATAGATTCAAAACCAAGAGGATTATTATTGATTCTTTGAGAGTAGATACATATACTTGCTAATAAAAAAAATAGATAAAAAAATGAATTTTTCATAATATAATTGAAATGTAAAAATATTATAATTTATGTAACTTCTTAACATATTTTTTATAAAAAGAAGTGTTAGTTCTAATATCTATGTTAACTTTGTTACAATAGTATTTTTAATTATAGGATGCAAGATTTAGACAATATAGTTGAATCATTAGAGAAGAACATTAGAAGATCTTTAGATAAGATATCAAACCTTCAGATTAAGAATAATGAACTTCAAGATGAATTAATATTACTTAAAAATCAAGATGCTGCAAAATCTAATTTGATTGATTTATGTGAAGAAAAATATAAATCCCTTAAAATTGCTAATACTATTTCAGGTAGTAATAATAGTACAAAAGATACAAAACTAGAAATAAATTCATTGATTAGAGAAATTGATTATTGCATATCTCAGTTAACCGAATAAACTTAGTTTCTAAATGGAAAAGTTAAAAATAAAATTATCTATTGCTAATAGAATTTACCCACTTACTATAGATCCTTCTCAAGAGGAAGGCCTAAGGAAAGCTGCGTTAGACATTAACAATATGATAAAACAATTAGAACAAAGTTACTCAGTTAATGATAAGCAAGACGTTTTAGCTATGTGTGCTTTACAATTTGCATCAAAAACAAAACAAAGGTCAATTGATAATAGTAATTCAAATAAATCTTTTGAGATAAAATTAAAAGAGTTAAATGAATTAATTAGTGAGACTATTTCTTGATTTTTTAATATTAAAACTACCTACTTTAGTTTTTTTGATAAACTCAACACTTATTCTTTTAAAAAAGGTGAGTTTAAGTTGTAAAATTGTGCTGACTAGATCAGATCTTTGATCAACTTATTAGCCTTAAACTTGATTTAAAGGAGTTTATACAAAACCATAGCTATCGTAGGTATTTTTATTTAATAACTTAACAATTATGGAATTTACAACAACAACGGTAATATTTTTAATTTGCGGAATCTTAGTAGGTTTTGTAATAGCAAAAATATTTGAAAAATCAAATGCTACTAAAATAATAAAAGACGCGAACACAGAAGCTTCAATTATTTTAAAATCAGCAAACCAAGAAGGTGAATCTTTGAAAAAAGATAAAATGTTACAGGCAAAAGAAAGATTTATTGAACTTAAATCAGAGCACGAGAAAGTAATATATTCAAGAGAAGATAAAATGAAATCTTTAGAACGTATGGTCAATGAAAAAGATGCTAAAGCATCAAAATTATTGAAAATACAATCTGATCTAAACTTAGATTTAGAGTCGAAATCCAAAGATTTTGATAAAAAATTAGCTAGCCTTGATAAGAAAAAAAGCGAGTTAGATATAAGCAGAATCAATCAAATTAAACAATTAGAAGTTATTTCAGGTCTTTCTGAAGAAGATGCTAAAGAACAGCTTCTTGACTCTTTAAAAGATGAAGCTAAAACTGATGCTATGAAATTCATCCAAGATAGAATGGAGGAAGCTAAAATGACCGTTGAACAAGATGCAAAAAAAATTATTATTAATACCATTCAACGAATAGGAACTGAAGAATCAATAGATAATTGTGTTTCCGTTTTTAATATTGAATCTGACGATGTAAAGGGAAGAATTATAGGTAGAGAGGGAAGAAATATTAGAGCTTTAGAAGCAGCTACTGGAGTTGAAATTATTGTTGATGATACTCCAGAAGCAATTATATTATCTTGTTTTGATTCTATTAGAAGAGAAATTGCAAGATTATCACTTCATAAACTAGTTACAGATGGTAGAATACACCCTGCAAGAATCGAAGAAATAGTAAAGAAAACGGAAAAACAAATTGATCAAGAAATTATTGAAATTGGAAAAAGAACTGTTATTGATTTAGGTATCCACGGCTTACATCCTGAGTTAATTAAAGTTGTAGGAAGAATGAAATACAGATCTTCTTATGGACAAAACTTACTACAACATTCTAGAGAAGTTTCTAAGCTTTGTGGTATTATGGCAGCAGAGCTTGGAATTGACGCAAAATTAGCGAAAAGAGCTGGTTTATTACATGATATAGGTAAAGTTCCATCTTCTGAAAAAGATGCGGAAACTCCACATGCAATACTAGGAATGCAGTGGGCAGAAAAATTTGGAGAGAAAGAAGAAGTTTGTAATGCGATTGGAGCTCACCACGATGAAATTGAAATGAAATTTTTATTATCTCCAGTAGTTCAAGTTTGTGATGCTATTTCAGGAGCTAGGCCAGGAGCCAGGAGACAGGTTTTAGATTCCTATATTGAAAGATTAAAAAACTTAGAAGAAATTGCTCTTGACTATAATGGTGTCCAAAAAGCCTATGCAATACAAGCAGGAAGAGAACTTCGTGTTATAGTTGAAAGTGAGAAAGTAGATGATGAAGTTGCTTCCAAACTATCTTTTGATATTTCTCAAAAGATTCAAACAGATATGACATATCCTGGACAGGTTAAAGTAACCGTTATTAGAGAAACACGAGCGGTTAACATTGCTAAATAATTAATCCTTAATATCTCAAAACATTAAGCTCTAGGGTGGAATTTGTTTAATGCTTCGCTAAGGTACCTGTTATCTAAATGCATGTAAATTTCTGTGGTAGTTATGCTTTCGTGCCCTAATAATTGCTGTATCGTCCTTAAATCTGCACCATTTTCCAATAGATGTGTTGCGAAAGAATGTCTGAAAGTATGAGGAGATATTGATTTGCTAAAGTTTGCTTTTTCTGCTAATTTTTTTATGATAGTGAAAATCATTGCTCTAGTTAAATTTTTACCTCTTCTATTTAAAAACACATGATCATTAAAAGTGTTTATTACTTTAACTTTATTTCTAGAATTATTTAGATAATTGTTAATTTTTTGTTTGGTTAAATTTCCAATTGGTATTAACCTCTGCTTATTGCCTTTACCAGTAACTTTTATGAAATTTTCTTCAAAAAATAAATCCGATATTTTCAAATCTACTAACTCACTAACTCGTATTCCACATCCATAAAGTAACTCTATAATTGCTAAATTCCTTTCTCCTTGCTCTTTGTATAAGTCTATTTTAGAAATTAAAACATCTATTTCTTCCAAAGAAAGTACATCAGGAAGTTTTCTAGATGTTTTAGGAGATTCAATTAGGTTCAGTGGATTGTCTTTTATATATTTTTCAAATATTAAAAATTCAAAAAAACTTCTTAAACCTGAAATAATCCTTGACTGTGAAGTCGAATTTAGTTCTTTAGAAATATTATTTAAAAATCCTTTAATATCATCTGCATTTATTTCTAATGGGTTTTTAGAGTTATTTATAAATTTTCTAAATTTAGTAATGTCTTCTTTATAGCTAGATATAGAATTAAATGAAAAGCCTCTTTCTATTTTTAGATAATCAATAAAATCATTAATTGCATTAGTCCAATTCATAACTACAAGTTAATCAAAACTGATAAAAATAAATATTATTAGTTCTATTTATTAATTTAACAATTTTTGATACATTTACAAGGTGAAAAAAATTATTATTATTAATGGACCAAACTTGAATCTTCTAGGTAAAAGACAGCCTGAAATTTATGGTGACATTAATTTTGAGGATTTTATTGCCGAGCAAAAAGATAAATTTCCAACTATTTCTATTACTTATTTTCAATCAAATATTGAAGGAGAGATAATAGATAAACTACATCAAGTTGGTTTTGATTTTGACGGTATAATTTTAAATGCTGCTGCATACACACATACTTCAGTTGGAATCGGTGATGCTGTAGCTTCAATTACCTCACCTGTTATTGAGGTTCATATTTCGAATACATATTCAAGAGAAGAGTTTAGACATGTATCATTTATATCTCCTCATGCTAAAGGAGTTATCCTAGGTTTTGGTTTGAAAAGTTATGGTTTAGCTTTAAGTAGTTTTATTAACTTATAGGTGTATTACCTCATCATAAGCAGCAGCTACTGCTTCCATAACAGCCTCGCTCATTGTTGGATGAGGATGTATAGTCTTTAAAACTTCTTGCCCAGTAGTTTCTAATTTCCTTCCTAAAACTGCTTCTGCTATCATGTCAGTTACTCCAGCGCCAATCATATGACATCCTAACCATTCTCCATATTTCGCATCAAAGATAACTTTCACAAAGCCTTCTTTTGTTCCTGACGCACTTGCTTTTCCAGAAGCTGAAAACGGGAATTTACCAACCTTGATTTCATAACCTTTATCAATAGCTTGTTGTTCTGTTAAACCAACACTTGATATTTCAGGAGAACAATATGTACACCCAGGAATATTTCCGTAATCTATTGGCGCAACATCATGTCCTGAGATTTTTTCAACACATAAAATACCTTCTGCCGAAGCAACATGAGCTAATGCAGGACCAGGAGTAACATCTCCTATAGCATAATAACCAGGGATGTTAGTGCCATAATATTTGTCAACAAGTATTTTATCTCTATCTACTGCTATTCCAACTTCTTCAAGACCAATGTTTTCAATATTTGTTTTAATTCCAACGGCAGATAATATAATATCTGCACTAAGAGTTTCTTCACCTTTAGAAGTTTTAACCTTTGCGGTAACTCCTTTTCCTGATGTATCAACAGATAATACTTCTGAAGATGTCATAACTTTTATTCCACTTTTTTTGAATGATTTTTCTAACTCTTTTGAGATGTCTTTATCTTCAATAGGAACAATACTTGGTAAATATTCAACAATAGTAACATCAGTCCCCATTGAATTATAAAAATAAGCGAATTCAACTCCTATAGCTCCAGAACCTACAATGACCATAGACTTCGGTTGTTTTTTTAATGTCATAGCTTGTCTATATCCAATAATTTTTTTACCATCTTGTGGAATAGATGGTAATTCCCTAGATCTTGCACCTGTAGAAATTATAATATGATTAGCTGAATAATCTACTCCATCAACATCAACAATTTTACCAGCTTTAAGTTTACCATAACCTTTTATAACATCAATTTTATTTTTTTTCATTAAAAAAGTAACACCTTTACTCATTCCGCCAGCAATATTTCTACTTCTATCAACAACAGCGTTAAAATCTTTTGAAAATTCAGAAACTTCAAGGCCGTAATCTTTTGCATGTTTTAAGTATTCAAAAACTTGAGCTGATTTCAACAATGCTTTTGTTGGAATACATCCCCAGTTTAAACAAACGCCTCCTAAACTTTCTTTCTCGACAATTGCAGTCTTTAAACCTAACTGAGAAGCTCTAATAGCAGTAACATATCCACCAGGACCACTACCTAATACAATCACATCATAATTACTCATATCTTTTAATTTTTAAAGTCAATACTAACTGAATTTACACAATATCTTTTTCCTGACTCCGTAGGGCCATCATTAAAAATATGGCCTAAGTGTCCTCCGCAATTTGTACAAAGTATTTCTACTCTTGACATTCCTAGAGTATTATCTTTTTTATACTCAACACTACCTTCAATAGCATTATCAAAACTTGGCCATCCACAGTCAGATTCAAATTTTTGGTCACTTGTAAATAGTGGGTTATTACAACCTTTACAATTATAAACACCTTCTTTCATGTGAATATTATACTCACCACTTCCAGGGTATTCAGTTCCTTTATCTATTAAAACTCTGTATTCTTCATCATTTAGAGTTTTTTTCCATTCTTCTTTTGTCTTTTTCACTTTATAGTCGTTTGTTATTTTAATTGATTTATTTAACTGAGATTTTGTTTGTTGTGAAGTAAAGTTAACTAATAATATTCCACAAGATGTAGTTAAAAGAATTAGTAATATTTGTGTATAATTTTTCATACAAGTAATTATTTATTATATATAGTTATAGTACTATTTGTTTAATAGAAATATTATATTAGGCAAAAGTATTTTATTTTTATGAAAATATATCAAAAAGGAGATAAAAAATTATTAAATGCTTGGGCATTCTATGATTGGGCTAATTCAGTCTATCCACTTGTAATATCAACTGCAGTTTTTCCAATATATTATGGCTTTATTACCGAAAGTAACAAATACATTGAATTCTTAGGTTTTAATTTTAAAAACACTGCTTTAATTAGTTTTGTCACAGCTATAGCTTTCATGTTCTTGGTTGTAGCTATACCCATTTTGTCTGGTATTGCGGATTATACAGGCAAGCGTAAAGCTTTTATGAAGTTTTTCTGCTTTATGGGTTCTATTTCTACTATTTCTTTATACTGGTTTGAAATTGATAACTTAACTCTTGGTCTTGCATATTATTTCTTTGCAATGATTGGTTTTTGGGGTAGTTTAGCATTTTACAACTCTTATTTACCTGAGATAGCTTTTAAGAACCAACAAGATGCAATAAGTGCTAAAGGATATTCATTGGGTTATTTTGGAAGTGTAATTCTATTAGTTTTTAACCTTTTAATGGTTAATTTCCCTGACTCTTTTGGAATAGTTTCAGATAATAATGTTCAGGCCCCCATAATGGCTATGAAAATATCTTTTATAACAGTTGGTATTTGGTGGTTTGTGTTTAGTTTGTATACTTTTTATTATTTACCTAGTAGAAATACAACCTCAAAATTTAATAGTAAGATTGTTTTTAATGGTTTTAAAGAGCTTTACAAGGTATGGGTAATAGTGAAATCACACTCTTATTTGAAAAGTTACCTTATAGCATTTTTCATGTATAGTATTGCTTTACAAACTGTTATTTTAGTTGCGATATATTTTGGAGAACAAGAAATTATATGGGCAGAAGGTGAAAAAACTGGGGGACTAATTATTAGTATACTACTTATTCAATTAGTAGCTATAGTTGGAGCACTAGTTAGCGCTAAAATTTCGGAAAAATATGGTAATATATCTACGCTAATAATTTTAAACTTATTATGGGCGGTTTTATGTTTTTACGGATATTTTATTGAGTCATCTAATGAATTTTATATTGCAGCTGGACTAGTAGGTTTAGTGATGGGTGGTATCCAGGCCTTATCTAGATCAACTTTCTCAAAGTTTCTTCCTAAAACAGATAGTACCACATCTTTTTTTAGTTTTTACGATGTAACTCAAAAAGTTAGTATAGTTATTGGTATGTTACTTTTTGGAGCAATTGATCAAATTACTGGAAGTATGAGAAACTCAATGTTGTTTTTTATGACTTTCTTTTTCATAGGAGCTTTCCTATTAGTTAAATTAAATAAAAAAATAAAAGCTTAGTTCTTCTTGGCATAGATATTGAATTATATAATTGAATTTGATACATAATTTTTTTGTTTTTCTCTGATTTTTAGATGTTTGGAAAACCAAAATCTTTTATTTTTTTTATAAATAACAATATGGCTAACAGAAACTTATTTAATATTGACAACTTGTCATTAATTGACGTTGACGAAAACTCTGAATTGATTCCTTTAATGACACC